>DASCNF010000096.1:0-6935 GCA_036011345.1 Rhodospirillales bacterium | reverse complement strand
GCATCGACGCCGGTACTCTCAACAACATCGGGTGCCCCCTTGCTGGCACCGGCAGCCACCGGCGCTGGTTTCCGAAACCTCAGCGAGGATGCACCCATACCAATTTATCCAGCAAGTTTAGGACTTCACCGGACTCTTGCGAGTAACGGACTATATCCCCGGTATGGCCGACCGGTATGTGCTGGCCCAAGATCAAAAGCTGAAGGGCATCAACGTTGAAAAATGCTTACGCGCTGAAGTCGGGGCGCAACTGAAAAAATCACGTAGTTTACCGCCCACTTGCTATTGCTTAAGTGGCTGCCCAGAGACAGAACCGGGGCACGATCCAGTTGACCTTGGAGCCGCGCAGAGAAGGATACGTGACACTTCGCCTCTTTTCCCGGCCCCCCCTTGCCCCCATAATGCGCCCCATGGCGAGGCAAGAAACAACTTTCACCGCCACCCTCCTCGACGGCGTACCGGGCGTCCGCCATGCCTTCTTCACGCGCCGGGGCGGGGTCAGCGAGGGATCCTTTGCCTCCCTCAACTGCGGGTTCGGTTCCGGCGATCGCGCCGAGAGCGTCGCCGCCAACCGCCGGCGCGCCATGGAAAGGCTGGCCCTTTCCGGCGATGGCCTGGTCACCGTCCGCCAGACCCATTCGGCGGACGTGGCCGTGGTCGAGGCGCCGTGGACGCCGGCCCAGGCACCGGGTGCCGACGCCCTAGTCACGCGGGCGCCGGGAGTGGCGCTCGGCGTGCTCACCGCCGATTGCGCGCCGGTGCTGTTCGCCGATGCCGAGGCCGGCGTCATCGGCGCCGCCCACGCTGGCTGGCGCGGCGGGCTGGCCGGGATTCTCGAGGCGACCGTCGAGGCTATGACCGGCCTCGGCGCCCGGGCGCGCCGCGTCGTCGCTGGCGTCGGTCCGTGCATCCATCAGCAGTCCTACGAGGTGGGGCCGGAGTTTCAGGCGGCCTTCGTCGGCGAGGAGGCCGCCAACGGCGATTTTTTCGCGCCCGGCGACGGCGACCGCCAGTTCTTCGACCTGCCCGGCTACCTGGAGCGGAGATTGGCCGGGATCGGCCTCGCCGCGGTCGAGCGCCTGGCCCACGATACTCGGGGCAAAGAGGACTTGTTCTTCAGCTATCGGCGCGCCGTCGAGTTGGGCGAGACCCGCTACGGGCGCGGCCTGTCGGCCATCGCGCTGTCAGGTGGATAAGCGCCCGCCCCGGCGCCGTCAGGTGAGGTCGTCCCCATGCCCTACATGATCATACTGGTGATTGTCCTGGTGCTTGGCCTCATGGTCACCTGCGTGCTCGCCTGAGCCATGCGGTTGCCGGTCACATGGGTTCTCGTTTACGCCGCCTCCGCCGCGGCATGCGCCGACCTCGGCGATGGGTTGATGGGTGGTTTCGGGCAACCGCCCAAGGTGGAGATCAAGAGAAAGCGTCGGCATCTGCGTCGAGCCTGTGGACGGGTCGTCGGCGCCCATGGCGCGGCTTCTGGCGCAATCGGTGGCGGCGGAGCTCGATACGCAGCGCGTCCTCGCCTCGGTCGGCGTCGCCGGGGACAGCCGTTACGTGTTGAGGGGTCGCGCCGAACGCAACCGCGATAATAACCGCGTCCCCCTCATCGTCGTCATCAAGTGGGACTTGGTCGACGCCTCCAGCAAACTGGTCTGTAATCACAGCCAGGGGGTCGAGGGCACGTGGTGGCAATGGGAATACGGCGACCCGCGTATCATCCGTTCCGTCGGCAAGGTGGCGGCCAAGCCCATCGTCGCCATGATTCGCGTCGAGCCCGACACCGTGCCTCCGGGGGCGCCGCAGCCCGCCAACTTGCTGATCGAGGAGGTCAAAGGCGCGCCCGGCGATGGCAACTCGGCATTGACGCGCGAGATGAAAGTCGCCGCCAAGGCGGCCGGCATCGCGACGACCGAGCTGCCCGATGTGGCCACCCACGTCCTGCAGGGGGTGGTCAGGGCCGAGGCGCCGAGCGGGCGCGCGTCAGCGGGTGACGATCGTGTGGACGATGACCACGCCCGACGGCCGCGAGGTGGGCAAGGCCACCCAGGAGAACACCGTCGCCGCCGGCTCGCTGGACGGGTCGTGGGGCCCGGTGGCGGCGCTCGTGGCGCGCGCCGTGACGCGTGGTGTGGAGGACGTTCTCAGCCGCTCACGGCAAATCTGCGCCGTCAAGTCCATCATGCCCAAGGGCCGCGTCCTGCTGCTGGTCCCTGGCCGCGCGCCGCCTCCCGATCAGTGGGCACGGCGGGCGAGGAAGCCCGTTTACACACCATTGCGACGCTGATAAATTCCGCCGCGTCTTGCTAGGAGTCCTCGGCGCCGCGGGAAGCGGGAGGAATGCCCTCTCCATCGATGTGTTGAACCGTGCCGAAGGGACCGGTAGCCATGAAAATCGTTGCCTGCAACAGTAACACGCCCTTGGCCGAGGCGATGTCCGCCTACCTCAACCTACCGCTGACCAAGGCGAGCATCCGCCGCTTCTCGGACATGGAGGTGTTCGTGGAGATCCAGGAAAACGTGCGTGGCGAGGACCTTTTCGTGGTGCAGTCCACGTCCTATCCGGCCAACGACAACCTCATGGAGTTGCTGGTGACGTTGGACGCGCTCAAACGAGGGTCGGCACGCCGCATCACCGCCGTCGTTCCTTACTTCGGGTACGCCCGCCAGGACCGTAAATCAGGACCGCGCACGCCCATTTCGGCGAAGCTGGTAGCCAACCTCATCACCACGGCGGGGGCCGACCGGGTACTCACCATCGACCTCCACGCCGGCCAGATTCAAGGGTTCTTCGACATCCCCCTCGACAACCTCTTCGCCGCCCCCGTCTTCATAAAGGACATCAAGAAGCGCTTCGACGGCGCCGTCCTTATGGTCGTCTCGCCCGACGTCGGCGGCGTACTACGGGCCCGCGGCATCGCCAAGCCCTTGAACGCGGACCTGTCGATCATCGACAAGCGGCGCGAGAAGGAGGGGGTGTCGGAAGTGATGAACATCATCGGCGACGTCGAGGGCCGGTGCTGCATCCTGGTCGACGACATCGTCGATTCGGGGGGCACGCTGTGCAACGCGGCTGACGCCCTGATAAAAGCGGGGGCCACGCTGGTCACCGCCTACATCACCCATGGGGTGTTGTCGGGGGGCGCGGTGGCGCGGGTGACGGCCTCGGCGCTCGATAAGCTCGTCATCACCGATAGCATCATGGCCACCGAGGCGGTGCGCGTCTCCAACAACATCGAGCAACTCACCATCGCGCCCTTGATGGCGGAGGCGATGCGTCGCATCAGTGACGAATCGTCGGTTTCCAGCCTCTTCCATTGAGCCAGGCGGCCGGGCTCTAAGGTCTTGCCGCGGCGGACGACAACGGATATTAAGCGCCGGCGCCCCCAGGGACCGGCATCCTCGCAAGTAGGCACCGCGTAGGCGATAAGGAGTCAGGATCATGGCTGAAGCAACGACCATAGCGGTGCAACCGCGCGAACAAGCAGGCAAGGGGGCAGCCCGCGCCCTGCGCCGCGGCGGACGTGTCCCGGGCATCATCTACGGCACCAAGATTGAGCCCGTCCTCATTACGGTTGATCCCACCGACCTCGTCGTGGAGATGAAGCAACCGGGCTTTTTCGCCCGCGTCTTCGAACTCGAGATGGACGACGAGACCCATCGGGTGCTGGCCCGCGATGTGCAATTCCACCCAGTGAACGATCGTCCGATGCACGTCGATTTCATGCGCTTTTCCGCCGATACCAAGCTTAACATCGACGTCGAGGTGATCTTCGAGAACGAGGAGCTGTCGCCCGGCATCAAGCGCGGCGGCGTACTCAACGTGGTGCGCCACACCATCGAGATGATTTGTTCGGCGGAGAACATTCCGCCTTTCATCACCGTCGATCTCACGGGCCTCGACATCGGTGACAGCGTGCACATCAGCCAAGTGGACATTCCGGATGACGCGGTGCCGACGATCACAGACCGTGACTTCACCATCGCCACCATCGCCGCGCCGACCATCCTGACCATCGAGGAGGAAGAGGAAGAAGAGGTCGAGGGCGAGGAAGGGGAGATCGAAGGCGAAGAGGGCGAGGCCGTGGAAGGCGAAGTCGACGGGGAAGAGAAGTCCGTCGAGGGCGGAGACGTCTCCAAAGGGCCGGCGAAGGAATAGGCGCACCGGCGCCGGGCTATGTTGTTGACGGTCGGCCTCGGCAATCCCGGAGCGGAATACACCCGCAACCGCCACAACATAGGTTTCATGGCGGCGGACGCCATCGCGCGCCGCCATTCCCTGGGGCGCTTCCGGGCCAAGTTCTCGGGCGACATCGCCGAGGGAACCGTGGGCAGAGAGCGGGTGCTCGTTCTCAAGCCCAAGACCTTCATGAACGAGGCGGGGCGTTCGGTCGCGGCGGCGGCCAGGTTCTACAGGATCCTGCCCCCCGACATCATCGTGCTCCACGACGAGCTCGACCTCGCCGTCGGGCGCCTGCGCGTCAAGGACGGTGGCGGTCACGCCGGCCACAACGGACTGCGCGACATCCACGCCTACCTGGGCGCCGATTATCGGCGCGTGCGCCTCGGCATCGGCCATCCCGGCGACAAGGAGCGGGTCACCGCCCACGTGCTGCAGGACTTCACCAAGGCCGACGGGCTATGGGTGGAGGCTCTGCTCGGCGCCGTCGCCGAAAACTTCCCTCTCCTGGTGGAGCGCCGCGACGCCGAGTTCGTGAGCTGCGTGGCGTTGGCCTTGAAGCCGCCCAAGTCGAAGGCGAAGCCGGCGCCGGAACGGCCGAAACGGCTGGAAGGCCCAGAAGACAAAGCGGCATCGGCGCCCCTGGAAGACGACGATGGGCTTTAACTGCGGCATCGTCGGCCTTCCCAATGTCGGTAAATCGACCCTCTTCAACGCGCTGACGGCCACCGCCCAGGCCGAGGCCGCCAACTATCCCTTCACCACCGTCGAACCCAATGTGGGCCGCATCGCCGTGCCCGATCCCCGGCTCGACGAGATTGCCGTGGCGGCCGGGTCGTCCCGGGTCGTCCCCACCCATCTCGAGTTCGTGGATATCGCCGGCTTGGTGCGCGGGGCGAGCAAGGGCGAGGGGCTCGGCAACCGCTTCCTGGGCGCCATCCGCGAGGTTGACGCCATTGCCCACGTCGTGCGTTGCTTCGCCGATGACAACGTCACCCACGTCGACGGCGCCGTCGATGCCGTGCGCGATGCCGAGACCATCGAGACCGAGCTAATGCTGGCCGATCTCGAAAGCCTGGAGGGCCGCGTCGAGGCGTGGGCCAAGAAGGCGCGCGGCGGGGACGACGAGGCCAAGGCCGAACTCGCCGTCGCCGAGCCCGTGCTGACCGCCCTGCGCGAGGGCCATCCGGCGCGCTCGGTGGCCGTCTCGCCGGACGCTGGGCGCCGCTTTCGCATGCTACGGCTGCTCAGCGCCAAGCCCATGCTTTTCGTGTGCAATGTCGACGAAGGCTCGCTTTCCGGCGACAACGCGCTCAGCGACGCGGTAGCCGCCCATGCCCGGCCGCGGGGGATGGAAACGGTTGTCATCTCGGCCAAGATCGAAGCCGAGGTGGCGGCCCTTGACGACGCGGCGGAGGGGACCGACTTTCTGGCCGAATTGGGGCTTGCCGAGAGGGGCCTAGCCCACCTCATCGGCGCCGGTTATCGGTTGTTGCGGCTGATCACCTTCTTCACGGCGGCGCCCAAGGAGGCGCGGGCCTGGACGGTGGCCGAGGGAACGGCGGTCGGCGAGGCGGCGGCCAGGGTTCACACCGACTTTGCCCGCGGCTTCATCGCCGCCGAGACGATTTCATGCGCCGACTTCGTCGCCCTTGGCGGCGAGCGCGGCGCCAAGGACGCTGGCGCGATGCGCCAGGAAGGCCGCGACTACGTCGTCCAGGATGGCGACGTCATCCTGTTTCGCTTCAACGTGTGAGGCGCGGCTGGCGCAACCCCCGGATAGCTTTTGCGCAACGTATTGCCTAATCGAAATAGTCGGGCCCGGGATTTGCCCCCACATTCGGCAAATGGCGTAGAGGCCGGTCTCGGACCGGCCCGCTTGCGGTGATTGCATGTGAACGGAAATCAATCTAGGGCATCAGCAAATGGACGTGGGCGGCGGCGACGGGCTTGGCGGAGTCGTCCTGCCAGGCCTCGACGCGCACGTTGGTGATGCGCCGGCCCTGCTTGACCAGGGTGCCGCGGGCGAAGGTGTCGGCGCACCGGCACGGCCGTAGGTAGTCGATGGAGATGTTGACAATTTTGGGAAAGGCGTCGTCCTCGACGGCGTGCAGCAGGTGGAAGATGGCGGCGTGTTCGAGGAGGGCGCCGACGACACCACCGTGAAGGGCCGGAATCTGCGTGTTGCCGATGTTGCTGGGCCGGTAGCGTAACACCGTGAGCGGACCGGCCTCGTTCCGGGCGGTCTCGAGGCCGATGACCGCCGCGTAGGGGATGGTTTCGCCGAGCCGCGCGATGGTTGCGGCGCGCTTGCCCTCATTGGTGTTCTTGCTCACGGCCCCTAACCCTTCTCGCCGCCGACCGTATATCCGACCGAGCCCAACATGAAAGTGGCGGCACAGTTGGCGATTAGGTTGTCGGCATCCCCATGGTGGGCGTAGCCGCGCGTGAAGGCGACATGGCGCGTCGTCTTGTAGCATTCGGCAAAACCGAAAATTGCCATCTCTGGCGTCGCCGGCTTGAGGTAGTCGATGCGCAAATCCAGGGTGGCGACTGAGGTGTCTTCCTTGACCGTGGAAAAGGCGGCGAGGCCGGCCACGGTGTCGAGCACCGTGGTGATGACGCCGCCGTGCACGAAGCCGAACTCGACATTGCCGACGAGGCGCTCCTGATAATCGAGGCGGATGGTGCCGGTGCCGGGCTCGAACTCGACCACCTTGAGCCCCAACTCGAGACAATGGGGAATGGTTTGGAA
>DASCNF010000095.1:0-14837 GCA_036011345.1 Rhodospirillales bacterium | reverse complement strand
CAGTAGGGGATATTCACGTCCTGGACGATGCCCGGCTGCAATCGCCGGCACACCTCGTACATGGCCGCCTCGCGGATCGCCGTATCCATGTTGTGTTCGTCCAGGGTGTGCGGACTGAGTACGTGGACGATCGGCCTGGAGGCCGGCTCGCGCATGGTCACCGCGGTGACGTGGAGGGTCGGCGCCTTGTAGGCCTTGCCCATGTAGCCGGCCCACTCCGGGTGGAAGTGGGTTTTCCCCTGGACGCCGGCCTCCTCGGCCTCGGCCGTCTCGTAGCGGCGATCGCGGGCATCGACGTAGCCCTCGAGCACGATCTCCGAATCGGCGATCGCCATGGCGTCCACCGTGCGCGCCTTGACTAGGCGCACGGGCGCGCCCTGGGCCGCCCCGGCGACCCCGATCTCGTCGCACCCGTAGGGCAGGATGATGTAATCGAAGGCCGCCCCGGCAAGCAGCGTGCACGCCGGCGGCACGCCGAAGCACATGGTGATGGGCACCGGCTTGTCGTCCTCGTAGTGCTTGGAGACCACCTGCCACATGTGCGAGCCCGGCGAGATCTGGAAGGTCCCCACGTTGCCCCAACGGAAGTTCATGCGGTTGTAGCCGAGGTCGGACCCGTCGCCGAAATAATCGCCGGTCACGCAACGGATACCGGAGCCGACGGTAACTTCCGAGTCGTAGTCGGTGTGCCGGATCGGCACCATGAACTCGTTGACGTCATTGGGCCTCTCGACGACGACCTCTTGGCAGGGGGCCTCGTCCTGGGATATCTCCACGGGCGCGATGGGGTGGGTCAGGGCGTGGGCCAGCTTGATCGTACGGTCCCGGTTGTCGGACCAGCCGAAGATCTTGTTGATCACCTTGATGTCGCCGAACAGGTTGGCGATGACGCGGTGGTTGGGCTTGCCCTTGACGTTGTTGAACATCATCGGACAACTGCCGTCTAGGTGCTTTTGTAGGCCGATGATCTCGAGCTCGGGATTGACCTCCTGTTCGGTCTCGATGAGATCGCCTTGGGACTTCAGCCATTCGAGAGTGGTGCGCAGGTCGGCTGCCGGGCGCGAGGGCGATTGGCTCACCTTTTTTTTGGTCACGGATCTCTTGACCTTGGGCATTTCGATCCTTCCTCTTTCACGCTGTCATGAAGCCCATATTCCCACGGCGGTTGGCCGGTGAAAAGCGTCTTTTGGGCGGGGGAGGGGCCGGCTCAGCGCCCGCCATCCTGGTTATCGTGGGGCCGCATGAGCCCGGTGATCTGGACGATCCCCGTCATCATCGGCACCAAGGTGTCGGCGACCTCGTGCTGCGCGTTCCTGGCCGCCTCCAGGCGCGCGCCGAAATCATCCGGGGCGTCGCCGAACTCCATCAGAAGATCCTCCAGGGTGCCGGGCTTGCAGCCGAGGTGTCCGGCGAACCAGAGGCAGTTGCCGGCGAGTTGGAAGACGACGGGGTGTCCGTCCTCTCCGGTGGCCAGCACCTTCGCGTCGGCCGGCGGCTCGATGCGGTCGCGCATGTTAGGGGATGATCGGGAAGCTCTCGGGCAAGAAGCCATTGAGGGCGTCGGGACGTGTGCGCCGGCCTCTTTCGACGCGGAACTCGAAGGGGTGCGCCACCGCCCGCCCGTCCGCCGCCAGGCCGAGAATCTGCGCCCCCAGCCCGATGTCGATCGCCGGGTCGTTGTCGAGGTCGAGTGACCGCGAATGTCGATCCTGACGGCGGGCCCGGGGCGTTACCCTTAATTCCCGAGCTCTGCGCATCACAGGGCCGATCGCGTCCGTGCTCCCACCAGTCCAGGTCCGGCGAAAAAAAGGGGACGCCGAAGGCCGGTTGCGATTAAGCTTCATGGGCTGGTGTCTTTGGCTCCGGCTTTCCATTCGCCGTGGAGGACGCCATGCCCGAACACGATCTCATACTTCACAATGGAAAGGTCATCACCGTCGTTTCCGACTCGCGGATCGCCGAGGCCGTTGCCGTCAAGGATGGGATGATTTCAGCGCTCGGCACCTCGGCGGAGGTTTTGGAGGGCAGGGGTCGGACGACGCAGATTGTCGATCTCGCCGGAAGAACGGCGTGCCCCGGGTTTTTCGATTCCCACGCCCACATGGACCGCGAGGGGCTCAAGTCGCGGGGCGGCTATTCGCTGGCCGGCTGCCACTCGGTGGCCGCCGTCATCGCCGCCGTCAAGAAAGCCGTGGCGCGGACGCCCAAGGGGGAGTGGGTGGTGTTCATGCCGCTGGGATCGCCCAAGCTCGACTATATCAGCCGCCCCGATCAGCTCGCCGAAGGCCGTTTTCCCAACCGCCACGACCTCGATGCCGTATCCCCCAACCACCCGGTCTACATCCGCGTGCCCTGGGGTTGGTGGGTGCACCGGCCGTTCGTCTCGGTGGCCAACTCGGCGGCGCTCGGCCGCGCCGGGATCACGCGCCGCACCGAGGCCCCCTACAATGTGGAGATCGTCAAGGACGAGGGAGGCGAGCCGACGGGCGTTTTCCTAGATCGCACTTACGCGCCGGTCATGGAATTCACGTTGTTCCGGTGCGTTCCCCGTCTCACCTTCGAGGATCAGTTGGCGGGCTGCCGGTTGGGGAGCCGGGCCTACAGCGCCGTCGGCACGACGAGCATCTACGAGGGTCACGGCCTGGCGCCGCCCATCCTTGAGGCCTACCGCCGCCTGCGCGAGGCCGGCGAGCTCGGCGTGCGGGTGCATTCGCCGCTCAGCGTTCCCAGCGCCTCGATCGACGACCGCAAGATGGCCGACCTGCTGCATCAATGGGCGGGACGCCTGGCCGGCCGGGGAAGCGGCGACGACCTGTACCGCACCGAGGGCATTTGCGTCGACGTGGCCGACGCCCAGGCCGCCGAAATCATCGGCCTCGACTACCCCTACGTGGCATGGGCCGGCCATTTCTACCAGTCCCTGTCGCACGAGCGCTTCGTCGAGATCGGTGTGTGGGCGGCGCGTCTGGGAATTCGCCTGAACTGCCTGGTCTGCTACGACCTGGAACGGGTGTTGCGCGCCTACGAGGCGATCGACACCGAGGTGCCGATCGGCACCAGGCGGTGGGTGATGATTCACATCGTCGAGGCGACTGCCGATCAGATCCGGAGAATGAAGAAGCTCGGCGTCATCGCTACTGTCACCCCCAACTTTATGTACATGGCCGGCGACCGTTTCAACCTCCAGGAGATCGGCCCCCGCGCCATGCCGATCCGCGAGCTTCTCGACGCTGGGGTGCCGGTTGCCCTGTCGTCGGATAACGTGCCCTACTCCATGCTGTGGACCATGTGGGAGGCGCTGGTGCGTTGGGACCGAGACTCGCAAAGCCGGCTCGGCGAAAGCAGGCTCCGGCGCGACGAAGCCTTGCGCCTGATCACCCGGACAGGGCCTCTACTGACCTGGGAGGAGGACAGGAAAGGCACGCTGGAGGTCGGGAGACTCGGCGACATCGTCGTGCTCGAGGATGATCCCCTGACCTGTTCCGAGGACGTATTGAAGGACATCCCGGTGATCCACACCTTCCTCGGCGGCCGCGAGGTCTTCGGACCGGGTATGGACGATCCAGGGCCGGTGGACGGGGAAGCGGTATCCTGATCGCTACCCGCCTCGAACGGGGTTATCGGTTCCTGGTGCTCGCCGCCTCGGCCTTTTTAGCGATGGTGGGGTTCGGTAGCCTGTTTTTGCTGGTCGTCGCCCTCAAGCCCATCGCCCAGGAGTTCGACTGGCCGCGTGGCGTTCCCTCTTTCGCGTTCTCCCTTTTCTATATAGGCGAGGGCCTTGGCGGCATCGCCATGGGCTACTGGATGGACCGCGCCGGCATCGGCAAGCCGGTGTTCCTCGGCGCCCTGATGATCGGTAGCGGCGCCATCGCCGCCAGCCACGCCACCAACCAGTGGTACCTGTACGTAGCCTTCGGGCTGATGATGGGGCTGTTGGGCCAGGCCAGCCTTTTCGCGCCCCTGGTAGCCAATATTTCCCACTGGTTCACCCGAAACCGGGGCATGGCCATCGGCATTGTGCTCAGCGGCCAGACCCTGGCCGGAGCCATTTGGCCCCCCATATTCCGCTACTTCAACGATGAGATCGGATGGCGTGGCACGTTCTTTTGGTTCGGCGTCTTCGCGCTCGCCGTGATGGTGCCGGTCAGTCTCGTCCTGCGCCGCCGCCCGCCCGACCAGCCCTTCGCGCCCCGCCGCACCAGCGAGGCAGTGGGACCGCGGGGCCAAGGCCGTTCTGAACGTGCCGTCTCCGGCGGGCGCTCCGGCGCGTCGGCCATTTCCGTCTTGCGGCTCCAGGCCACCCTGTCCATCGCCGGCGTGGCATGCTGTATCGGCATGTCTATGCCGCTCACCCATCTGGTGGCGCGCGCCAGCGATCTCGGACACGCCCCGGCGCGGGCCGCCGAGATGCTGGCGGTGATGCTGTTCGCCGGGTTCGCCACCCGGGTCTTCGGTCTCGGGTTTCTCTCCTCCCGGCTGGGCGGGTTGGGAGCACTGTTCGTATTTTCCTGCATGCAGGGGGCCATGCTGACGACGCTGATATTCACCCAGGATCTCATCTGGCTGTACGTCGTCGCCGCCCTCTTCGGGCTCGGTTACGCGGGGATCGTGCCCTGCTATCCGATCATCGTGCGCGAATTCATGCCGGCCCATCAGGCGGGGCGGCGTATCGCCGGGGTCGTGCTGTTTCCCGGCCTGGGCATGGCTATCGGCGGTTGGCTCGGCGGATACATCTACGATCTCACCGGATCGTACGATGCAGCCTTCGCCGCCGGCGTCGCCTTCAACGCGGTCAATCTGGCCATTATCGGCGCCCTTATCCGGTGCCAGCGGCGCGGCTCGTTGATCCCTGCCGCCGCGTGACCGCGGCCGGCCCCGGGGGTGGTTGCCGATTGTCTTGGGTGCGGCAAGCACGGAGAATTGGATTTTCGCCCATTCGACACGGAGATACCCCATGAGCCCAAAGGAGAGCCCTTACGTCTTTCGTGCCAGTCAGGCCCCGTTGGTGGAGAGCAGCGCCACCCTGAAGGTGAAAGAGGCCTGCATGCTCGGCGGCATGATGGTGCGCTATCAGGAACGGAGTCCTGGATCTCCCAATACCGGCCCCTGGTGCAAAACCGGCCACACCGCGTACATCATCGCCGGGCGGCTGCGCTACGAATTTCCCGATCATGAGGTGGAGATCGCACCCGGCGACGTCGTCCATATCCCGGCCGGCCACGCGCACCGCCATCGACCCCATGTCGTCGGCGATGAGACAGTGAAATACTTCATCACCGAGTTCACCTGACGGCGACCGGGGAGAAGTCGCGTGTTATGCCCGAGATCATTTATCACCATTATCCAAAATCGACGTTCGCGCAGAAGGTGCGTACCGTCTTCGGCTTTAAGGGTCTGGCCTGGCGCTCGGTCATCATCCCGGATCGGATGCCCAAGCCCGACCTCATGCCCCTTACCGGAGGCTACCGTTCGACGCCCGTGATACAGATCGGGGCCGACGTCTACTGCGATACCCAGTGTATCATCTGCGAACTGGAGCGGCGCTTTCCCGAGCCCACGCTCTTTCCGGGAGGCAGAGAAGGGCTGGCCTGGTGTCTCGGCTTCTGGACCGACAAAGTTTTTTACACAACTGCGGTCGCCCTTGTATTTGGCGCCGTCGCCGACAAGCTGGACCCCGGCTATGTCGAAGACCGCATCGAACACCGGGGCGGCGCCCTCGACATTGAGAAGATGAAGGCGGAGGTGCCCCAGAACCGCGACTAGCTGCGCGCCCAACTGGGTTGGGTGGAAGCGATACTGGCGGACGGCCGCGGCTTCGTCCTCGGGTCTAAGCCGGGACTCGCCGGCATCAACGTCTACTTCGTCCCGTGGATGGTGCGAAGGTTCTATCCCGCCCCCGACCAGGTCTTTGGGCCTTTCGCAAAACTAAGGGCATGGGAGGGACGCATGGAGGCGCTCGGCGAAGGCGCCCTTACCGACATGGCGGCGGCCGAAGCACTCGAGGTGGCGCGGACGAGCGAACCCGAGCCGCCGCCAGCCGATTTCGGCGAACTCTTCGGGCTGTCGCCGGGCGCGCCCGTGACTGTCGTCCCCGACGATAAGGGAAGGGTGCCGGTGAGGGAAGAGCTTGTCGCCGCCGGCTTGCAGACAATCGCCATCCGCCGCCACGACGCACGCGTCGGTGAGGTGGTCGTGCACTTTCCGCGTGCTGGTTTTCAGGTGTTCGAGGGGTGAAGGACAGTTGCGGCGTCCCGTCGTCCGATCTCAGTCGGCGAGCCAGCGTTCGAGGTTCTCGCTGACGAATTCGTCATCGGTGAGTTCCCCATGCTCGGCCATGACGCGCTCGATTTCCGCGGCCTGGCCGGGGCTCAGGGTTTCGGCGGGATCGAGGCACCAGGTGCCGGCCAGGAGACCTTGGCGGCGCAGCACCTCATGACAGCCGGGGAGGCAGCCGGCGAAGCCGTTGGCGACGTCGAAGACGGCGCTGTTGCAGTCGGTGACCTTGGCGTCCATGGCCAGCAGGTCGGCGTCGACGCGGTCCCGGGCGATGGCGGCGTGGATGCGCCCGAGGAGTTCGACAGCGCGTTTTGTCCACACGCTCCAATGCCCCAACAATCCGCCGCGCACGCGCACGCGCACCTCCTCGCCGTTCCGCGTCACCGCGAAGGGGGTCAGGAGATCGGGCACGATGTGGTCGTCGTTGCCGGTGTAGACGGCTATGCGGCCCTCGGCTCCCGCCACCACCACGCCGCGCAGCACGTCGAGGGTGGCGTAACGGTTGAAGGGTGCCGCCTTTATGGCAACCACGTTGTCGATCTCGGCGAAGCGTCGCCAGAACGACGCGTCGAGGCCGATGCCGCCGACCGCCGGCTGTAGGTAGAAGCCGATCAGCGGCATCTCGTCGGCGACGTGGCGGCAATGGGTAATCAACTCCTCTTCCGAAGCACCTTTCATGGCGGCGAGGCTTAGAAGTCCAGCGTGGTAGCCGAGAGAGACGGCGCGCCGCGCCTCGTCCACCGCCTGTTCGGTGGGACCGGCTAGCCCGCCGATCTTGACAACCGGGCGGTTCACCCAATCGTCGACGGTCGCCGAGGCCAGATTCAGCACCCGGTCGTAGAGCCCGGCCTCGCGGATGGCGAACTGGGTGGCGTGCACGCCAACGGCGAGCCCGCCGGCCCCGGCATCAAGGTAGTAGCGCGCTAGTGCCCGTTGCCGGCGGGGGTCAAGGTTGCGCTCGGCGTCGAGGGCCAGCGGGTGCGCCGGGATCACGGTGCCCCGGTGGAGGACCTCGAGTACGTCGTCTGGAATGTCACCGCGGTGCAGGCCCATGCTTGCCCCCAGCCCGGTAGGAGTGAGGGGTCACTATGACCGGGGCTGCCGGCATGTCAATTGTTGCCTCCCCCCGTGGCTGGACCCGTCCGCATCGCCATGAGACACTCGCCGGGAGTTCGATCGTGGAGGAGCCGGGAAATTGGGTGTCGACGATGCCTTGCCCGAACGCTTCGAGGACGTCGAAGCGCTCGAGGAATTCATGAGCCGCCCGGGGCCCGGCTTGGCTGCAGATCTCGCTGCCGCGGACGGGGACATCATGATCCTCGGGGTCGGCGGAAAGATGGGGCCGACCCTGGCCCGGCTCGCGCGGCGTGCGGTTCCGGAGCGCCGCGTGGTGGGCGTGGCGCGGTTTTCCGAGACCGGGCTTGAGGAGAAACTCCAGGGATGGGGCGTCGAGACCATCCGATGCGACCTGCTGGAGCGCGATGCGGTGACGGCGCTTCCCAAGCTTCCCAACGTCATCTTCATGGCGGGCCGCAAGTTCGGCACGAGCGGCAACCTCGAGCTCACCTGGGCGATGAACGCGTTGGTGCCGGCTATCGTCGCCGAAGTCTTCGGCGATTCGCGAATCGTCGCGTTGTCGACCGGCAACGTCTACCCCTTCGCCGACGTGGCAGGCAGCGGCGCGAGGGAGGAGACGCCGCCTAATCCCATGGGGGAGTACGCCCAGTCCTGCCTCGGCCGGGAGCGCATGTTCGAATACTTCTCGGGACGGCACGGGACGATGGGGCGGATCATCCGGCTCAATTATGCCATCGACACGCGCTACGGTGTCCTGTGGGACGTGGCGGTCAAGGTGCTGGGCGGCGAGGCTATCGACGTGACGACGGGCTACGCCAACGTCATCTGGCAGGGTGACGCCAATGGTTGTATCCTGCGCAGCCTCCGCCATTGTACGGCGCCGACGTCGCCCCTCAACGTCTCGGGCGCCGTCGCCGTCGCCATTCGCGGGTTGGCCCGCGCTTTTGGTGAGCGCCTGGGCAAGAAGGTGAAAATCGCCGGCAAGGAATCGGAGGCCTGCTGGTTGGTCAATACCGAACAATGCGCGCGGCTGTTCGGCCCGCCCAGGGTGCCGCTGGAGAAGATGATCGGTTGGGTGGCCGATTGGGTGGCGCGCGGCCTGCCAAGCCTCGACAAACCGACCGCCTATGACAACCGAGACGGATCCTTTTAAGGTCGCCGGGCTGCGGCTGCGCGAGCTGGCGCCCGCCGATGCCGGGCGCGGCGCCGCCCTGTCGGCGAAAATCGGCTGGAACCAGGTGGAGAGCGACTGGCGCTACATGCTGGCCAACGGCGCCGGCTTCGGCTGCACGGCGCCGGATGGAAAGCTCGTCGCCACCGCCATGGCCTTGCCCTATGACGGGTTTGCCTGGGTGTGCGTGGTGCTGGTCGCCCCGGACCACCGGGGCCGCGGGGTAGCCACCGACCTCATGCGCCGGGTGCTCGACGATCTCCAAGAGCGTGGCGTCATGGCCGGCCTTGATGCCACGCCGGCCGGGCGCGAGGTCTACAAGCACCTAGGCTTCGAGGACGTCTACGGGCTCAAACGCCTGTGGGCGCAGCGGGTGGCGTCTCCAGCGGCGGACGGCGGGGAGGAAACGATTGCCACGATCGCCCCCATGGCCGCCGCCGACATCGACCAAGTTGCTGCCTACGACGCCGGGCGCTTCGGGTCTGGCCGGCGGGCCTTGCTCGGCCATCTCCGGGCGCGCGCCCCGGACCGCGCCTTCGTCGCTCGCGCCCAGGGCCGTGTCGTCGGTTTCGTGATGGCACGCGACGGACTAGTGGCGACGCAGATCGGTCCCGTGGTTGCCGAAGACGCAGACACGGCGATCGCCCTGGCGCGCCATGCCGTTGGCGGCATCGTGAGTGCCGCCGTGATCGACGCCTGCGAGCACCAGAAGACCTTCGTCGAGTGGTTCGAGGGCGCAGGGTTCGAGTTCCAGCGCCCCTATGTACGGATGCTGCTGGGCCGCTCCCAACCCATCGACCGCAAGGACAATATCTTCGCGCCCGCCGGCCCCGAGTTCGGGTAGCGCTTCCCGGGCTTCGTCACGGGGGCTCGCCGCCGGGGAAGTTGATCTCGATGGTGACGCCGTTGGGGTCGCTCAGGAAAACTTGGTGGATGCCGGCCCCGGGTACATCGCGCTCTGAGTAGGGAATGCCGCGATCCTCGAAGCGGCGGATGAAGTCGCCGAGCCCGCCGGCGCGGAAGGCGACGTGGTCGATGGTCCCGCTGCCGGCTTCCTCGGGCGCCTTGCCATCGACCAGATGGACGACGGGCTTTCCTCCGCTGTAAAGCCAGGCGCCCGGAAAGCTGAAGGGCGGGCGCTCGCCATTTTCGAATCCCAGGACTTCCACGTAGAAGCGGATGGTGGCGTCCAGGTCCAGGGTGTTGATCGTGTAGTGGTCGAGGGTCATGATCGCCATCGATAGCCTCCCACTATCCCGGCGGTTTGCGCTGCCAGACGGAAGCGTAGCACAAACCGGCGGCGCGGCCACATAGGGGGCGCCTTCAGAACGAGGAATAGGGCTCCTTCAGGAAGGCCAATTCCTGCGGCGTGCTGTCGCGGCCCAGCACCGCGTTGCGATGGGGAAAGCGCCCGAAACGCTCGATGATCTCGCGGTGGCGGTGGGCGGGCTTCATCCTGTCGGGGTCGTCGAGAGACAAGGCGAGAGCGGTGTAGCGCACTTGGTCGGCGAGATTCTCGCTGTGTTCATGGGGCAGGTAGAGGAAGAGGCGCTGGTGCGCCTGCAAGGCTCCATCGAAACCCTGCGCCAGGGCGTGGCGGGCCACATGCAGCGCCTTCCCGTCGGTGGCGTAGCTGCGCGCGTCGCCGCGGAACATGTTGCGGGGGAATTGGTCGAGCAGGATGATCAGCGCTAGGCACCCTTCGGCGCTGGACATCAGGGCGTCGAGGTCGCCGCTGGCGGCGCGCTCGTGATCGGGCTTGAATTGATCGACGATCCGGGCGTCGAAGGCATCGGATTTCTCGAACCAGATTTTTCGGAACGGGAACACGCCGTCGGCGTCCGGCGCGCCGAACCAGAAGGCGAGCACGCGGCGGACGACGTCGTCGCCTTCCCCTTCGTCCTCTAACCCAGGCCTTGAATTTTCCATCCCGTTCTCCCCGTGCCGGCGCACTTCTTTTATAGCGCGGGGGAGTGCCTCGGGCAAAGGACGCGCCGGACAAAAAAATGGGCCGCGGAAGCGGCCCAAATAAGGGAATGAGGGAAATGAGATGATGAATCTCAGGGGGCATTATGGGCCCCCGCCGCCGACGGCGCTGAGACGGCCGTCACAGGTGGCTAATAAAAACGCGCCGGTGTAGGTTGCCGTCATGTTCGCGCCTGCCTGTTTCCCGGCCATCCTCCTCCTCGGCATCCCAAGGTACTTGTCGCGTGGATAGCCTCGGGCCGGAGATCCTGGCCTTATTGTTCGGCGCGCTCATGCTGGGCGGCACCGTCAAGGGCGTTGTCGGAATTGCTTATCCCATGGTGGCGATGTCCCTCATGTCCTCGTTGATCGAGGTGCCTACCGCCGTGATTCTGGTCATTCTTCCCAGCGTTGCCTCCAACCTCTTGCAAAGCGGCGTGACCCGGGGTTCGTGTACGCTTGTGGGACGATTCTGGCCGGTGATCCTGCCTTTGGGCATGGGCCTGTGGTGGAGCGCTGGCATGATCGCCGAGGCGCGGCCAGAGAACCTGTTCATCGCCCTCGGCATCATTATCGTGACGTTTTCCGTGCTCAGCCTCTATACGCCGAATTTGCGCATTCCCCGCCACGCCGAGCGTTGGGCGGGCACCGTCGCCGGAATCTTGTCCGGGCTCATGGGTGGCTTTTCGAGCATCTTCGGCCCGCCCATCACCATGTACCTGGTGGCCCTCGATCTGGAGAAGGAGGTCTTCATCCGCTCCATCGGGCTCATCTTTTTTTCCGGCTCGTCCATGCTCGCCATCTTCTACTGGGCGCACGGCGTCCTGCATCCCGGTAATATCGCGTGGTCGATCGCGGCATGCCTGCCGGTGGTGCTGGGGTACGGCTTCGGGCAGTGGGTGCGCGGCTACGCCAACCGGGACCTGTTCCGCAAACTGCTGTTGGGAGCCCTCATCCTTGTCGGCCTAAATCTCTTGCGCCGGGGCCTCGTGTGAGCGCGGCGGGACAAATTCATTGACAGTCTTCGGACTCCCTCGATAATTCTGGGTACGAGGAAATTTCCGCGCCGCTGGAAGATGTCATGAAGGGGACCAAGGAAAGCGAGGAGGCCGCCGGTGCCGACGAGGAGCAGGGCCATGGGCTGGTCATCGCGCCCGAGGAGGGCCGCTCCTACTGGCAGCCGGAGCCGGCCAACGGCTACGTGATTATCAAGGTCGAGCCCCGGAACGCCGGTATCGGTGGCGTCTCCATGAGCGTGCAGACGGTCGGTGTCGGTGGCTACGTGCGCGAGCACGCCCACGGCGAGAACGACGAAATCATTTACGTGCTGGGGGGCACCGGCACCGCGGTGGTCGATGGCGAACGCCACCCGATGGTCCCCGGCACCACCATATTCCTCGGCAAGTGCGTCAAGCACACGTTCATCAACGAGGGCGATGGCGAGCTCAGGTTCACCGCCACCATCCTGCCGGTCGGGCTTGAGGACTACTTCGAGGCGGTGGGGCGGCCGCGCCGCGCCGGCGAGCCGACCCCCCCAGCCGTTCCCGCGGCCCGACGACGTCCTCGAGATCGAACGCAATACGGTATTCAAAGACCCCAAATGACGGACCGAGCGGTGGCGCCGCCCGGTTGGCTGGTTTGTTGAACGGGGAGGCCGCGCATCGTGCCTGAGATATCGATCGGCGACGCCGAACTGTACTACGAGAGCGACGGCGAAGGCCCGCCGCTGATCCTGGTGTCCGGGCTCGGTGGTCATGCGTCCTTCTGGGTGCCGCACGTGTCCGAGTTGGCCCGGAACTTCCGAGCCATTACCTTCGATCACCGGGGCATTGGGGGCAGCACCAAATCGCGAATCCGGTATTCGGTGGAGCAGATGGCCGGTGACGTGGTCAAGCTCATGGACGCGCTGGACATCGGGCGGGCGTCGTTGATCGGCCACTCGACCGGGGGCTGCATCGGCGCCGTCATCGCAATCGAGCACCCGGGCCGACTGTCCCGCGTCGCCATGATCTCGAGCTGGGCCAAGGCGGACGCCTATTTTTCCCGGTTGTTCGAAACGCGCATGTCCGTTCTCGAGGAACAAGGGCCAGAAGCCTACGTGCGCCACGGCTCCCTGTTCCAATATCCACCGTGGTGGATCGCCGAACATATGGAAGAGCTGAGGATGGCGGAGCGGCGCGCCATCGACAATTTCCCACCGACCGAGATCGTGTTGAGCCGCATAGCGGCCATCGTGGCGTACGACCGCGTCGCCGAGCTCGGCTCCATCGGGGTCCCCGTTCTCGTCCACGTGGCCAAAGACGACGTGACCACACCCCCCTATTTTTCCGAGGAGCTGCACGCGCGCATCCCCGATTCGGTGCTTCACGTCATCGAAAGGGGAGGGCATTTCTGCCCCCACACGGCGGCCCAGGAATTCCGGGAGACGGTGGTGCCCTTCTTGCTCGATCACGGCTAGCTGGCGACCGTGTCGCCGCCCAGGATTCGATCATGCGGTTTCTCGTTTTCCAGCACATCGACGTCGAGCATCCCGGCATTTTCCGCGATTTCATGGACGAGGACGGCATTGGTTGGGACACCGTCGAGCTCGATGAAGGCGAACCGATACCCGACCTCGAGGGCTATGACGCCCTCATCGTGATGGGTGGCCCGATGGATACCTGGGAGGAAGACGCGCACCCCTGGCTGGTGCCCGAGAAGAAGGCGATCGGCCGGTGGGTCGAGAAAATCGGCAAGCCGTTCCTAGGCGTATGTCTCGGCCACCAGTTGCTGGCGGACAGCGCTGGCGGCGGCGTCGCGAGGATGGTCGAGCCCGAGGTCGGCATTTGCGACGTCGCGTTGACCGAAGAGGGGCGGACCGATCCCTTGTTCAGAGGACTTGGGCCCATCCTTGGTTGCCTCCAATGGCATGGGGCGGAGGTCTCGCCATTGCCCGCGGGCGCGGTGGTGCTGGCGTCCAGTCCGGCCTGCGCGGTGCAAGCCTTGCGTGTTGGAGACGTCGCGTACGGCTTGCAGTTCCATGGCGAGATCACCGTGGAAACGGTGCCGGATTGGGGCAAGATACCGGCCTACAAGAAAGCCTTGGAGAGCATCATGGGGGTGTCAGCCCAGGAGAGGCTGGAGCAGGGCGCGGCGGCCCGCCTGCCCGAATTCAATCGTGCCGCGCGCGTTCTCTACGACAATTTCATTTCCATCGTCCGCGATAACGGCGCTTGAGCGCCGCCGAAAAAAATCGTCCATCCCTGGCGCGGCGGATTGCACGGAAGGGACCGGTTGGTTATAGTAAGTCCAGTTATGCAACTGACTATGGCGCGCCAATCGCCGAATTGACGGCGGGCGCAAATGGAAAGCAGGGAAGGAAGCACCGATGGCTTACAAGCTCATGAAGTACCGGGAGAAGAACAATACCGCGTACATCACGCTCAATCGTCCGAAAGTCATCAATTGTTTGAACATTGCGCTCTCGGAGGAGCTTTACGACGCGATCTGGAGGATCCGCAACTCTAAGAAGCTCAATTACGTGGTCATCAAGGGAGCTGGCGGAAACTTCTGCGCCGGTGACGACCTCAAGGAGATGCAAAGAGGCGCCTGGGGCGACGCCAACCAGGCCATGCACCGGGTGCGCTTTTACCAGAACATGGCCAATCAGCTCGAGGAACTCGACAAGATCACCGTCGCCGCGGTCGATGGATACGCCGTCGGCGGCGGGCTGGAGATCACCATGGTCTGCGATTTCGTCATCGCCACCGAACGGGCGCGCTGGGGCATGCCGGAGGTCGATGTCGGCATCACGCCGGGGTGGGGCGGCACCACCCGTCTGACGCGTTTGATCGGCCGCCGCTTGAGCAAAGAGGTCAACCTCGTCGGCTCCTTTCATTCCGCCAAGCGCGCCGTGCGCGAGGGACTGTGGAACCGGGTAGTGCCCAACGGCAAATTGGACGCCGAGGTCGAAAAGCTGCTGGCCCTCCTGCGCACCAAGAACCAGCAGGGATTGCGCCAGCTCAAGTTCACCCTCAACCGCAACATCGAGGCCGACCTCTACACGGCCCAGGGCTTCGAAGCCATGGGCTTCGGACTGACGGCGGCGGTCAACGGCTGGTGGCGCGTCGACGACGCCGACAAGGGCAAGGGACTGAAGGCGTTCCGGGACAAGAACGCGCTCTGGAACAAGCGCCGCAACCCCGCCATCCCGTTCTGGGCGGACGAGGATTAGATCGTCGCGACGAACCCTGCCAAGAATTGGCTGGCAAGACCGGGCATGCGTCAGTCCGGTCTTGTCGTTTTATCGCCCAGACTCCCAACCCCGCTGATATACGTATGAATAATAACTACTATTAAAAGGTAAGTT
>DASCNF010000094.1:0-7583 GCA_036011345.1 Rhodospirillales bacterium | reverse complement strand
CCCAGCGTACGCGCCTGGGAACTCGGCAAGGGCGGCCTGCCGACCACCGCCAAGATGGGAATCGATGCGACCATCCCGGAGGGCATCCCCAAGAAGCTCTATAGGCGCACCGAGTTTTACGGCAAGGACCGCGTAAAGTTGGAGGACTTCACATGAGCGCCCTGGCGAAGGAGATCATCGCTGCCCTTGAGGGCACCCCGAAGCAGTTCTCGGAAGTCGTCGACGCCCACCTCGACGTGCCCTGGCGCGAGTTCCTGCAGACCTGGGGCGAGGTGCGCGCCGCCGATATCCTGAAGCGCGACGATGACGGCGCCTATTACATCGACGCTGCCAAGCAGGAGTAAGCACGCCGTGTCCGATCAGCATCACCTGGAAGCGACGCCCGACACCGTACACTGGGGGTATTGGGACGCCAGCCTCGAGCCCGTGCTCAGGGTGCGCTCCGGCGATCGGGTGACCGTCGACAGCGTCTCCGGCGGGCGCGCCGACCTACCGCCCGGCGAAGACGGCGTGCGCGCCGGACACCTGAGGATCATCGAAGCCAGCGGCCAGCTATTCGGCCCCCACGTCCTGACCGGGCCGATCTGGATCGACGGCGCGGCGCCCGGCGATACCCTCGAGGTCCGCATTATCGACATCGCGCTCGCCGATACTTGGGGCTACAACCTGATCCGCACCCTCGGTGGGACGTTGCCCGATGAATTTCCCTTCACCCGGCGCATTCACATCGCGCTCGACCGGGACACGATGACTGGGCGGTTGCCGTGGGGAAGCGATCTGCCGCTCAGCCCCTTCTTCGGCAATTTCGGGGTGGCGCCGAGGGCCGAATACGGGCGCATCTCGTCGATCGAGCCGCGTGAGCACGGCGGCAATCTCGACAACAAGGAGCTGATCCCGGGGGCGACGGTCTATTTCCCGGTGTGGAACGAGGGCGCCTTGTTCTCGGCGGGCGACGGGCACGCCGCCCAGGGCGACGGCGAGGTGTGCCAGACGGCGCTGGAGACGGGTCTCACCGGGACCTTCGAGTTTATCGTGCGCAAGGACCTGAACCTGCGGTTCCCGAGGGCCGAGAACGCCACCCACTACATCACGATGGGATTGAACCCGGACCTCGACGACGCGGCGGCGCAGGCCCTTGGCCAGATGCTCGACTGGATCACCGCCAGCACCAACCTGTCGCGTGAAGACGTCTATCGGCTGTGCAGCCTCGCCGCCGACTTGCGGGTGACGCAGATCGTCGACGGCAACAAGGGCATCCACTGCATGTTGGAGAAATCTCTCCTTTGATCTCGCCGGCGCTCACACCGATCGCGTGATGCCGCCGTCGACGCGCAGGTTCTGTCCCGTGATATAGCCGCTGTCATCGGACAGCAGGAAGGCTGCCGTCCGCGCCACCTCATCGACTGTCCCGTAGCGCCCCATGGGGATGCGGGTGCGAAACTGCTCTTTCTCGGGCAGGCTGTCGATGAATCCCGGAAGCAGGTTGTTGATGCGGATGCCGGAGGCGGCGTACTTGTCGGCGTAGATTTTGGCGAAGGCGGCGAGGCCGGCGCGGAAGGCGCAGGACAGGGGAAAGAAGGACTCGGGCTCGAAGGTGGCGTAGGTCGAGATGTTGAGGATGGCGCCGGCGCCCTGCTTCTCCATGACCGGTGTTACCAGTCGGCAGGCGCGCACCACGTTGAGGAGCATCATGTCGAGGCCGGTATGCCATTCCTCGTCGGTGAGCTCCAAAACCTCGCCCTTCGGCGCGTGCCCGGCACTGTTGACCAGGGCATCGATACGTCCCCAGCGCTCGACCGCTAATTTGACCAACTTGGCGAGATCGTCCGGCTTCAGGTTGGAGCCGGTGACGCCGATCCCGTCGAGGCGCTCGGCCAGGGCCTCGCCCTTGCCCGACGACGACAGGATGGCGACGGCGTAGCCTCGTTCCGCCAGTTCCTCGGCGATGGCGGCGCCCATGCCGCTGCCGCCGGCCGTGATCACCGCGACCTGTTGTTCTGCCATCGTTTCCTCCCGTGTTTGAATTCCTAAACCCCGACCCGGTGCCGCCGGGCCTTCTTTTTCTTGCGGCTCTTGGCCTTCGGCGTCCAGCCGGCGTTGGCGGCGGCGCGGGGCGCCACGCCGGCCTTCTCGAGGCCGAGTTCGATAGCCTCCAGGCGGCGGATCTCGTCGCGCAGGCGCGCCGCCTCCTCAAACTCGAGCTCGGCGGCTGCCTCGCACATGCGCTTGTCGAGTTCGGCGAGGTGGGTGTGCAGGTTGTGACCGATGAGGTGCCTGTCGCCGGAGACGCCGGTGTCCACGGTCACGTAGTCCTGCTCATACACGGAATCGAGGACGTCGGTGATGCCCTTCCTGACGCTTTCCGGCGTGATGCCATTGGCGGTGTTGTAGGCCTGCTGCTTCTCGCGCCGGCGGTTGGTCTCGGCCAGCGCGTAGTCGAGTGACTCGGTCATGGTGTCGGCGTAGAGGATGACGCGGCCATCCAGGTTGCGCGCCGCGCGTCCGATGGTCTGCACCAGGCTGGTCTTGGAGCGCAGGAACCCCTCCTTATCGGCGTCGAGGATGGCGACCAGGGCGCATTCGGGGATGTCGAGCCCCTCGCGCAGCAGGTTGATTCCGACCAGCACGTCGAAGGCGCCGAGGCGCAGGTCGCGCACGATTTCGATGCGTTCCAGGGTCTCGATGTCGGAGTGCATGTAGCGCACGCGCACGCCGTGATCGTGAAGATATTCGGTCAAGTCCTCGGCCATGCGCTTGGTGAGCGTGGTGACCAGCGTACGCTGGCCCTTGGCCGCCACCTCCTTGACCTCGGCGAGGAGATCGTCAACCTGGGTCTCGACGGGGCGCACCAAGCACAGGGGGTCGATGAGCCCGGTCGGGCGCACCACCTGTTCGACGAAGACGCCGCCGGTGCGCTCCATCTCCCACGGCCTAGGGGTCGCCGAGACGAAGATGGTCTGGGGGCGCATGGCCTCCCATTCCTCGAACTTCAAGGGCCGGTTGTCGACACAGCTAGGCAGCCGGAAGCCGAACTCGGCCAAGGTCGTCTTGCGGTTATAGTCGCCGCGGTACATGCCGCCGAGTTGAGGCACGGTGACGTGGCACTCGTCGACGATGATGAGCGCGTTCCCGGGCAGGTACTCGAAGAGTGTCGGCGGCGGCTCGCCCGGGTTGCGCCCGGTCAGATAGCGCGAATAGTTCTCGATGCCGGCGCACGACCCGGTGGTCTCGATCATCTCCATGTCGAAGGTGGTGCGCTCCTGCAGCCGCTGCGCCTCGAGGAGCTTGCCCTGCTCGACAAACCAGGGGACCCGCTCCTTGAGCTCCTTCTTGATGCCGACGATGGCCTGCTGCAGGGTCGGGCGTGGCGTCACGTAGTGGCTGTTGGGATAGATCGTGATCTCGTCGAGGGCCGCCGTCTTCTCGCCGGTGAGCGGGTCGATCTCCCACAGGCCCTCCACTTCGTCGCCGAACAAGGATAGACGCCACGCCCGGTCCTCCAGGTGCGAGGGGAATATCTCGATGACGTCGCCGCGCACCCTGAATGTGCCGCGGTAGAAGTTCTGGTCGTTGCGCCGGTACTGCAGCTCGACGAGGCGCTTGAGCACCTGCGAGCGCTCGATGCGCGTCCCGCTCTCGATGCACATCGTCATCTCGGTGTAGGTCTCCACCGCGCCGATGCCGTAAATGCACGACACGGACGCCACTATCACCACGTCGTTGCGCTCCAGGAGCGCGCGCGTCGCCGAGTGGCGCATGCGGTCGATCTGCTCGTTGATGGAGGCGTCCTTCTCAATGTAGGTGTCGGTACGCGGCACGTAGGCCTCGGGCTGGTAGTAGTCGTAGTAGGAGACGAAGTACTCGACGGCGTTGTCGGGGAAGAAAGCCTTCATCTCGCCGTAGAGCTGGGCGGCGAGAGTCTTGTTGGGGGCGAGGATGAGGGTCGGGCGCTCCACGTTCTGGATGGTGTGGGCCATGGTGAAAGTCTTGCCCGACCCGGTGACGCCGAGGAGCACCTGGTCGCGCTCCTCCTTCTCCAGTCCCTCAGTCAGCGAGGCGATGGCTTGGGGCTGGTCGCCGGCCGGGGTGAACTCGGGTCGGAGCTTGAACGACACGCGCCCTTCCACCGGCGGGCGCTTGGCAGGGACGAATATCTCGGGGTTGGCCGTGGCGATCACCATGCCCTTATATAGGCGCGAATTCGCGCCCCTGGCCAGCCCGCGTTCCCTGTCGCCACTAACCGGCGGGCGGCATGTCGAGGGATAGCAAGACGAGGGCCACCGTCGAAACCAGGGCGCTGAACGATAGCCAGGCACGGCGCGCCGTGGCGCGGCCGCTGAGCACGGCGGTGTGAAAGAACGGACACGGCATTAAAGGGACCTCCCTGCGTTGGCCTTTGATTATGGTGCCGCGAGCAAAGCACGGGACTATGACTGAAGTTTTGCGGGAATGTGACGATTCGGTGAATTTCGCGCCCCGGCCGCGCCGCCTTTCCCGGTTGCGCCGTCCCCACCCGGCGGCTAGTGTCGGAGGGGCCGGTTGTCACGCAATGAAACGGTCTCTGTCATGTCCTTCCTTGCCTCCCGCGTCTCTCGCGTCAAGCCGTCGCCGACCATCGCCATTTCGGGCAAGGCGCGCGAGCTGAAGGCGGCCGGCCACGACGTTATCGGGCTTGGCGCAGGTGAGCCCGACTTTGATACGCCCCCGCACATCATCGAGGCCGCCAAGGCGGCCATGGAGCGCGGCGAGACCCGTTATACCGCGGTGGCCGGCACGCCCGAGCTACGCGAGGCGATTTCAGCCAAGTTCAAGCGCGACAACGGCCTCGACTACGCGCCCCCACAGATCACGGTTGGCTGCGGCGGCAAGCAGACCATCTACAACGCGTTCATGGCGACCCTCGATTCCGGCGACGAGGTGATCATCCCGGCGCCCTACTGGGTGTCCTATCCGGACATGGTGCTTTTGGCCGAGGGGAAACCAGTGATCGTCGACTGCCCTGCCGAAAACGGCTTCAAGCTGGCGCCTCGGGACCTGGAGGCGGCGATCACGCCCCGTACCAAATGGCTGATCCTTAATTCGCCGTCGAATCCGACCGGCGCCGCCTACACCAGAGACGACATGAAGGCCCTCACCGACGCGCTGCGCGCCCACGACCACGTCTGGGTGATGACCGATGACATGTACGAGCACATCGTCTACGACGGCTTCGAGTTCGTCACCCCGGCCCAGGTGGAACCGAGGCTCTACGACCGCACCCTGACGCTGAACGGCCTCTCCAAGGCCTATTGCATGACCGGCTGGCGGGTCGGCTACGCGGCGGGGCCCGCGGAGCTCGTCAAGGTCATGAACATGGTGCAGTCGCAAAGCACCACCCACGCAAGCTCCGTCTCCCAAGCGGCGGCGGTGGCCGCCCTCAACGGCCCCCAGGACTTCATCGCTGAGCACAACGCGGAGTTCAAGGAGCGCCGCGACCTGGTGGTGGCCATGCTCAACCAGGCTTCGGGGCTTTCGTGCGCGCGGCCCGAGGGCGCCTTTTACGTCTATCCCTCGTGCGCCGGCCTCATCGGCAGGAAGACATCCGGCGGCGAGCCCATCGAAAGCGACGAGAATTTCGTCACCGCGCTTCTGGATAGCGAGGGGGTGGCCGCCGTGCATGGCGCCGCCTTCGGGCTGTCGCCCCACTTCCGGGTCTCCTACGCCACCTCGACAGAGCTTTTGGAGGATGCGTGCACGCGTATCCAGAGGTTCTGCGCCGGCCTGACATGAAGACCGCACACGCACCGGCGTGCTAGTAAATGTATTGAAAACTCGCGTCCTGGGAGGATCTCTTGACGGACAAACAACCTTCGGCGCCGCGTTGCGCGGCCTTGGTCGGACCTTACCTCAGCGGCAAGACGACGCTGTTGGAAAGCATGCTTTTCATCTGCGGCGCCGTCGGCCGGCGGGGAAGCATCGGCGAGGGGAACACGGTTGGCGACGCCTCACCCGAAGCACGGGCGCGCGAAATGAGCACCGAGCTCAACGTGGCGCACGCCGAATATCTGGGCGAGTCGTGGACGTTCCTCGATTGTCCGGGCTCCATCGAGCTGTCGCAGGACGCCTATAACGCGGTCATGGTGGCCGATGCCGCCGTGCTCGTGTGCGAGCCGTCGGCGGACAAGGCCCTGACCATCGCGCCGTTCCTGAAGTTCCTCGACGACCGCAAGATCCCGACCATTCTGTTCCTCAACAAGATGGATCACCCAGAATCGAGCGTCCAAGCGGCGGTGGAGGCCATCAAGGCTTACACCCAACGGCCGTTGGTGTTGCGCGAGGTGCCCATCCGCGAGGGCGACGCGGTAACCGGTTTCGTGGAGCTGGCCGGCGAACGCGCTTTCAAGTGGCGGGGCGACCAGGCTTCGGAGCACATCGACACGCCCAGTTCGGTCAAGGACCGGGTGGAAGAGTCACGCCAGAGCATGTTGGAATCGCTGGCCGATTTCGATGACGTACTGCTGGAGAAGCTCCTCGAGGACGAGACACCGCCCATCGAGGAAGTCTACGGCTATATGACCAAAGTGTTTTGCGAGGGGGGCTCCATCCCGGTCCTTTTCGGCTCTTCGGTGAACAGCAACGGTGTACGCCGGCTGCTCAAGGCCTTGCGCCACGAAACGCCCGGGCCCACCGAGGTCACCCAGCGCCTGGGTTTCGAGGCGTCCGGCGGCGACACTGTGGCGCAAGTGTTCAAGACCACCCAAGCCGGGCAGACCGGCAAGCTGTCCATGGTGCGCGTAGTGAGCGGCGAAATTGCCGACGGCATGACCCTCAACGGCGAGCGCGTCGGGGGCCTTTTCCGCATGTTGGGAAACAAGCAGGAAAAGATCGCCAAGGCCGGGCCCGGCGATGTCGCCGGGCTGGCTCGCATGGAAGGCGTGAAGACCGGCGATACCCTGTCGCCGTCGGGAGGCGCCGAAACCGAATGGCCGGCGCCGCTGAAGCCTTTCTATTCGATGGCCGTGCACGCCGAAAAGCAGGCCGACGAGGTCAAGCTTCCCGGGGCGCTTTCCAAGCTCGCCGAAGAAGACCCCTCGTTCTCGTTCGTGTCGGTTAAGGACACCAGCCAGCTGGTGATCTGGGGGCAGGGCGACCAACACCTACAGATCGCCGTCGACCGCCTGCGCAACCGGTACAGCCTGGAGGTCACCACCCTGCGTCCGCGGGTGCCCTACAAGGAAACTATCGCCAAGTCGGTCTCGCAGCACGCCCGCCACAAGAAGCAGAGCGGTGGTCACGGCCAGTTCGGTGATGTCCATTTGGATATCAAGCCGCTGCCCAGGGGGTCGGGGTTCAACTTCGACGACTCGATTTCCGGGGGCGTGGTGCCCAAGCAATACATCCCCTCGGTGGAGAACGGGGTGAAGAATTACATGGTGCGTGGGCCCCTCGGGTTTCCCGTCGTCGATATCTCGGTGACTCTGACCGATGGCCAGTTCCACGCCGTGGACAGTTCCGACATGGCCTTCAAGGCGGCTGCGCAACTGGCCATGCGCGAGGGCATGCCGAAGTGCGGCCCGGTCCTCCTGGAGCCCATCTTCCTGGTG
>DASCNF010000093.1:0-3629 GCA_036011345.1 Rhodospirillales bacterium | reverse complement strand
GACCACAACCAAGCGCTCTGACCAACTGAGCTACAGCCACCATGGGAGCGCCCCCTAACTAACCTCGGGGGTGCGGCCCGTCAACAATGGTGCAAGGGGCGCCCGGGGCTCGTGGATCCCCTAGATCACGATGTCGATGATCGAGCCCCGTGGCAGGTCGGGATCGAAGACGGCGTCGGTCGAGAGATCGATGTTGCGCTGGACATTGTCTGCCAGTTCGGCATCACGGACGTCATCTTCGTGCCGCGCCCGGACCTCGTCGGTCCGGCGGGCGTCGTCCCTTTCCCGTATGGCGCCGGCGGTGGCGTCCCGGTCCTCCACGGGCCCAGTTGGTTTGCCGTGCGCTGCTGTCGTGCTGCTGCTCGCGGGCGATTTCGGCGCGCACGAGCTGAGAGAGAATATCGGTGATTTCCGCCAAGGTCCCTGAACGCCTTTCGTGCGCCCGATCAGCCAAGCAGGGTGCCACGAATCGCTCCTGGCGTTCAAACCGCCGGGGACTTGCAGGGGGCGGTCAAGGCTTCGTCCGGCGTTGCCCTTTCGCCGGCTGTCGGCCATAACCGTGCCCTGGACATCAATTGCCGGGAGCTATGGATCTCGTGCTGACGCTGGCCGCCGGAATGTCACGGCTGGGAACTGAGACCGCCTTCGACGTCCTGGCGCGCGCCAAGGCGCTGGAGGACGAGGGCCGCGACATCATCAACCTAGGCATCGGGCAGCCCGACTTCCCGACCCCCGACAACATCGTGGAGGCGGCGGTCAGGGTGCTGCGTGACGGCCATCACGGCTACACCCCGGCCGGCGGCATCAAGGAACTACGCGAGGCGGTGGCCGCCGACGTCGAGGCGCGGCGCGGCGTTGCTGTTGACCCTGGCAACGTTCTCGCCGTACCCGGCGGCAAGGTCACCATGTTCTTCGCCATCCTCATGTTCGGCGAGGCGGGGGCCGAGATCCTCTACCCCAACCCCGGATTTCCCATCTACCAGTCCGCCATAGAGTTCAGTGGCGCCACGGCGGTGCCCATCACGCTGCACGAGGAGAACGGCTTCTCGTTCCACGCCGGCGAGGTCCTGGAGCGCCTAAGCCCAGCGACCCGGCTGATCATCCTCAACAGCCCGGCCAACCCGACGGGCGGCGTCGTGCCGCGCCCGGAGATCGAGCGCCTGGTGGAAGGGCTGGAGGCCTGGCCGCGAGTCGCCGTGCTCAGCGACGAGATTTATGGCCGCATGCTGTATGACGGGCGCCGGCACGTCAGCTTGCTCGAATTCCCGGCCATCCGCGACCGTCTCATCGTGCTCGACGGTTGGTCCAAGACCTACGCTATGACCGGCTGGCGCATAGGCTACGGCATTTGGCCGGCGTCGCTCATCGAGGCGGCGACGCGGCTCGCCATCAACTGCCACAGTTGCGTCAACGCGCCGGCCCAGTGGGCCGGCATCGAGGCCCTGACCGGCCCCCAGGACGAAGCCGAGCAAATGGTCGCCGCCTTCGATGCGCGGCGCAAGGTGGTGGTCGAGGAACTCAACGCCCTTCCCGGCTTCCGTTGTACCGAACCGGGCGGCGCCTTCTATGCCTTCCCCAACATCACGGACACAGGCGCCAGCGCCGCCGAACTCCAGGACGGGCTGCTCGCCGAAGCCGGAGTGGCCACCGTCGCCGGCACCAGCTTCGGGGCCTTTGGGGAAGGATATCTGCGCATCTCGTATGCCAACAGCACGGAAAACATCCGCCAGGCCGTGCGCCGCATCCGGGAATTTCTGTAAGGGCCCTGTACCCTGGACGTTTCCTGGGCAAGTGCGGGGCCCCTGTCCCATGTGCTATCCTTGCCAGCAACCGGGGGGAACCATCCGGGGAATCCCGGCTTGATCCAGGGAACTTTATGTCACGCTTGCTCGCCGTTTTCGTGGTCCTGGCGGCGGCCGGCCTCGGTGCTTGCTCCGAGGAGGGACGCCGGCCCATGCCCAAGACCGTGAAAGTCGCCACAGAGCCGGGGCCGCCATGGGTTTCGGCCGTCGGGCGCCACCACCCGCTGGCCGGGCGCATCTGGCGCCCCTCGGAGAATGCCTTCGTCGACCGCCAAGCGGTGCTGGAGGCGCTCGACAAGGCGCCCTTCGTGCTCATCGGCGAAAAGCACGACAACGTCGATCACCACGCCATCCAGGCTTGGCTGCTGGCCCGGCTCGTGGTCGGTGGGCGGCGCCCCGCCGTCGCCTTCGAGATGCTGACCACGGACCAGGAGGTTCGCCTCGCCGACTACCTCGCCGCCCATCCCCGGCAGGCCGCCGGCCTCGGCGACGCCGTCGCCTGGGGCAAGAGCGGCTGGCCGGACTGGGCCACCTATCGGCCCATCGCCCAGGCGGCGCTCGACGGGGGTGCCGCGATCGTGGCGGCCGGCCTGGCACGCAAGACGCTGCGGGCGATTGCCGACAAGGGGATCGAGGCGCTGGACGACGGGAAAAAGGGCTTGGTCGGGCCCTATCGCGCGCTGCCGATGCATCTCGCCGCGCCCATGAAGAAGCAGATCGTCGAGGGCCACTGCAACATGCTGCCGGCGTCGATGATCGATCCCATGCTCACCGTGCAAACGGTGAAAGACGCCTTCATGGCCGCCACCCTGGTGCGCGGCGGGCAAGCGGCGGGGCTGGACGGCGCCGTCCTCATCGCCGGCAACGGACATGTCCGCGCCGATCTCGGGGTCCCCTGGCACTTGCGGCGCATGGCTCCGGGCAAGGCCGTGGCGGTGATCGGCCTGCTCGAGGTCGAGGCCGGGGAAGACTACCCGTCCGCCTACGCGGCCAGGGTTGGGGGCGGCGCCCTGCCATACACCTTCATATGGTTTTCGCCGCGTGTCGATAACACCGATCCGTGCGAGAAATACGCAGAGCAACTGCGCCGCATGAGTAAGAAGTAGAACACGCCCTAGAGCGCCACGTCGCGGAGGCCACAGCTTCGCCACCTTCGGGGTACGCGTTCTCGCCGCGTGACGTGCCTGTTACGGCTCTCTGTGGATCACTTTACCGTTCCGTTCGACCCACAACACCTGATCTATACCCTCTTCCTAACGTTTGAAATCAAGGTGTTCGCTCCAGCTTTTGTCCCCCATCTTGAACTCGATTCGGTAGCGGTTCGAGGCCAGCACCACGCTGGTGTTAAACGTGGTTTTCGGCAAATCACTGAAGTGCACCCATTTTTTTCGCCAACAGGCGTTCCATCCGGTGACAATGGATGGAAACCGACAAGCAGGCTTGGCAAAGCCCCCGTGGTTTCTATCACAATCCAGTTTTTTCCATCCTCTTTGGTTTCCTGGCGGGCACGGACAAAGGCAGAATTGTCGCCGCCGGTCAGTTCTTCCTTGAATTTCTTAAATTCCGCATCCGCCTTGATCTGTTCCTGGCGATCGAGATACCAGGCAGCTCCACCGGCGGCGGAAATGATCAAGACGACAACGGCAAATGCCGCGATCCACAGCCGCAACACGAACCTATCCGTGGGCGGCGGCGGTTTGAGCGCCACGGCGGCCCCCATGACCACCAACACCCAAGGTCCGCTGTGCAGGACTATGGCAAGAAACATCTCCACGCCGCACATCCTGACTTGGCCTCTCCCGCCAAATCAGCGAATACCCGAAGGGG
>DASCNF010000092.1:0-5896 GCA_036011345.1 Rhodospirillales bacterium | reverse complement strand
CATCGTGCTGGCCATGACGCCGTTCGGCGGGATTAGCGGCTGGAAGGGTGTTGTTCGCGTGCGCCGCATGCTCGGCCTCTTCGCCTTCACCTACGTTCTTCTTCACCTGACCAGCTACGTGGTGCTCGACCATTTCTTCGGTTGGCGGGACATCTGGGCCGACATCGTCAAGCGCAACTTCATCACCGTCGGCGTGGTCAATGTCGTGTTGTTGACGCCCCTGGCGGTGACGTCGACCAACGCCATGGTGCGCCGCCTCGGCGCCCGGCGCTGGCGCCTGCTGCACCGGCTCGTTTACGTCATCGGCATCCTGGGAGTCGTCCACTTCTACATGATGGTCAAGGCCTACGTGCGCGAGCCCCTCGTCTACGCGGCCATCCTCGCCCTGCTCCTCGGTTACCGCGCGCTGGCGGCGTGGCGCCGGCGGCACGACCGCGCTCGCCCGGCGGTAACCGTAAACCCTTAGTGCGCCTCGTCCCAGTTGTCGCCGAAGCCGGTTTCCACCACCATCGGCACGCGCAGATGGGCGGCCGATCCCATCACGTCCTTGACCAGTGCCGCGGTGTCCTGGGATTGCGCCTCGGGCACCTCGAAGATCAGCTCGTCGTGGACCTGTAGCAGCATGCGCGCCTCGAGCCCGGCCGCCTTCAGCGCACCCGGCAGGCGCACCATGGCGCGCTTGATGATGTCCGCGGCGCCACCCTGCAGCGGCGCGTTGATCGCCGCGCGCTCGGCGAAGTTACGGCGCGCCGGGTTCCTTTCGTTGATGCCCCGGACGTGGCACTTGCGCCCGAACGGCGTGGTCACGAAGCCCTGGGCGCGCGCCTCCTGCTTGGTCCGTTCCATGTAGTCCTGGATTCCGGGATAGCGCTCGAAGTAGGCCTCGATGTGCATGCCCGCCTCGGTGCGCGAAATACCCAACTGCCGCGCCAACCCGAAGGCGGAGATGCCGTAGATGATGCCGAAGTTGATGGCCTTAGCCTGGCGGCGCACCATGGGGTCCATGCCCTCGACCGGCACGCCGAAGACCTGGGACGCGGTCATGGCATGGATGTCGAGGCCGCCCAGGAAGGCCTCCTCGAGGGCCTCAATGCCGGCGACGTGCGCCAACAGCCGCAATTCGATCTGCGAGTAATCGGCGGACAAAAGCCGCCAGCCCTTCTCGGCCACGAAGGCGCACCGGATCTTGCGGCCCTCCTCGGTGCGCACGGGGATGTTCTGCAGGTTGGGGTCCGAGGAGCTGAGCCTTCCGGTGGCGGCCACGGCCTGGGCGTACGAGGTGTGCACGCGCCCGGTGTCGGGATTGATCTCCTGGACGAGGGCATCGGTGTATGTGCTCTTGAGCTTGGCCAGTTGCCGCCAATCGAGGACCCGGGCCGGCAGGTCGTGGCCCTGGGCGGCGAGGTCATCGAGCACGTCGGCGCCGGTGACATAGGCGCCGGTCTTGCCCTTCTTGCCGCCCCCCAGCCCCATCTCATCGAACAGAACCTCCCCCAGCTGCTTGGGCGAGCCGACGTTGAACTGGCGGCCGGCGAGGCCGTGGATTTCCCCCTCGAGGTCGGCAAGGCGCTGAGTGAAATCGGCACTGAGCGCCTTGAGGGCGCCGGCGTCGACCCGGATGCCGGTATGTTCCATCGCTTCCAGCACCGGGATCAGGGGGCGCTCCAGGGTCTCGTAAACGGTGACCATGTGTTCGGGAGCGAGCCGCGGCTTGAGTAGCCGGTACAGGCGCCCGGTGACGTCGGCGTCCTCGGCGGCGTAGTCGCGCGCCGCCTCCAGCGGCACCTGGTCGAAGGTCACTTGCGCCTTGCCGCTTCCCGCCACGTCCTTGAACTTGATGGTAGCGTGCGCCAGGTGGAGTTCCGCCAGCTCGTCCAGCCCGTGCCCGTGGAGGCCCCCTTCCAGCACGTAGGAGAGCACCATGGTGTCGTCGATGGGCGCCACCGCGATGCCGTGGCGCGCCAGAACCTTCATGTCGTACTTGATGTTGTTCCCCACCTTGAGGACATAGGGGCTTTCCAGGAGGGGCTTGAGCGCCTTGAGCGCCGTCTTCATGGCAATCTGCTTGGGTTTTTTGCCGCCGCCCTTGTTGCCGTCGCCGAGATCGAGCGCGCCCTGCGCCGCCGGCGCCGCGTGGCCAAGCGGGATGTAGCAGGCGCGCCCCGCCGCCACCGACAGCGAGACACCGACCAGATCGGCGCGCATAGCATTCAGCGAGGTGGTCTCGGTGTCGACGGCGACGATACCGTCACGGAAGGCATCGGCGATCCAACGCTCGAGGGCCGGGGCGGTCTGTACCAGCTCGTAGGCGGTGTCGACGGGCGCCGGCTCGGGAGTTTTCATCGCGGCGGACACCTCCGCACCCCCGACCGCCGCGGCGTGGCTGCTCACCTTGGCAACTAGGGACTTGAAGCCCTGCTCTTCCAGGAACGCCTTCAGGGCCGTCGGTTCGGGCTCCTTCACCACGAAAGCGTCGAGGGGGTCCTCGATGGGCACGTCATCCTTGAGAGTCACCAGGTGGCGCGAGACGCGGGCCATCTCGGCTTCGTCGAGCAGGGACTGGCGGCGCTTCGGCTGCTTGATCTCTCCGGCGCGCGCCAGCACGGTATCGAGGTTGCCGTACTCGTTGATGAGCAGCGCCGCCGTCTTCACGCCGATGCCGGCGACGCCGGGCACGTTGTCCGACGAATCGCCGGCCAAGGCCTGGACGTCCACCACCCTGTCGGGGCCGACGCCGAACTTCTCGACCACCTGGTCGGGGCCGATGGCGCGGTTCTTCATGGCATCCCACATGACCACGCCGGGGCCGACGAGTTGCATGAGGTCCTTGTCAGACGACACGATGGTGACTTCCTTGCCCGCCTCGCGGGCGCGCCGCGCGTAGGTTGCGATGAGGTCGTCGGCCTCGAACCCTTCCATCTCCACGCAGGCCACGTTGAGGGCATGGGTGGCGTCGCGCACCAGGACGAACTGGGGAATGAGTTCGTCCGGTGGCGGCGGCCGGTTTGCCTTGTAGTCCGGGTAGATTTTGTTGCGGAAGGTGCGCCGCCCTTTGTCGAGGATGACCGCCACGTACTCGGCGTCCATGTCCTCGACGACCTTCATGAGCATCTTGATGAAGCCGAAGACGGCGTTCACCGGCGTGCCGTCGGGGCGCGTCATGGGCGGCAGGGCGTGGAAGGCGCGGAAGATGAACCCCGAGCCGTCGATCAGGAAGACGTGGTCTGGCCTGGAGGCGTTCAGTGTCCCGGCACCGCGTCGGCGCCCTCGGCGAGGATGAAAGTGCGGCTGCAGTAGGGACAAACGATATCGGCTTCGCCCTTGAACTTTAGGTAGACCGCGGGATGGCCGAGCGGCCCGCCGCCGCCGTCGCACCGGACGCTCTCCGTCTCGACGCGGATGGTTTGCTGTGCTTCCATGGCGCACCCTCAAAGACCGTTGACCGGGCGGATCGACGGATGATACCGATTGCCACCGGACAATCAATCTCCGCAAAGAAATACCGGCGGCGCCCGAGGCTCCGGCGCGCCGGCTTATCACCCAGGAACTTGGCCCCACCGCCCATGTCCCAGATCCTTCCCGAAAACGCCGTCGAGACCACCACGCTCTGCAAAACTTACGCCCGCAACGGCCGCGACCAGCCGGTGGTGGCGCTCGCCGACGTCGACCTGGCCATACCGCGGGGCTCGTTCTTCGGGCTTCTCGGTCCCAACGGCGCCGGCAAGTCGACACTCATTAACATCCTTGCCGGCCTTGTCATCAAGACTTCGGGCACGGCGCGCGTGTGGGGATTCGACACCGTGACCAGGATGCGCACGGCGCGGCGCGCCATCGGCATCGTGCCCCAGGAGCTCAACATCGACCCCTTCTTCACGCCGCGCGAGCTTCTCGAAGTGCAGGCCGGGCTTTACGGCGTACCCCAGGCGCGGCGCCGCACCGACGAGATACTTGAGACCGTCGGCCTGAACGCGCAGGCCGACGCCTATGCGCGCAGCCTGTCGGGGGGAATGCGCCGGCGCCTCCTGGTGGGCAAGGCCATGGTGCACTCGCCGCCGGTCTTGGTGCTCGACGAGCCCACCGCCGGCGTCGACATCGAGTTGCGCCACCATTTGTGGAGCCACGTACGCGACCTCAACCGGCGCGGCACCACGGTGCTCCTGACCACCCATTACCTGGAAGAAGCGGAAGAGCTGTGCGACCGCATCGCCATCATCAACCATGGCCGCCTGATCGCCTGCGAAAGCACCGAGGCCCTGTTGCGCCGCCTCGATGCCAAGGAGATGACGGTGAACCTGGCCGAGGATTTAGCCGCGGTGCCGGAAGCGCTCAACCGATTTCGCGTCGAAAGGAAAGGCAGCCGCGAGCTAGTCTTCCACTACCCGCCCAGCAAGACGCGCAGCGGCGAGATCCTGGCCGCCATACAGGGCGCCGGCCTGACCATCACCGAAATCGCCACCCGCGAGGCCGAACTGGCCGATATTTTCCTGCGTCTCACCCGCCGGCCCGACGAGAGCCCCCGCTGATGGCGCGGGCCGGAGGTGAAACCGGCGCCGCTTCCCTCATCCGGCGGCGGAGCCGCATCGCCGCCCTGGCGCTGATCGCCGCGCTCGCCGGCGGCTGCGCCCCGGGCGTCGTCGCGCCCGGCCCCGCCGTCACCGCACCGGCGCTGCGGGCGGATCGTCTGGTTGCCGCCGACGGCACCGGGCTTGCGCTGCGCTCCTGGCTGCCGGCCGAAGGCGCCCCCCGCGCCGTGGTCGTCGCCGTGCACGGCTTCAATGACTACGGCAATTTCATCGCCCTGGCGGCAGCCTACCTGGCGCACCGCAGAATCGCCACCTACGCCTACGACCAGCGCGGCTTCGGCGAGACGCCGGCGCGCGGCATGTGGCCCGGCATCAAGGCCCTGGTCGACGATCTTCGCGCCATGACGGCGCGGCTGCGGGCGCGCCATCCGGAAACGCCGCTCTACCTGCTGGGCGCCAGCATGGGCGGCTCGGTAATCATGGTAGCCATGACCGGCGCGGCGGCACCCGCCGTCGATGGCCTTATCCTTTCGGGGCCGGCCGTGTGGGGCCGCGCAACAATGCCGTTCTACCAGCGCTGGGCGCTGGCCGTGGCGGCGCATACGGTGCCGTGGCTGACCGTCACCGGGCGTGGCCTCAATATTCTCGCCTCCGACAACATCGAGATGCTGCGCAACCTGGGGCGCGACCCGCTGGTCATCAAGGAGACCCGCATCGATACCATCCATGGCCTAGTCAACCTCATGGACGCCGCCTTCGACGCGGCGCCGCGCCTTCAGGCGCCGGCCCTGATCCTCTATGGTGAGAACGACGAGGTGATCCCCAAGGAGCCCACCGAGCAAATGATCGCGCGCCTACCCGCCGGCGGACGCGGCGACCAGCGCGTCGCCCTCTACGAGAAGGGCTATCACATGCTGCTGCGCGACCTGCAGGCGGAAACCGTGTGGCGCGACATCGTGGGTTGGATCGAGGACCCGGCCCGGCCGCTGGCCTCGGGCGCCGACAGTCACGCCCGCCAGGCACGCCAAGCAAGGCGCGGGCGCTAGCGCTAGCGCTAGCCGGGCACTGCATCGAAAGAAGGCAAAGGCCATCTCTAGTCGCCTCGCGCCTTGTTCAGGGTGGGGTTCCGTTGTATGACGTGATACGCCTTATGGGGCACAAGTCGCTCGATATGGTGCAGCCGTATGCCCACCTCGCCCCGGGCTATCAAGACCGGGCCATTCGGGCTCTTGACGGTTTAGGGCGCGATTTGGGCACAATACCGAACTGTGAAGTAGTCTAGGGACTGATAAGTTCTTGAAAAACAAAAAGCACCCGTAGCTCAGCTGGATAGAGTGCTGCCCTCCGAAGGCAGAGGTCACAGGTTCGAATCC
>DASCNF010000091.1:0-3584 GCA_036011345.1 Rhodospirillales bacterium | reverse complement strand
AATAGCCACGGCAGCATGAACGAGACGTCGCGTAACTTGGAGGCGCCCGCCTCGCGAATAAAGGCCGGGGCAATCCCCGCGGCCAGGACGAGACCCACACCGCCGCTGCCCTTGATAAACGATCGGCGAGAGACCCCTTGTTGGGCACACTTGCCACCACGGATTAGTTTAGTGATTTTTTTCATTACTGCCCCTCCCTATTTTGCAATTTGTTGATGACTGCCAGCCCCAAAGCACCGGCGATTGTTATCCGGCTCATATTATCACCGCTCATTCCACCTTTCCAACTTTCATGGGTTTTCCAACTTGTGCGAGATTGGTCCTCCCTACCCACTGGAGTTGAATCAGCTTAAGTTCCGGAAAGCGAAGTCCTCGATATAGTCGCTGACGATACGCCCCATTTCATCGTCGCCGAAAAGGCCAAACGCGCGCGCCCCCAGCATCCATTCGTGCCGGCCAGCTATCTACAATGCGCTGCGTATTCGAATCGGGTGACACCGTTATTGGACCGAGTTAGCAGTCGGTCGCCACTGCGACCCGCTTCACTGCCTTCATCATCTAGGCCACCCAAACGGTCAGGGCCGGTAAGTTGATAGCACGGTCAGCACCGAGCGTTGCCCCATCCAACTCGCAAAGGGAAATCAGCCCCTGCACGCAGACACGCAACCCGATCACAGCGACACGAGTTTCAACCGTCACCGGGAGCCTGCACGTTAAGCCAACTAGTGGTTGACGGATAACGCCACTGGCGATGCTCGAAGCTCCGCATTGGCCTTTCCTGGCCGCACGATTACCGTCGGCAACCGCACCGTGCGCCCATCGATGACGCCCTTCCGCGAATAGTTGTTGACCATCAATTCGCCGATCACCTTAGTCATGCCGTAGGTAGTCTCCGGCGTCTGCTTGGTCGTGTCAGAGACCGCCTCGGTCAGGGTCCCGCCGAAGGTGGCGATGGAGTTCGCGAACATCCCGCGCGGCGCGCCGGCGCGCCCCCGAACCGATTTCAGCACGTTACGTCCGCCGGCAAAGTTGACGCACACGGAAAGATCGAAGTTGCGCTCGCCACCGGCGACCAGACGCACCCGCCCGTCCAGGCCGGATGGCGGCGTGTCGGGCACACTTCGGTCGAAGAGTACGATCTCGTCGATGGCCTCGGCGCGGCCAGAGGGCCCGGTAAGCCCGGCAAGACGCGTGAGGCGGCGAGCCAGGGCCAGGCCTGGAATCCGATCCCGCCCGTGATGACAATCTGCATGGCGACGGCTCCCCCGGGGGACCCCGTTCCCGGCGGCGCTCAGCCGCCGTAAAAGACGTTGTCGCCGAGTTCCTTCATTTCCAGGATAGCCTCGTCGGGCCGCCCTTCGGGAGCCGTGTTGACGATGGCGCCCACCACCTCGCCGATGACGATGTGATGGTCTCCGCGCTCGACGATCTCAGCCACCTTGCATTCGACCGCGGCGGGTGCGCTGGCCAGGATCGGCGCCCCCGTCGCGCCGGCGCCGATGGGCTCGCCGTTGATGGTGTCGCCGTCACGCTGGGCCGGCTTGAAGAAAGAGAAGGCGGCGCCCTGCTGGCCCTTGCCTAACATGTTGAGGGCAAAATGCCCGGCCGCCTTGAGCACCTCGTAGGCACCCGAGTCGGCTTTCACCCCGACGGCGACGAGGGGTGGTTTGAACGACATCTGGGTAACCCAGTTGACGGTAGCCGCCGCCGTGTTGCCGTCGCCGTCCTCGGCGGTGAGCACGTAAATTCCGTAAGGAATCATGCGTAACGCCGTCTTCTTGTGATCGGGATCCATCCCTGCCTCCTTGGTTGCCGGTTTGACGTTATGTAGCGCACCGCGCGCCGCGCCTAAAACCCCAGAAGCACGGGGCCGGCCATCCAGGCGAGGGCCCAGCGCCCGTCCTCGGCGCTTTCCACGCAGACCACGGTGCCCGGCTGGAACCCGATGTCGGCGATGTTCCCCGAGTCCACCAACAGCCGTGAAGCCATGCGGCCCACGAAGGGCTGGTGGCCAACCACCATGATGTCGCCCGATTCGGCGTCCTCGGCCCAGGTAGCGGCGGCGGCGAAAAACTGGTCGGTCGTATCGTTGGGGCCGAGGCCGGACACCATCTCCTCGACGATCTTGCCGGCCCCGACCACCGAGGCGAGGATCACCGCCGTCTCCAGGGCGCGTCGCTTGCCGCTGTGGATAACGCGCGCCACCCGGGTGGCGGCGCGAGCCACGAACGAGGCCACACGCTGGATGTCCCGGCGCCCCTCGTCGGAAAGCGGTCGATCAGGATCCTCCTCCTTGGGAAACGCCGCGCCATGCTCAACGAGATAGAGTTTCATGCCTCGATCCTCTCCACGCCTGATTACACGACTTCCGAAGGGGCCGACATCGCGGTTGTGGGAACCGCAACTCTCGCGGTGCATGGACCGTTCGCCGATCTCTCGGCCATGGGCGCGCCGATTGCCTCGGCGGCAGCCGGGCCCGCGACGCCGCTAATCGCCGTCGTGCGCCTTGGCCGCGGTCACCATGATCTCGGAGGAATTGACGTCGAGTTCGGCCTGCTTGCGGTCCTTCTCGTCGTCCGCCTCGGCCAGGCGCTGGCGCGCCGCGTCAAGCCTTTGCTCAGCTTCATCCTGGGCGATCTCGGCGACCCGCACGGCCTCCTCCGCCAGCACCGTGCAACGCTCGGCCGTCACCTCCGCGAAACCGCCGCTGACGAAGATGCGCTCGACGATGGCATCGCCATCGTAAAGGTGGACGACGCCGGCCCGCAGGCTGGACAACAGGGGCGCGTGGCCGGGGAGTACGCCGAAATCGCCGTCGCCGCCCGGCACCACCACCATGTCGGCGTCCTCGGTAGCGAGGAGCCGGGCCGGCGTCACCAACTCGAAATGGACCTTGTCGGCGCCTTCAGTCGTGCTTTCGCTCATCTAAATTCGTGTCCGTTGCTGCGTTAATAATTTATGCCGCTTCCTCGGCCATGCGTTTGGCCTTCTCCATGGCCTCCTCGATGGTGCCGACCATGTAGAATGCGGCCTCCGGTAGATGATCGTAATCGCCGGCGCAGATGCCCTTGAAGCCCTTGATGGTGTCCTCGAGGTTGACGAACACGCCGGGCGAGCCGGTGAACACTTCGGCCACGTGGAAGGGCTGGCTCAAGAAGCGTTGGATCTTGCGCGCCCGCGCCACCGTCAGCTTGTCCTCCTCGCTGAGCTCGTCCATGCCGAGGATGGCAATGATGTCCTGCAGGGACTTGTAAGTCTGCAGGATGCGCTGCACCTCGCGGGCGACGGTGTAGTGCTCCTCGCCGACGAAGCGCGCATCGAGCACACGGCCCGTCGAGTCGAGGGGATCGACGGCCGGATAGATACCAAGCTCGGCGATCTGGCGGGACAGCACGGTGGTCGCGTCCAGGTGCGCGAACGATGTGGCGGGCGCCGGATCGGTGAGGTCGTCGGCCGGCACGTAGATGGCCTGGACGGACGTGATCGAGCCCTTGTTGGTGGTCGTGATGCGCTCCTGCAGGGTGCCCATGTCGGTCGAGAGCGTGGGCTGGTAGCCGACGGCGCTGGGGATACGGCCCAGGAGG
>DASCNF010000090.1:0-3716 GCA_036011345.1 Rhodospirillales bacterium | reverse complement strand
CCACCTGCGGCGTCGGCCTTGTGCCCGGTCGGACCGGAACAGGACGATTTTGCAGACGATCCCCTAGAACGCAAAGGGCGCCGCCGAAACCTTTCATGCCAACGGGCCTAATTATTGGCCCCTTGTGATCGTTTTTCCCGTTTCCTCGGTAGGAGGGGAGGCGCTAGCAATGCGGGTGCATCGTCAAGCTTTCCCGACTCCCCGGGGGGGGCCACCGGGGGGGTCTCCCGATTCCAAACGCGGAGGGCGCTCCCGCGACCCCCGAGGGGATGGGAAAAACGACCCTTAAGGGCAGCGTTGCGATGCCCCCGAACATCGTCGCGCGACGCTTGTGGCGCCGGAAACCTCACAACACCGTCACAAGGGGGCAATAATTAGGACCGTTGCTATCAGGACTGGGCCAGGGCCTGGTCGAGGTCGGTGATGATGTCGTCGACTGTCTCGATGCCCACCGAGATGCGGATCACGTCGGGGCCGGCGCCGGCCTGCACTAGCTGTTCCTCGGTCAACTGGCGGTGCGTGGTCGACGCCGGGTGCAGGATGAGGCTGCGCGTGTCGCCGAGGTTGGCGAGGTGCGAGAACAGGTTGACCTTGTCGACGACCTTGGCGCCGGCCTCGTAGCCGCCCTTGACGCCGAAGGTGAAGAGCGCACCCGGGCCCTTGGGGAGGTACTTCTTGGCGAGGTCGTGATAGGGGCTTGAGGTGAGGCCCGAATAGGACACCCAGGTGATCTTGGGGTGGGCCTCCAGCCATTCCGCTACGGCCTGGGCGTTGGCCACGTGGCGGTCCATGCGAAGGGGCAGGGTCTCGACGCCCTGCAACAAGTTCCACGCCGCGATCGGTGCCATGGTGGGGCCATAGTCGCGCAGCGACACGGCACGCATTTTCATGGTGAAGCCGAAATCGCCGAAGGTCTCGTGGAAGGTGAGGCCGTGGTAGGCCTGGTCGGGCTCGCTGAGGCCGGGGAACTTGTCGTTCTGGCTCCAGTCGAACTTGCCCGATTCGATGATCGCGCCGCCCATGGTGTTGCCGTGGCCGCAGATGTACTTGGTGGCCGAGTGGACGACGACGTCGGCGCCCCACTCGAAAGGCCGGCACAAGTAGGGTGAGGCCAGTGTGTTGTCGACAACCAGGGGAATGCCGGCCTCGTTGGCGACGACGGCGATGGCCTCGAGGTCGAGGACGATGCCGCCGGGGTTAGCAAGGCCCTCGCAGAAGATGAACTTCACCTTGTCGGTCATCGCCTTGCGGAAATTCTCTGGGTCCGTGGGGTCGACAAAATGGCACGTCCAGCCAAGCTTCTTGAAGCTCACCCCGAACTGCGTGACCGAGCCGCCGTAGAGGTTGCGGGACGCGATGAATTCGTCGCCGGCCTGCATGAGAGTCACGGCCAGCAAGAACTGGGCAGCGTGGCCGGTAGCCGCGGCGACGCAGCCGCGCCCCCCCTCGAGGGCCGCGATGCGTTCCTCGAACACGGCGACGGTGGGGTTAGTCATACGCGAGTAGACGAAACCGAAGGCTTGTAGGTTGAACAACTCGGCGGCGCGCTCGGCATCGTCGAAGACGAAGGCGGTGGTCTGGAAAATGGGCGTCGAGCGTGCCCCGGTTACCGGGTCGGGGCGGGCGCCGGCGTGGACGGCCAGTGTCTCGAAGCCGTATTCGTATTCTAGTTCCTCGTCGCCGGCGGGGAACTCCAGGACTTGCGGTTTAGCGGTTCTATCACTCATGATTTAGGTGGCCTCAGGCTTTTCGCGGTTATCACCCGCGAGTTAATCCCACACCAACCCAGTTCGCCGGAGAGCCTCGCGTACTCGATCTTAGGGCAACGGTTCATGATGACGGTGAGGCCGGCTTCCTCGGCCAGTTCGGCGGCCGCGTCGTCGCGAACGGTGAGCTGCATCCACAAGACCTTGATGTCCTTGGCGCCCTTGTTTGCTATCACGTCCTGGGTGATGGCGTAGGCCTCTTCGGAGGTGCGGAAGATTTGCGCCATGTCGACGTGACTGGGGACGTCGGCGATGGTGGCGTGTACCGTCTCGTTGAGAATCTCTTCCCCGGCCCGGTTGGGGTTCACCGGGATGATCCGGAAACCCTTATGGTCCAGGTACTTCATGGCGTAGTAGCTGGGACGCCGCCACACCGTGCTGGCGCCGATCATGGCAATGGAGCGCACGCGGCTGAGGATCATCCTCAGCCTCTCGTCGGAATAGGCGTCGTGCCGCTCCAGGTAGACAAAGGGCTTGTCCGGGCGGATTACTTCGGCGTGATCAGGCATGTAACTGTATCCAAGCTGGAAGCGGGTTTGCCAATTGCATCCCTGAATATAAGAGGGCCCCGAATATAGCAGGGCCGGGGTTCAGCGTCCCTCCCACTTCGGCTGGCGCTTCTCGAGGAAGGCGTCGATGCCTTCCTCGGCGTCGCGGGCCGTCATGTTGCGGGCCATGGCCTCGGCGCTGCAGGCATAGGCCGCATCGAGGTCGAGGTCGACCTGGCGGTAGAACGCTTCCTTGCCGATGGTCAGGGTGAGCGGCGACTTCGACGCTACCAGCGCCGCCAGCCCGGCGACTTCCTCGTCAAGGCGTTCGGGCGCCACCACCCGGCTGACGAGGCCCATCTGGCGCGCCCTTTCGGCATCCACGAACTCGCCGGTGAGCAGCATCTCCATGGCCTGCTTGCGCCCGACGGCGCGGCTCAGGGCCACCATCGGCGTCGAGCAGAAGAGCCCGATGTTAACCCCCGGCGTGGCGAAGTGGGCGGTCGACGCAGCCACAACCAGGTCGCAGGTGGCGGCCAACTGGCAACCGGCGGCGGTGGCGGTGGCGTGGACTTTGGCGATGACGGGCTGGGGCAGGCGGATGATGCTCTTCATCAGCCAGCCGCTTTGCTCGAACAACGCCTGATAATTGTCGAGGCCCGGGTTGGCGCGGATCTCCTTCATGTCGTGGCCGGCGCAGAATGCCGGGCCGTTGGCGGCGACGACCACGACGTGGACGCTTTCATCGGTAGCGATGGCATCGAATTCGGCCTGCAAGGCATCGAACAGGGCCACCGAAAGGGCGTTGCGCGCCTGGGGACGGTTGAGGATCAGCGTTGCGACACCCCCGGCGTCGTCGCGCAGGAGGACGGGTTCTTCGGGCATCGGCTTGGCGGCAGCGGTCATGGAATCACTCCCTTCGGCGAGGTATCCTGGCGCCCACCCGCGTGCGATGGTGCGGCGAGTGCCCCCCGAAGGCAAGGAAGAATTGCAATCGACCATCGGGTTTTCCGAGGTGCTGGGCCCAGGGTGTGTTCTCATGGACGATGCCTTTATCGGTTGCTTGTCCGCCAAGCCGATGTCTGCTTGGCGCCCTGGAGCGGACGTTGGATAGGGGCTGATGACAAGGTCGACGAAAGGGCTTGGATCCTGCGCCACCAAATCCGCAGGTTTATTGCGGAAAAGGCCGCCCCTTTCGGCGAAACGTGGGAAGCCGACGGCATGACCCCGCGCCACGTCCTCAAGGGAATGGGTGAGCTCGGCTTCCTTGGGATTCGCACCCAGAAGAATATGGCGGGTCCAACCTGGACGCACTGGCGAGCGTGGTCTTGGCGGAAGAGCTCGGAAGGTCTTCTTTCGGCGGGTTCGCGGTAACGGTGTTGGTACATACCGATATGGCTTCTCCCCATCTGGCCAACACCGGGAACCACGAACAACTGGCCAAGTATCTAGGTGACATCAT
>DASCNF010000089.1:0-15102 GCA_036011345.1 Rhodospirillales bacterium | reverse complement strand
TGCCTTAGCTGACGCGGCGGCGATGGTACGGGCCAGCAATTTGATCTCGCTGCGCAATTGCTGGACCATTTCCTCGCGGCCGCTGCTCTGATCCTCGAGAAGGCGGGCCATGTAGACGTCGAGATTGCGGATGTGAGTGCGCGTCGCGTCGTCCAGCCCACCATCGCCCTTGCCCACGCCATCGGCGAGCTTGGCAAGGATGGGCTTCATTTCCATCTGGCTTTCGGCGAGCTTCATCATCAGGGCTTGCTCGGTCCGCATGTGGTCGGTCAAGGTGCCGACCCTTTCGGTCAGCGACATCAGGTTGTTGCTCGCCGTGGTTCGGCCTTCTTCGCCGCGTGCTAGGGTGCGTTGCAGGTTCTCGAGACTTTCCGCCGTCTGTTCCAGGAGCGCCTGCACGTAGGCGGGGACGGACTGGTCTCCATCCGCGGACAAGACCCCACTCGACAACCGCGTGAGGCTTGACAACCATTCCTCCAGATCGTTGTAGAAGCGGTTCTGCGCCTGTCCCGCCTGGAGGTCGAGAAACCCTAGGATCAACGAGCCGGCAAGACCGAACAACGAGGAGCTGAAGGCCGTTCCCATGCCCGAGAGGGGCGCCTCCAGGCCGCTTTTCAGCTTGCCGAACACGGCCGTCATGTCGCCGCTGCCCACCGACAGGCCGCCGATGACGCCGCGGATCGAGCCGACCGTCTCGAGTAGGCCCCAGAACGTTCCCAGCAGTCCGAGGAATATGAGCAGCCCTATGGTATAGCGCGAGATGTCGCGGGATTCATCGAGCCGCGCGTTGATGCCGTCGAGGAGCGAACGCATGGACATGGTGGACAGACTCAATCCGTCCCTGCGTTCACCCAGCATCGTGGCCATGGGGGCCAACATCTTCGGCGGCCGCGGCACGGACAGGACGGAGTGATCGCGGCGGTAACTTTCCAGCCACGTCACCTCGGGATCGAGCATGGTTACCTGGCGAAAGTTGTAGGCGATGCCCAGCACCAACACGGCCAGGATCAGTCCATTGAGGACGGCGTTGGCCACGAACGCGTCCTTCAGCGGTACGAACAAAAGGGCCGCCACCGTGAAGACCGCAGCCAGGAACAGAAACATCCGGACGAGATAACGTCGCGGCCGGGTCATCGTGGGGAATCTCCGGACTTAGTCGGGCTGAATAGCTCGAATCATCGCTCGCCGACCATCACATCGACGCGATTGACGGGTGCCGCCGAAGTTTTGTTGCCCAGGGCGCGCACATCGATGCGCGTGCTGCGCAGCCCACTCTCGATCATATAGGAGCGCACGGCCAGGGCGCGGGACAACGATATGCGGCGGGCCCTGCTTGCCGACAGACCGCCGCCGCCGGCATAGGCCATGAGCTGTATGCGCAGCTTATCCCGCCCCTTCATCTTGCCGACCAAGGCCTTCAGTCCGTCGCGCACCGAAGACGGTAGCTTGGTGGCACCGGCGCTGAAAACGACCTTCATGGCCTGACCGGGAGCCAGTGGGCCGGCGGCGGGCGGCAGCGAGGCTTCCTGCTTGGCGTCGGCTTTTTTTTCGGGGGCCTTCGCGGCGCGCGTGGTTGGCGGCGGCGGCGGCGGTGGTGGCGGGGCGGCCGCCGTCTTGGCGGTAGACGCCTTCAGCTTGGCGGTGGCTGGCGGGGGGGGAGGCTTGGCGGCGGCGGTCTTCGTCACCTTCAGTTTTGCCGGCGCCTTCACAGGCGGTGGCGGTGACGCGAACTTGGCCGCCGATGGCGGCGCCGACTTAACGGCCGCAGTCACTTGCGGCGGGGCCGGCCGGGTCTTTGCCATTGGCCGCGGCGCCGGGCGCGATACTTGCTCGATCGGTGCCAGGGCGCTCCGGCGCGCCGCCTTTTTCTCCTGGGGCATGCTGACGGCGCGCCTGACCCGGCGCTTCGGTGGCGGCACGTGGAGCTTGGAGATGGGGCGTTGCATTCCCGGCATCAACAGGCGCCGCCCGAAGCCCGGAATGGCCAGACTCGGTCTTAGGCTTACGCCGCCGTCATCGATGACGCTGAGGTCGACGGTGACGTAGGGATCGCTCAAATCGATCATGGATGGCTGCTGGGCAACCGCCCCGTTGACGCCCAGGGTCGGCATTGCCAAGCCCAAGGCGGCGAACACCAGCGCGCGCCGCGATACGACGCGAATGGCGTGGCGCATGAAACCCATGTTCCTACCCTGCTCTCACGACATGCAGTCTAACCGTTGACGGAATCTTCTTCCTTGCGGATTGACCATAGCCAAGGGGCGTTCGCCAGACAACCGCTTTGCTGTCGTGGAATGGCGCGCGCGGGCATCAGGCGGCGCCCCGGAGCATCCTCCCCGACGGCTCGTAGAAGCTGTCGTTGGTGGCCAGGATGCTTCCGCCATGGAGCATGTCATCGCCGCCGCCGATGTCTCCGACGAGACCGCCTGCCTCGCGGACCAGGACGATCCCCGCCGCCACGTCCCATGGATGCAGGCCGTTCTCCCAAAATCCATCGAAGCGCCCGGCCGCCACGTAGGCCAGATCGAGGGCCGCCGAGCCGAAGCGGCGCACCCCCGCCGACACCGCCATCACGGCGCTCAGTTGCCGCGAGAAGAGCGCGTGGTCGCGCACGCCCTTGAAGGGGATGCCGGTGGCGAAAACGGAATCTTCCATCTTGGAGCGGGCGGAAACCCTGAGCCGGCGGTCGTTGACATAGGAGCCGGCGCCGCGCTCCGCCCAGAACATCTCGTCGGCGATGGGCGCGTAGATGACGCCGGCGACCAGGCCGCCGTCCCGCTCGAGCGCGATCGAGATGGCGAAGTGGGGAATGCCGTGCAGGAAATTGGTGGTGCCGTCCAAGGGATCGATGATCCACCTGTTGCTGGTATCGGTGCCGGCAACCTCGCCGGCCTCCTCCACAAGAAAACCGTATCCCGGGCGCGCCTTGGTGAGCTCGGCGCGCAGCGTCTCCTCGGTTCGTCGGTCGGCGGTGCTGACAAAATCGGCGGGCCCCTTGCGCGACACCTGAAGGTGCTCGACCTCGCCGAAGTCGCGCACAAGTTTTCGCGCCGCCTTGTAGGCGGCCGTCGTCATCACGGTGATCAGGGCCGAGCGGTGGGCCATGCCGGGGCGGCGCTCAATCCTTGGCCCGCTCGACGTAGGATCCGTCGGCGGTGCTGACGACGACCCGGGTCCCCGTCTCGATGTGGGGCGGCACCGTGGTGCGCAGGCCGTTCTCCAGCAAGGCGGGTTTGTAGGAGGAGGCCGCCGTTTGGCCCTTGACCACCGCTTCCGTATCGGTAACTTGCAAGACCACCGTGTCGGGGAGCCGCACGCCGAGCGGCGTCTCCTCGAAACTTTCGATGGTCACCGTCATACCCTCCTGGAGAAAGGGGATGAACTCGGTGCCGATCTGCTCCTCGTTCAAGGTGATCTGCTCAAAGGTCTCGTTGTCCATGAACGTGTGCATGTCGCCGTCGGCGTACAGGTACTGATGGGGATTTTGTTCGAGGCGCGCGCGCTCCACCGATTGCGAGGAGCGGAAGCGCTCGTTCAGCTTGGTGCCTCCACGGATGTCCTTGAGCTCCACCTGCAGGTAGGCCCCGCCCTTGCCCGGCTGAGTGTGCTGGATCTTCACCGCCCGCCACAGGCGGCCCTGATGCTCGATCACCATCCCGGGCCGAATGGCGTTACCCTGGATCTTCATGCACGTAACCGTGTTGTCGGAAAATGGCCCAACGTCGCGGCGCGCAAGCTATCAGCTTGCCCCCCACCACGCAACGGAGAGGTGGGGCTCACGCGGTGAGTGCCTCGGCGATGGCCGCTTCGATCTCCCTGACGGCGGCGGCGGCGCCTCGGGTGTGGTCCCACACCGCCGACGAGACGGCCAGGAAACCGGCGCCGGCACGCACCAGGGGCGCGCAGTTGGCGGCGGAGATGCCGCCGATGGCGACGCAGGGCACGGTGGTGACATCACTCCACATCTCGAGGATTTCCGGCCGGGCGCGGAATTTCGAGGTCTTCGTGGTGGTCGCATAAAAAGCGCCGAAGGCCACGTAGTCGGCGCCCTTTTCGGCGGCGATCATGGCCAGGTCCCGGGAATCGTGGCAGGTGACGCCGACGATGGCGTCGTCGCCGAGGAGGTCGCGCGCCTCCTCGTACGTCGCGTCCTCCTGGCCGATGTGCACTCCGTCGCAGCCAGTCTCGGCGGCCAGATCGGGGCGGTCGTTCATGAGGAAGGCGACGCCGCGCTCCTGGACGAGGGGGGTCAGCGCCTCGGCGGCGCGGCGTACTTCGTCATCGTCCACGCCCTTGAGGCGGAGCTGGACGCAGGCCACGTCGCCCGCCTCCAGGGCCGCCGCCAAGTCATCGGCAAAATCGGAAGGGGCGAGGCCGCCGGCGATCAGCCGTGGCGGCGTAATCAGATAAAGGCGGCAATTGCTGTCGGCCAAGGGGCGCACCCGGGATGTCGCGGTAGCGCCCCGTCGGCGCCGCCGTTCGCGCCCTCACATAACCCCGGCGGGGAGCATTTGCAACAGCGGGCCGGAACTCAGTCGTCAGAAGCGCAAGAACCGTATTCGCCAATCTGGTCCATCAGACGATATGGGATTGTCGTAGCCAAACTGGATCAACTGATCTCCATCCGGATTATGGTAAATATCGGAGCTACGCATTGTCGGTACGTAATCTTCTGGCACCGGAAGTTCGCGCCCCCAAACATCGGGGATAAGGCGGGTACTTAGTCTCCTCGGCGCGCGCGGTACCGACTAGAACAACGAATGCAAAAAATACCAAGCCAAATTTTACGGAGTGTCCTTGCATGAAGCTCATAAGGCTCATCTCCTAAATTTGGTCACCCGAACACTGTCCTTTAGGGGGCGCTTATTAATCCATAGTTGTTTTTCAAGAAATTTTTCAATCAATGCATCATAATTCTACAAAGCTTCGATTCGCGATGTATATGCGAAATTAACATGTTTATCAACTAAATAAACATTATTTGATGTAAATTGCATAAACGCCAACTGTAATGAACACCCCCCTCGATGACCATTCTTTAGACAACGCCCGATGATCGCCGGCGCGCGTGCCACGTCTCGGCGGTAGCGGATCTTCGGACTAGCCGCCGCCTAGCCAATGGCGGCTGGCGGCGCTGGGGTCGTCGGCGCCGAGCAGGTCAAGGGCCGGCGCCGCGTCATCGTCGAGGGCGGCGCCGAGCTGGCGGGCGATGTCGCCGACGCGTACCCGCACGTCCGAAGGGGCGTCGAGGCGCACCGCCCCGACACCCTGGCGCAGGGCGTTGAGGGCGTGGCCGGGGGCGTCGCCGCAGTCGAGGACGGCGCGCGCCTCGACCCCGGGCACCTCTGCGAGGGCAGCGGCGATCATGTCGCGGAAGACGGCGGACCCGAGATAGGCGGCAGCGCCGGGTGCGCTGCGCAGGGTGACGGGGACGTCGAGCGCCTTGGCCGCGCCCAGCGCCGCCACGGCGTGCCCGAGGTGGTGAACGATGATGGGACGCCCGCTCATGGGGCCGGGCCGGACGCCGTTCGGCCCGGCCTCAGTCGGCGCCGGCCAGGACGGTGGCGGTATCCGACATGCGGTTGGAAAATCCCCATTCGTTATCGTACCAGGACAGCACGCGCACGAGATTTCCGCCCATCACCTGAGTCTGGGTGAGATCGAAAACCGAGCTTTGCGGGCTGTGGTTGAAGTCGGCCGACACCAGCGGCGCGTCGATGGCGTCGAGGACGCCTTTGAGACGGCCGCCGGTGGCCTCGACGATGGCGGCGTTGATCTCGTCCATGGTGGTGTCACGGCCGGCCACGAAGGCGAGGTCGATCATCGAGACGTTGGGCGTCGGCACGCGTATGGCGGTGCCGTCAAGCTTGCCATCGAGCTCGGGCAGGACGAGGCCGACGGCCCGCGCCGCGCCGGTAGAGGTCGGGATCATCGACACGGAGGCGGCGCGCGCCCGGCGCAGGTCCGTGTGCAACGTATCGACGCTTGGCTGGTCGCCGGTCATGGCGTGTATCGTGGTCATGAAACCCTTCTCGATGCCGACGGCGCGGTGCAGCACGTCGGCCACCGGCGCCAGGCAGTTGGTGGTGCACGAGGCATTGGAGACAACGGTGTGCTCGGACGTCAGCTTTTCGTGGTTGACGCCGTAAACCACGGTCAGGTCGGCGCCCGTGGCGGGGGCCGAGATCAGCACCTTCTTGGCGCCGGCCTCCTGGTGGAGGGCGGCGTCCTGGCGGTTGGCGAAGAGGCCCGTGCATTCGAACGCCACGTCGACGCCGATGTCGCCCCACGGTAGCTTTGCGGGGTCTCTTTCCGCCGTCACTTTGATGGGGCCGCGGCCCACGTCCATGGTGTCGCCGGCCACCGTCACGCCGGCGGCCAGCACGCCGTGCACGGAATCGTATCGCAGCAGGTGGGCGTTGGTCTCCACTGGGCCGAGGTCGTTGATGCCGACAACCTCCACGTCGTTACGCCGGGATTCTATGATCGCCCTGAGGACTAGCCGTCCGATGCGTCCGAACCCGTTAATGGCAACGCGAACCGTCATTCGATCCTCCGGATATGCGGCGAGGGTAGCTTCTTTTATCACATGGGGCGGGACTGGCAAGCTGGCCCCTGTCCAGCGCGGTGCGGGGTGGGGCCGCGCCGCCGGGGCGGGCCATTCGACGCGGCCTCGGCGCGCGGTTGACGGGTTGGCCGGTCCCCCCGTAATGTGACGTGTTATGGAAAGAGGCGCGAGGACGGCTTCGTGACGAACGCGGATGGGCACCTCTCGGCGCGGCTGAGGCGGGCGCGGGACCGGCTGGAGCAGGCCACCGACAGCCTCGACTCGGTGCTGGAGACGCGCCTCGAGGCGGCAGCGGAAGAGGACGGTGCGCGCGCCGAGGCCGGGGTTGCGCGCGCGGAAAACGCGGAACTCAAGCAGATGGCCGAGACCGTGTCGGAGCGACTCGATTCGACCATCGGCCGCCTGCGGGCCGTGTTAGAGGACTGATTCCCATGAGCCAGGTCATGGTCACCATCAACGGGCGCAATTATCAAATCGCCTGCGATGACGGGCAAGAGGCGCATTTGACGCGCCTCGCCGCCGACATCGACAAACGGGTCGGCGAGTTGGTGGCGGCGGTCGGCCAAGTGGGTGACGCCCGGCTTCTGGTGATGACCAGCCTTCTGATCGCCGACGAGCTTTCCGACGCCTATTCCGATCGCAACTCCCTCAAGGACCCCGACGGCACGGCGGGGGCGCGCCTCGAGGCCGAGGAATCCCTGGGCACCGGTATCGAGGCCATCGCCCAGCGCATCGAAGATGTTGCCGCGCGCCTGGAACAATCATAGACTCAACCTCCGGACGGTCGCTGCTAGGTGCGTCAGGTCTAACATCCCTGGGGCCAATACAGACCTATAGGGAGTTGTCCCTGCCGGGCCCGTGGGCCCGGTATATGGCACCCACCTGCACTCGCAGGCCACAGAGGAATATTACGGCCAACGGCCTTTGCGGCGCCGTCCCTTCGTTTCCGTCATCCCGGTCTTTCCGGTGGTGGCTTTTTCGGGTAATCCCTAACCAATGTCGGTGATTGAAGACAAGAAGCGGCTGCGCGCCGAGGCTGCGGCGGTACGTCGCGGCGACCTCGGGTCGGCGGGGGAGGCGGCGAGGCGCCTCCAGCAGGCGTTCACGGACGCCATGGGCGCCACGGGGGTACTCGCCCCGGGCGCCGTCGTCTCGGCCTATTGGCCCATGGGCGATGAACTCGACGTCAGACCCTTGCTCCACCTTCTGCACAGCGCTGGCCATGTGTGCGCCTTACCGACGGTGGTGAGGCGGGGGGAGGTGCTGGTATTTCGCGTCTGGCATCCAGGGATGGACCTGGATAAGGGGGTCCTCGGCACCCGCCACCCGCCGGCCACGGCCGTCGCGGTCACGCCTGAGGTCGTGCTCGCGCCACTTCTCGCCTTCGATGCCGAGGGCTACCGCCTGGGCTACGGCGGCGGCTATTACGACCGCACCCTGGCCGGGCTGCGCAGCGTCGGCCCCGTGTTCGCCATCGGTATCGCCTATGCCGCCCAGCAGGTGGACAAGGTGCCGCGGACCGGGTACGACGAGCCCCTCGATTGGATCGTCACCGAGAAAGGGGCGATCAAGGCCCGATAGGCTCGATGGGATCATCATGAAGTTAATCCATTGTGGCGACGTGGTCGGCAAGGCCGGTCGCCAGGCCGTCCTTGAATACATCCCGGATTTGCGCCGGCGGCTCGATCTCGACTTCGTCATCATCAACGGCGAGAACGCGGCGCGCGGCTTCGGCATCACCGCCAAGATATGCAAATCCTTCTACGACGCCGGCGTCGACGTCATCACCACCGGCAACCACGTGTGGGCGCAACGCGACATCGTCAACCACATCGACGGCGATCCACGCCTGCTCAGGCCCTTGAACTATCCGCCCGCCACGCCGGGGCGCGGCACCAACACCTACAAGGCGACCGGGGGTCGCAAGGTAAAGGTCATCCATCCCATGGGCCGGCTGTTTATGGAGCCCCTCGACGATCCCTTCGCTGCCGTAGAGGCGGAGCTGGTCAACCACCGCCTGGGGACCACCATGGATTGCGTCGTCATCGACATCCACGCCGAGGCGACCAGCGAGAAGATGGCCATCGGCCACGCCTTCGACGGGCGGGTGTCGATGGTGGTTGGCACCCATACCCACGTGCCGACGGCGGACGCCCGCATCCTGCCCGGCGGCACTGCCTACCAGACCGACCTCGGCATGTGCGGCGACTACGATTCGGTGATCGGCATGAAGAAGGAGGCGGCAGTGGCGCGCTTCGTCAAGAAAGCCACCGACGAGCGCCTGAGCCCGGCGGAAGGCGACGCCACGCTCTGCGGCGTCTACCTGGAGACCGACGACGCGAGCGGCCTGGCCACCCACATATCCCCCATACGCCTCGGCGGCCTCCTGGCCAAGCAGTGGCCCTTGTGAAGGGGGGGGGCGGCAAGGGTGGTTTTCAACCCCGCCTCAATCTTGCCATATTGAACTGTTAGTCGAATAACCTGTACCGGTGTGCCTTAACACAAGATATGGTATAAGTGTCCCGCAACGACCTACTTGATCTTCCAATTCAGGCGTGAGGCCCACCTTCATGGCTGGCCATTCCCAGTTCAAGAACATCATGTACCGCAAGGGTGCGCAGGACGCCAAGCGCGCCAAGGTGTTCACCAAGTTCATCCGCGAACTCACCGTGGCCGCCAAGTCCGGTGCGCCCGATCCCGACATGAACCCGCGCCTGCGCTCCGCGGTGGCCGCCGCCAAGGCGGCCAACATGCCCAAGGACAACATTTCCCGTGCCATCAAGCGCGGCGCCGGCGGCGGCGACGACGCCAACTTCGAGGAAATGCGCTACGAGGGCTACGGGCCGGGCGGCGTCGCCCTCATCGTCGAGGTGCTCACCGACAACCGCAACCGCACGGCGTCCAACGTGCGCGCCGCCTTCAACAAGCACGGCGGCACGCTGGGCGAGAGCGGTAGCGTCGGCTTCTTGTTCGAGCGCGTCGGCTACATCCATTACGGGGCCGAAACCGCCGCCGCGGATGACATGCTCGAGGCGGTGCTGGAGGCCGGCGCCGAGGACATGGAAACCAATGGCGAGGGCTACGAGATCACCTGCGTGCCAGATGACCTGAATGCCGTACGCGAGGCTCTGGCGGAGCGTTTCGGCGAGGCTGGCGCGGCGCGCCTCGATTGGAAGCCGCAAACCACCGTCACCGTCGCCGAGGATACCACCGGACTCCTCTTCGGCCTGCTCGAGGCCCTGGAGGACGATGACGACGTGCAGCGGGTTGCCGCCAATTTCGAGGTGGCCGAAGAGGTGATGGAGCGTCTCGGCGCCTGAGGGGCGCCGGGATGGATCGAGGCGGGAATGGAGGTATGAGACTCATCGGACTGGACCCGGGCCTGCGTGCCACCGGTTGGGGCGTCGTCGATGCCGTGGACAACCGACTCAGCCACGTCGCCGACGGCGTGGTGAGGGCCGACAACACCCTCGACCTGGCCAGCCGTCTGGTCGAGCTCTACGACGGCCTGTGCGACGTGATCGTTCGCTACCGTCCCCAGGAAGCGGCGGTCGAGGAGACCTTCGTCAACAAGAACCCCGGCTCCACTCTGAAGCTCGGACAAGCGCGCGGCATCACCCTTCTGGCGCCGGCCCGGGCCGGCCTGCCGGTGGCCGAGTACCCGCCGAACCTGATCAAGAAAACGGTGGTCGGGGCCGGCCACGCCGGCAAGCAGCAGATCCAGGTGATGGTGCGCGTGCTGCTGCCAGGGTGCACCATCGCCACGCCGGACGCGGCGGACGCACTGGCTGTCGCCCTATGCCACGCTCGCCACAGGGAGACGGCGGCGCGCCTGGCCCTGGCGGGGGCGGCACCATGATCGGCAAGCTCACCGGCATTATCGACTCGGTGGACGCCGACGGGGTCATCATTGACGTCTCCGGCGTTGGCTATCTCGTCGCCTGTTCCGGCCGCACCCTTGGCCGTCTCAGCGTCGGCTCCGCGGCCAGCCTGGTGGTCGAGACCCAGATGCGCGAGGAGGCCCTTCACCTGTTCGGCTTCCTGGATACCGCCGAGCGCGACTGGTTCCGCTTGTTGATGACGGTGCAGGGGGTCGGCGCCAGGGTGGCGCTGGCCATCCTTTCGATACTCGGTCCCGACCAGTTGGCGCCCGCCGTCATGGCCGGGGACCGTGCCCCCCTCACCCAGGCGCCCGGCGTCGGCCCCAAGCTGGCGGCGCGCATCCTCAATGAGCTCGAGGATAAGGTCGCAAGCATGGCGCCTGAAACCTTCGCAGTGATCGCCGGCCGGGAGGGTGAAACGCCGGTCGCCGCCTCGGACGCCGTCTCCGCCCTCGCCAACCTGGGCTATAGCCGTACCGAGGCGCTGGGCGCGGTGTCCCACGCCGCCGCCGGCCTCGACCCCGACGCCGGCGTCGAGGCTCTGGTGCGCGCCGCGCTGGCCAGACTGGCGCCCCGGGAGATCAACGCATGAGCGAAGAGCGGGTCATCGCTCCCGAAGCATTGGACGTTGACGCCGGCGAGCTGGGCTTACGGCCTCACAGCCTCGGGGACTTCATTGGCCAGCGGCAGATTTGCGACAACCTTCGGGTATTTATCGACGCTGCCCGCGCTCGAGCCGAACCCCTGGACCATGTCTTGTTCTACGGGCCGCCCGGCCTCGGCAAGACAACCCTGGCGCAGATCGTGGCGCGCGAACTTGGGGTCGGGTTCCGCGCCACCTCGGGGCCGGTCATCGCCAAGGCCGGCGACTTGGCGGCCATCCTCACCAACCTGCAGCCCCGCGATGTCCTGTTCATCGACGAGATGCACCGGCTCAGCCCCGCCGTCGAGGAAATCCTCTATCCGGCCATGGAGGACTTCCAACTCGACCTAATCATTGGGGAGGGGCCGGCGGCGCGCTCGGTGCGCATCGACCTGCTACCGTTCACCTTGGTCGGCGCCACCACCCGTTCCGGACTGGTGACGACGCCCTTGCGCGAGCGCTTTGGCATCCCCATGCGCGTCGTCTTCTATGGCATCGAGGACCTCGTCGAAATTGTCAGCCGCGGCGCCCGCGTACTGGAGATGGACCTCACCGCCGACGGCGCCCACGAGATCGCACGACGCTCGCGCGGCACGCCCAGGGTGGCCGGCCGCCTGCTCAAGAGGGTCAGGGACTTCGCCGCCGTCGACGGCGTCCCGGTGACCGACCGCGCCGAAGCGGACGCCGCTTTGAACCGGCTAGAAGTCGACTCGCAGGGTTTCGATTCCATGGACCGCCGCTATCTGGGCTGTATCGCCGAAAATTACGGTGGCGGTCCGGTCGGCGTGGAGACCATGGTCGCGGCCCTGTCCGAGCAGCGCGACACCATCGAGGAGGTGATCGAGCCCTACCTCATCCAGCAAGGATTCCTGATGCGCACGCCGCGGGGCCGGGTCCTGGCCGAGCCGGCCTACCGCCACCTGGGCCTGGCGCCGCCCTCCCGGGCCGCCCAGTTGGCGCTCATCGTCGAGGCGGAGACGGAAGATGACTGAAGCGGGGTCCGGCTTCGTGGACGGCGTCCACGTCTTTTCCATGCGCGTCTATTACGAGGACACGGACGCCGCCGGCATCGTCTACTACGCCAACTACCTGAAATTCGCGGAGCGGGCGCGCACCGAAATGCTGCGCGCCCTCGGCACCAATCAGTCGCGGCTGTCGGCGGAAGACGGCATCGCCTTCGCCGTGCGACAGTGTATCGCGGACTTTCTGAAGCCGGCGCGCCTCGACGATCGCCTTGAAGTCCACACCCGCGTTACCGAGGTGGGCGGCGCCTCGCTCAACGCCGATCAGGCGGTGAGGGGCGAGGCCGGTGAGCTTGTGCATCTTGGCGTGCGGCTCGCCTGCACCAACACGTCGGGCCGCCCGGCGCGCCTGCCCAAGGCTCTGCGCGCGTCTCTCCAGGACCTGACCGAGAAGAACTAGCGAGGCCGATGAATGGAAAGCAATATCGTTGACGTGGTGACGCTGGGCGGCTCGGTCGCCGCCCATGATTTCTCCATGTGGTCTTTGTTTGTGCGCGCTGATCCAGTGGTCAAGGCGGTGATCATCCTGCTCCTGCTCGCTTCCATCTGGTGCTGGGCGATCATCGTCGAGAAGTCCGTGTGGCTGCGCCGCCTCAACGCCTGGGCGACGGACTTCGAGACCGTCTTCTGGTCGGGCGGGCCGCTTGACGATCTCTATGAGAGCGTCGGCCCCAGCCCCAAAGATCCCATGGCCGCCGTCTTCGTGGCCGCCATGCGGGAGTGGCGGCGCTCCCATTCCAAGGGGCTGACCACCGTGAAAAGCATGCGGGGAAGCCTCCACGAGCGCATAGATCGGGTCATGCAGATCACGGTGGCGCGCGAGATGGACCGCGTCGAGCGCTACGTGACCTTTCTGGCGACGACGGGGTCGACGGCGCCGTTCATCGGGCTGTTCGGCACGGTGTGGGGGATCATGAACAGCTTCCAGGCCATCGCGCTCTCCAAGAACACCAGTCTTGCCATAGTTGCACCGGGGATCGCCGAGGCATTGTTCGCCACGGCACTTGGCTTGTTGGCGGCGATCCCCGCGGTGGTCGCCTACAACAAGGTCTCCAAGGAGCTCGACCGCTATGCCGGCAGGCTCGACACCTTCGCCGGCGAGTTCTCGGCCGTTCTGTCGCGCCAGCTGGAAGAAAGGACCTGAGCCATGGCCTTTGTTCGATACGCCGGCCGACGCCGCTTCGGCCGTGTCCATATGCACCCCATGATGAGCGACATCAACGTCACTCCGATGGTCGATGTGATGCTGGTGTTGCTGGTGGTGTTCATGGTGACGGCGCCGCTGTTGACGGTGGGCGTCCAGGTCGACCTGCCCAAGACTAAGGCTTCGCTGCTGACCGGCGACGACGAGCCGTTGACCATAACGGTCGATGCGCAAGGCCGCGTCTTCCTGCAGGAAACCGAGCTCGCCCTGGACACTCTGAACCCGAGGCTGGTAGCCATCACCGGCAACAACCCTGACGCGCGCATCTTTGTGCGCGGCGATCGGGCGATCGACTATGGAAGGGTCATGGAGGTCATGGGTACGGTCAACGCCGCCGGCTACCGCAAGGTGGCCCTGATCACCGAGATGCCGAAGAGAAGGCCTCCCGGCCGCGACGTGAAAGGCCCGGGCAGAAAGAAGGGCGGCGAGTAGCTTTCATGCGCCAAAGCGTGCTCATTTCCGTTCTGCTGCACGCCGCCGCGGTGGCCATCGCCTACGTGGACCTGCCCCATTTGCGACGGGCGCCGCCCATGACCGAGGCTCCCATCGTGGTTGAAATCATCAACGTGGCCGAGGAAACCAACGCGCCCGCACCGGCTCCGGATTCCAAGCCCGAGCCAGAGCCAGAACAAAAAAAGGTGGAGCCTCCTCCTCCGCCGCCGCCCAAAACGGTTGCCGCCCCGCCACCACCACCTCCGCCGCCGCCGCCGCCGCCGCCGGAGCCCGAGCCCGAGGTGGCCGCGGTTCCACCCCCATCGCCGAAACCGGATCCCAAGCCCAAGCCCAAGCCCAAGGCGGAGCCCAAACCGAAGGCGCCGCCACGCCTGGTCAAGGCCAAGCTGTGGCGCAAGCCCAAGCCGCCCGACGCCTTCACGTCGGTGTTGCGGACGGTCGAGGAATTGAAGCGCCGTCCCTCTCAGAGGCCCAAGGAAAAGGCGGATAAGGCGAAGAAGAAGGAAGAGGAGAAGAAGGAAACCTTCGAATCCCAAATCGCCAAGGCCCTGGCTTCCCCGACGCGCCGCTTCGATTCGGCACTGCCCCTCTCGATCAGCGAGATCGACTTGGTGCGCCAGCAAATCGCCGCGTGCTGGAACCTGCCGGCGGGGGCCAGGGAGGCCGAGGATTTGGCCATCGAGGTATGGGTCGCCATGAACCCCGACGGTACGGTGCGCGAGGCGCGCATCCGCGACAAGGGACGCATGGAAACCGACCCCTTCTTCCGTTCCGCCGCCGAGAGCGCGCTGCGGGCGATCCTGAACCCACGGTGCAACCCGCTACGGCTGCCCAGGCAAAAATACGATCATTGGAAAACCATGACTCTGACCTTTGATCCTAGGGAGATGTTCGGATCATGACGAACCCTATTCGCCGACACCGGCTTTTAGCGCCGATAGCGACAGCGTGCTTGCTGGTGGTGTTGGCCGCCATGCGACCAGCCAGCGCCGAGTTGCGCATCGACATCACGCGCGGCAGCGTCGAGCCGCTGCCCATCGCGGTGACCCAGTTTATCGGAGGTGGCCCGGAGGAGACGCATTTCGGGCGAGATATCGCCGACGTGGTGGCGGCCGATCTCGAACGCTCGGGCTTGTTCCGTCCCATCGACCCGCGCGCCTTCATCCAAACCCGGATGGCGCTCAAGGCCTTGCCACGCTTCGGCGATTGGCGTGTCATCAACGCTCAGGCGCTGGTGCAAGGCCGTGCCAAGCTGGAGGAAGATGGGCGGCTAAAGGTGGAATTCCGCCTGTGGGACATTTTCGCAGAACAGCAGATGGTGGGGCTGGCCT
>DASCNF010000088.1:0-9789 GCA_036011345.1 Rhodospirillales bacterium | reverse complement strand
CGGCGTCATCCCCCGTTCCTTCTCGTTCTACGCCCGGTCCGGGTACTCGTCGGACCCGTATGAGGAATGGATCCCCCACCTCAAGGAGGCGCAGGTCCACGCCGAGGGGAACGGCGCCCAAATCATCGGCAGCGTCGGCGCCAAATCGATGGAAGGTTGGCGGGACATCTGTCGCGCCGTGGAGGACTGCGGCATCAAGCTGGTGGAGCTCAATTTCGGGTGCCCGCACCCGGCCATGATGCCCGGTGTTTGCGGCGGCAGCATGATCGGGCAGGATCCCGAGATGGCGGCCGAGGTGACGGCCTGGGTTGCCGACGCCGTCGACATTCCGGTGATCATCAAGATGACCCCGGACCAGTCGCAGCCCATTGAGGTGGCGCGCGCGGTGAAGGACGCTGGCGCGTCCGCCGTTACCCTGACCAACCGTTACACCGGCTTCGCCGTCGACATCGAAACGGGCAAGCCCTACATCGGCGGGCCGGCCGGGGTCGGTGGTCCCTGGATTAAACCCCTGTCGCTGCGCTGGGTCCACGAGATCCACTCCAAGCTGGGCATACCGATCGCTGGCTCGAACGGCATTTTTGACGCGCGCGACGCCATCGAGTTCATCATGAGCGGCGCCACCCTCATGCAAATCGGCTCGGTGCTCATGCTCAAGGGCATCGAATATCTGTCCGAAGTCGTCGATGGCATCTCCACCCTTCTCGACGAGTACGGGTATCCGGACCTCCCCTCCATCCACGGCTTGGCTTCGCGACAGGCCGCCACCTCTTACCAGGCCCATTTTGAGGCGAATCCCGTCCGTGCTGCCATCGACCAGGAAAAATGCAAGTTCCCCAAGTGTGAGAACTGCATCCGATCGTGCTTCCACGAGGCCTTGAGCGGCGACAACGGCACAGTCGTCACCTTGGAGGAGAACTGCCTGGGCTGCGAGCTGTGCTACAGCGTTTGCCCGCACAACGCCATCGAGATGCTCGACAAGGCCGCTTAAACGGACCAGGAGCGGGGACCTGCTACCCTCACCCGGTCACGGGGAGGAGCCATGGAATTAAAGCAAGGCACGGCCATCGTTACGGGCTCGGCTACGGGCCTCGGCGCCGCCATCGCCAAACGCTTGGCGTCGAAGGGGTGCAACGTTGTCATCAACTACACCCGGAGCGAGGCCCACGCCGAGGAGACGGCGGCGGCCTGCGAAAACCTCGGCGTGGAAGTGCTCCTGTGCCGGGCCGATGTGGCGAACGATGCCGATTGCCGTCGCATGGCCGCCCTGTCGATGGAAAAATGGGGCCGCATCGATGCCCTGGTGAACAACGCCGGCGTCACCAAGTTCACCCCGGCCGAGGACTTGGAGTCCCTGAGTGCCGAGGACTTTCAGCACATGTACGCGGTCAACGTGGTCGGCCCCTATCAGATGATCCGGGCCGTAGCCCCCCACATGAAACGGGGTGGCTGGGGCGCCATCGTCAACATATCCACCATCGCCGCCATCACCGGCGATGGCAGTTCCGTCGCCTATGCCGCGTCGAAGGGGGCGCTCAACGTCATGACCCTGTCGCTAGCTCGTGCTCTGGGTCCGGAAATTCGGGTGAACGCGGTATGTCCCGGTTTCGTCCAGACCCGCTGGAACAAGGATGGGATGGGCGAAAAGGCCTATGACGAGAGGATCGTGCAGATGGAGAGGATCACGCCCCTGCAAACGGCCAACACACCGGAGGAAATTGCTGAGACCGCCGTGTGGCTGGTCGAGGGCGGCGACAGCGTCACCGGTGAAATCATCCTGGCCGATTCCGGCCTGCACCTGGTTTCGGCGCCGCTGTCGTCGCGCTGACGCCCCTGGGGCGGCGCCTCTAGAGCAACCCCCGGTTAGTTTTACGCAGCGTCATGCCTATTCGACGCGGTCGGGTCTGAGACCCGCCCGCCAGCGGTGATTACATGTAAACAAATAAGGCGCTAGCTTCAGCCTCAATCCCCCATGGCCGCGAGCGGCTCCCGGTAATCGTAGCCCAGTGCCTCGGCGACACCCTCGCAAGTCACCACGCCCTTGTACACGTTGAGGCCGACGCACAGGTGGGGGTCGTCCTTGAGGGCGCGCTCGTACCCCTCGTCGGCAAGGGTCAGCATGTAGGGCAGGGTCACGTTGTTGAGCGCGAACGTCGAGGTCCTGGCCACGGCACCCGGCATGTTGGCGACGCAGTAGTGGATCACGCCGTCGACCACATAGGTGGGCTCGGCGTGGGTGGTGGCGCGCGACGTCTCGAAGCAGCCGCCCTGGTCGATGGCGACATCGACCACCACGGATCCCGGCGTCATGCGCTTGATCAGCTCGGCGCTCACCAGCTTCGGCGCTTCGGCGCCCGGCACGAGCACGCCGCCGATGACCATATCGGCGCCGATCACGTGGTGCTCGATGGCATGGCGGGTCGAATATACGGTCTTGATGCGGGATCCGAAACGCGCGTCCAGGGCCGTGAGGACCTCGATCGAGCGGTCGATGACCACCACGTCGGCGCCCATGCCGACGGCGATGGCCGTGGCGTTGGAGCCCACCACCCCGCCGCCGAGTACCACGACCCGGGCCGGCTCGACGCCGGGCACGCCGCCCAAGAGGACGCCGCGTCCGCCCTGCGCCCGCTCCAGCCAGTGGGCGCCGGCCTGGACGGACATGCGCCCCGCCACTTCCGACATGGGCGCCAGAAGGGGCAGGCCACCGCTGGGCGAGGTGACGGTCTCATAGGCGATGCAGACGGCGCCACTTTCCACCAGGTCCCTGGTTTGTTCGGCGTCCGGTGCCAGATGCAGGTAGGCGAACAGCACTTGGCTGGGCTTCAGGCGCTTGCGTTCAGCTGCCTGTGGCTCCTTGACCTTGATGATCATGTCGGCGCGCTCGAACACCTCTTCGGCGCTGTCGGCGACGGTGGCTCCAGCTTCCTCGTACTCGGCATCGCCGATGCCGATGCCGGCGCCGAGGTTGCTCTCGACGAGGACGTCGTGGCCGTGGTGCACGGCCTCGTAGACGCTCGCCGGCACCAGCCCGGCGCGGTATTCGTGGTTCTTGATCTCCTTTGGAACGCCGATCAGCATGACCGCCTCCAACACCTCTCCATGTGCGGCTGCGGAGCGCCCGCAACAGTGTCCCCCATCCTCCAACACCCGCCGCCGAGTCGAAACACACGGTGCGGACAATTTAGGCCGCCGATCGTGTTGCCGGGGAGTTTTTTTCAAGCAGGGTGTATCAACACGGCTGCAATTGATGTTTGATATAGGGCCGACGCTTTTTAGGGAGGCACGACCCATGACACAGTACGCCGCCAACACCCTCGAAAACCAATGGATGCCGTTCACCGCCAACCGTGAATTCAAGGCGGACCCGCGGCTTCTCGTCCGCGGCCAGGGCATTCACTACTGGAACCACAAGGGTGAAAAAATCACCGACGCCTCGTCCGGGCTGTTCTGCGTCTCCGCCGGGCACGGGCGCCCAGAGATCGCCGAGGCCGTCGGCAAGCAACTTCTGGAACTCGACTACGGCCCTCCCTTCCAGATGGGCCATCCGGCGTCCTTCGAGGTGGCGCGCCGCGTCGCGGCGCTAACCCCGGATGATCTCAATCACATATTCTTCGGGAATTCCGGCTCCGAGGCCGTCGACACGGCCTTGAAGATCGCCATGGCCTACTATCGGGCGCGGGGCGAGGGACAGCGCCAGCGCTTCGTCTCGCGCGAGCGCGCCTACCACGGCGTCAACATCGGCGGCACTTCCATGAGCGGCCTCATGAAGAACCGCGAGACCTTCGGTGCCGTGATGCCGGGTGTCTCCCACATGCGCCATACGTGGCTGCCAGAGAACCGTTTCACCAAGGGACAACCGGAACGGGGCGCCGAGCTCGCCGAGGACTTGCAGCGTTTCGTCGAGCTTTTCGGTGGCCACACCATCGCCGCCTGCATGGTCGAGCCGATCGCCGGCTCCACCGGTATTCTGGTGCCGCCCAAGGGATACCTTGAGCGTTTGCGCGAGATCTGCGACCACCACGGAATCCTGCTCATCTTCGACGAGGTGATCTGCGGTTTCGGGCGTACCGGAAAGGCATTCGCGGCGCAGAGCTTCGGCGTCACCCCGGACATGATGACCATGGCCAAGGCCATCACCAACGCCGCCCAGCCCATGGGTGCGGTGGCGGTTAGGGAGGGCATCTACGAGACCGTCATCGACGCCGCGCCCGAGGGCGCCATCGAATTGTTTCATGGATACACTTACTCGGGCCATCCCGCGGCGTGCGCGGCGGCGCTGGCGACCCTCGACATCTACGAAAAGGAGGGGTTGTTCGAGCGCGCCGCCGAGCTATCGCCGGATTTTCTCGATGCCGTGTTCGCGCTCCAGGACGTGGACGCCATCACCGACATCCGGGGATACGGCATGCTCGCCGGAATCGACGTGGCGCCCGGGCCCATCCCCGGCGTGCGCGGGCAGGGCATCATGAAGCGGCTTTTCGAGGCCGGTGTCTATATCAAGTTTACCGGCGACTGCGGGCTCGTCGCGCCGCCCTTGGTTTCGGAAAAGAGCGACATCGATGAAATCTGCACCGTGATTCGAGAGGTGCTGGGCACAGTATAGACAAAGGGGAACGATGAACCTCGCTGAAGCCCTCCTCCAAGCCTTGAAAGCGCATGGCGCCCGAGAGCTGTTCGGCATTCCCGGCGACTTCGCGCTTCCCTTCTTCAAGGCCATCGAGGGTACAGGCATCCTGCCCCTCTATACCCTCAGCCACGAGCCCGGGGTGGGATTCGCGGCGGACGCCGCGGCGCGCTACCGGGGTGGCCTTGGGGTCGCCGTGGTCACTTACGGTGCCGGTGCCTTTAACATTGTCAACGCGGTCGCCGGGGCCTACGCCGAGAAGAGCCCGGTGGTGGTGATTTCGGGCGCGCCGGGAGTCGAAGAGCGACGACGGAGCTTGCTTCTCCACCACTAGGCAAAGACCCTGGATTCCCAGCTTAGGGTCTTCGGCGAGGTAAGTTGCGACCAAGTGGTGCTCGACGATGCGGCACGGGCGCCTGCCGACATTGCCCGTGTCTTGCGCCGTTGCCTGGAGGATTCGCGCCCCGTTTACGTCGAGCTGCCGCGCGACATGGTCGGCGCCGAGTGCGCGCCCGTCGCCGCCGCGTCGCCATCGCCGGTAGACGCCGACGCCGTGGCGGCTTGCGCCGACGAAATCATGGAGCGTCTGGGACGGGCGCAGCGGCCGATGGTGATGGTGGGTGTGGAGTTGCGCCGCTATCGATTGGAGGACAAGGTCACGCTGCTGACGCGGCGGCTTGGCCTGCCGGTGGCGACTAGTTTCATGGGGCGTGGGCTCTTGGCCGACCGCCAAGCGCCACTCATCGGTACCTATATGGGGCTTGCCGGCGACGCCGCGGTGACCGAGGCCATTGAGGAGTCTGACGCGCTCTTGCTTCTGGGTGTCATCATCTCCGATACCAATTTCGGTGTTTCGGCGCGCCACGTCGACATGCGCGGCGCCATCGTTGCCGCCGAGCGCCAGGTGCGCCTGGGATTCCACGTTTATGAAGACGTGCCCCTGGCGGACCTCATCGACGCCCTGCTCGTGCGCGCCGATCGAACCTCTCGACATCGCCATGGCGGTCAACGATACGTTCGATGCCCACGGCCGCATGTCGATCGCCGCCGACATGGGCGACTGCCTGTTTGTGGCCATGGACATCCGCCACACGCCGATGGTGGCGCCCGGCTATTACGCGACCGTGGGATTCGGTGTACCCGCTGGCCTCGGCCTGCAGGCCGCCAGCGGAGAAAGGCCGCTGATACTGGTCGGTGACGGTGCCTTCCAAATGACCGGTTGGGAACTCGGCAACTGTCGGCGCCATGGCTGGGACCCCATCGTCATCGTGTTCAACAACGCAGGCTGGGAGATGCTGCGCACCTTCCAGCCCGACAGCGCCTATAACGACCTCGAGACGTGGAACTTCGCGGCCATCGCCGAGACTCTCGGCGGGCGCGGCTGGTGCGTCACCACCTGCCGCGAGTTGGGGGAGGCAATGGCAGCGGCGGTGGCCGAACGCGGGCGGTTCCAGATGATCGAGGTGATGCTGGCGCGGGGCGCTATTTCACCCGCGTTGGAGCGCTTTGTCGCGGCACTGGCCCGCCTGAACCGGCCGCCGCGCGAAGCGTAGTCCCGGGCGCCGCCGCCAAACCGGTTCGTCCGGGCTGGCGCCCAAGAACAAGGAAACGAGGGAGGTGCGGCGGGTTCACGGTCAAGTTCGGTTGATGATTCTAAAAGTCTCCTCAACGCGTGGACTTCACCGATGGTTTTTGCCATGATTGACACGCTGATGAACAATATCACCCGCCGGCACGGGGCGGGGCCAAACGGGGTAGGCGTTGTAATGATAGCAAAACGGCAATTTCTGGCGTGCTTGGTCGCCATGGCCTTGGTGACGCTTGGACATTCGAGTCGGGCCAACGCGGATGCGTCCCTGGACGGGGCGCGTAAGTTCATCGAGAATCTCGCCGCCCAGGCGACGGAGAAGTTGGGCGACGAGGCGATAACGGCCAAGGAGCGCCAAAAGCGCTTCCAATCCCTTCTTACCGGGCATTTCGACATCCCCACGATCGGGCGCTGGGTGCTCGGCAAGCATTGGCGCAAGGCGACGCCAGCGCAGCGCCGGCAGTACATGCGCCTTTTCGAGAATATGGTCGTGAACACCTACGCGGACCGTTTCCTCGAGCTCAGCGAGGACATTTTCAAGGTGGTCAAGGTGTCGGCCAAGGGGAAGAGGGACATCATCGTTCGGTCCAAGCTGGAAAGGCCTAAACGCGATTCGACGATTCAACTCGACTGGCGGGTACGGGCCAGGGATGGTAAATTCAAGGTCGTTGACGTGATGGCGGAAGGCGTCAGCATGGGACAGACCCAGCGTTCCGAATTCTCCTCGGTCATCCGCAACAACGGTGGTACCATCGACGGGCTCCTCGCGGAATTGAGCAAAAGGGCGAACGATGGCGCATGACCGCCTTCCGGCTAGGTGCCGGAAGTTCTAGCCCACCATCGGATGACGGCCGCCACGCCGCGCTCGGTCGAGACACCCTCGGGTAAGGACGTAGCCTACGAAAACTTTCCGGTCGGCTCCTGGTTGCTGGCGGCCGAGGTGCGCCCGCACGTCGCCGTCTTTTACGGGTTCGCCCGCGCCATAGACGACATCGCCGACAATCCCGGGCTGGCACCCGCCGACAAGGTGGCGCGTCTCGACGGCTTCGAGGACGTGCTGCTCGGCCGGGCTTCTGATGAGGGGGGGTATGAGAAGGCGGCGCGCATGCGTGCGACCCTGGTGGAGACGGGCATCGCGCCGCGACATTGCGTCGATCTGCTGGCCGCCTTCAAGCAAGACGCCACCAAGCAGCGCTATAGTGACTGGGACGATCTGATGGGCTATTGCACCCTGTCGGCGGCGCCGGTGGGGCGCTTCTTGCTCGACCTCCACGGCGGCTCGCGGCACGGCTACGGTGCATCGGACGCGCTGTGCATGGCGTTGCAGGTGATCAATCATCTTCAGGACTGCCAGGACGACTATCGCCAACTCGACCGAGTGTACCTGCCGCTCGACTGGATGGCGGCGGAGGGCGCGGCGGTCGAGGACCTCGATGCGGCGTCCACCGGTCCGTCCCTGCGCCGGGTATTGGACCGCGCGCTGCGGGGTGTCGACGACCTGATGGCGCCGGCGCGATCTTTGCCTGGCGGCTTGGCGAGCCGCCGTCTGGCCATGGAATCGGCGGCTATCCTGAGGATTGCCGAGCGCCTGAGCCGGCTGTTGGCGCGCCGCGACCTGTTGGCGCGCCGCGTCGAACTCACCAAGGCAGAATACTTGTGGTGCTGCCTGCGCGGCGTGGTCTCGACCCTGATCTAAGTGGCCATGGTCATGACCGTCACCTTCGTCCTCACGATTCTGTCCCTGCTGGCGTGGGTGGTGCTGGTGCTGTTTCGCGGCGGTTTCTGGCGCGCCGATAAGCGGCTAGAGGACGAGGGTCATGTTGAACCCGCCGGGAAGACGCACTGGCCGCCAGCGGTCGCCGTCGTTCCCGCCCGCAACGAGGCGTCGAGCGTGGGGCAGACGGTCGCCGCCTTGCTCGGGCAGGACTATCCCGGCGGCTTCGCCGTCGTCTTGGTGGACGACGGCAGCGACGATGGAACCGCTCAGGCGGCGCGTCGCTCAGGCCCGGGCTCGGAGCGTCTCACCGTCGTCACCGGCACTCCCTTGGAACCGGGTTGGACCGGCAAGCTGTGGGCGCTCTCGCAGGGACTGAAGCGGGTCGAGGAGAAGTTTCCCGAGGCCGCCTACATTCTGTTCTGCGATGCTGATATCGAATGCGCCCCCCACACCCTGCGCCGGCTCGTCGCCAAGGCGGAGGCCTCGGGGCTCGATCTCGTTTCGGTGATGGCGCGGCTCCATTGCGAAAGCGCGTGGGAGCGGCTCCTCATCCCGGCCTTCATTTTCTTTTTCCAGAAGCTCTACCCCTTTGCGTGGGTCAACGACCGGCGACGGCCGCAAGCCGCCGCCGCCGGGGGCTGCATTTTGGCGCGCCGAACCGGTCTGGCCGCCGCCGGCGGCGTCGAGGCCATCCGCGGCCGCATCATCGACGACTGCGCGCTGGCCACTAACATGAAGCGGGGCGGCGGCATCTGGATCGGCTTCTCAGGAGGGGTGCGCGGCATCCGCCCCTACGGACGCATGGAGGAAATCTGGACCATGGTGGCGCGCACGGCGTTCACCCAGCTCCGCTACTCGGCATGGCGGCTGGCGGGAACGGTTGTCGGCATGACCGTGATCTACTTGGCGCCGCCCTTTGCCGTCGCGGCGGGAATCGCGGCCGGCCAGACATGGCCGTTGCTGGTCGGGCTCGCCGCGTGGCTGGCGATGACCTTCGCCTATTGGCCGACGCTGCGTCTCTACGGGCAGCCGGCGGTAATGGCCCTGCTCCTGCCGCTGGCGGCCTTGCTCTTCACCCTGATGACCTTGGATTCGGCGTGCAGCCACTGGCGGGGGCGGGGCGGCGCGTGGAAGGGACGCACCTACGGCGCCGACGCCGTCGCCGACGGGTGACGGGCCAGCGGGCGTGGTGTATCCATAAGGGCGATGATCGAAAATGAAACCGAGACTTCGGACGGCGAGGCGAGGGCGTACATCGAGGCCGTGGTGCGCCGCTCGGGCACGTCCTTTTACTGGGCCATGCGCCGCTTGCCCAAGGAGAAGCGGCGCGCCATGTTCGCCGTCTACGCCTTTTGCCGCGAGGTGGACGACATCGCCGACGAGCCGGGGGCGGTCGCCGACAAGCTGCGGAGCCTGGGTGCGTGGCGCGACGAGATCCAACGGCTTTACGCGGGAACTCCGACGTCGCTCGTGACCCGGGGACTGGTTTGGCCGGTCTCTCTCTTCGCTCTCTGCAAGAAGGACTTTCTGGCCGTCATCGAAGGCATGGAGATGGACGCCGCCGTGACCTTGCGCTTTGGGACCATGGATGAGTTGCGGCGCTATTGCGACTGCGTGGCGTGTGCCGTGGGCCGGCTGTCCAACCGGGTTTTCGGAATCGGCGAGGAGATGGGCAACCGCGTCGCCGGCGCGCTGGGGGAAGCCCTGCAACTGACCAATATCCTGCGCGACGTTCACGAGGACGCCGAGCGCGACCGCCTTTATCTGCCGGCCGACCTCTTGGCCCGCCATGGAATTTCCGATGGCGCGTTGCCAGCCGTGCTCGATCATCCCAACTTGGCGCTGGCATGCGCCGAG
>DASCNF010000087.1:0-14018 GCA_036011345.1 Rhodospirillales bacterium | reverse complement strand
GGCTCATGATGGCGGGGTCCATGATGGCGGCTCGCGCGCGGTGAGGCAAGAAGGCCCTTTGCAGAGTGTGGGAAATACCCTCGCCGCCGGGTGCCATATGTTAGATTTTATCCACTAGGCTGCTAAATACGTCGGACGGCGAGGGTGGCGATGAGTTTGGTCGACGAAATTGCGCAACCCGATCCCCCGCGCCGCGCCATCGAGGCCGCCTATCGTCAAGACGAGACCGCCGCCATCGAGGCCCTTCTCCCCGCCGCCACCTTCGGGGCGGAGGCGCAAGGGCGCATCGCTGAAAAGGCCGGCCGCCTGGTCGCCCACGTGCGTCAGGAGCGCCTGGGAAGCGGCGGCCTCGACGCCTTCCTCCACGAATATCAGTTGTCGACGCGCGAGGGCGTGATTCTCATGTGCCTGGCCGAGGCGCTGCTGCGCATTCCCGACGCCGAGACCGCCAACCGGTTGATCCGCGACAAATTCTCCGAAGCCGATTGGGAGGCCCATCTCGGCCACAGCGATTCGGTTTTCGTCAATGCCTCGACGTGGGCGCTCATGCTGACCGGGCGCGTCGTCAAACTGGAGGAAGGTTCGACCGGGGATCCGCGCTCGGCGCTGCGCCAACTGGTAGCGAAGAGCGGCGAGCCCATCATCCGCCAGGCGACGACCCAGGCCATGCGCATCATGGCGCGCCAGTTCGTCATGGGACGCACCATCGGGGACGCCCTGGAACGGGCACGCCAGGCGGAGCACCGCGGCTATCGCCATTCCTACGACATGCTGGGCGAGGCGGCACACACCAAGGACGACGCGGAGCGCTATTTCGTGGCCTATCGCCAGGCCATCGATGCCATCGGCGGCACCGACGGCGGGCGCGGCGCCATCGAGGCACCGGGAATTTCGGTCAAACTTTCGGCGCTCCACCCACGCTACGAATTCGCCCAACGCCGCCGCGCCGTCCCCGAGCTTGCGGCGTGCCTTGGTTCCCTGGCGGCGCAAGCCAGGAAGGCCGGGATTGGGATTTGCGTGGACGCCGAGGAGGCCGAGCGCCTCGAATTGTCGCTCGATATCGTCGCCGAGGTAATCGGGGATGCGCAGCTCGCCGGCTGGGAGGGCTTTGGAGTCGCCGTGCAGGCCTACCTGAAGTGCGCTTCCCAGGTCATCGACTGGCTCGCCGCCCTGGCCCGTGACAAGGGCCAGCGGCTGATGGTGCGTCTCGTCAAGGGGGCGTACTGGGACAACGAGATCAAGCTCAGCCAGGAGCGCGGCCTGAAAAGCTATCCCGTGTTCACCCGCAAGGCCTCGACCGACGTCTCCTATCTTGCCTGCGCGAGCCGCATGCTGGCGGCGCGTGACGCCTTCTATTGCCAGTTCGCCACCCACAACGCCCATACCCTGGCCGCCGTCCTTGAGATGGCCGGCAACGACAAGGAGTTCGAATTGCAGCGCATCCACGGCATGGGCGAGGCCCTCTACGACCAGGTGGTGGGCGAGGGCGGCTTCGCCGTTCCGTGCCGGGTATATGCCCCGGTCGGCAGCCACGAGGACCTGCTTCCCTACCTAGTGAGGCGCCTTTTGGAAAACGGCGCCAACACATCGTTCGTCAACCGCATCGTCGACGAGGAATTGCCCGTTGACGCCATCATCGCCGATCCCACCGCCAAGGTGGCGGCGCTGGCCGTCAAGCCCCATCCCGGTATCCCGCTGCCGGGCGATCTTTACGGCGCCGCCCGCCGCAATTCGTCGGGCCTGGACCTGGCCAGCCCGGCCGACGTCCGCGAGTTGGGGCGGGCCATGGAGGAGGCGGCGGGACCGTGGACGGCGGCGCCCATGGTCGATGGCAGGACGCGGGCTGACAGGGAACGCACGCTGTTCGATCCCGCCGACCACCGCCGGCGCGTCGGCACGGTGGCCGAGGCCACGGCCGAGACGGTGGCCGAGGCGCTCGCCGCCGCCGCTTCGGCGGCACCCGAGTGGGCCGCGACGCCCCTCGAGGAGCGGGCCGGGTGCCTGGAACAGGCCGCCGATCTCATGGAGGAAGAGCGTGCCGAGCTCATGGCGGTGTGCGTGCGCGAGGCCGGGAAGACCATTGCCGATGCCCTGGCCGAGGTGCGCGAAGCCGTCGATTTCTGCCGCTATTACGCGGCCCGGGGACGCGCCGACTTCACCGCGCCCGAGGATCTACCGGGACCGACCGGCGAAAGCAACCAGGTGTCGCTGCACGGGCGCGGTGTGTTCGCCGCCATCAGCCCGTGGAACTTCCCCCTCGCCATCTTCACCGGCCAGGTTTCGGCCGCCCTGGTGGCCGGCAACGCGGTGGTCGCCAAGCCGGCCGAGCAGACGCCGCTGATCGCGGCCAGCGCCGTCGACATCCTGCACCGCGCCGGGGTGCCGGGCGGGGTCCTGCACCTGTTGCCCGGGGACGGCCCCGGCGTCGGCGCGCCGCTGGTCGCCGACGGCCGCGTCTCCGGGGTCGTCTTCACCGGCTCGGTGGAGACGGCGCATCTCATCAACAGGGCACTGGCGGCGCGTCCGGGCGCGATCGCGCCGCTGATCTCCGAAACCGGGGGCCAGAACGCCATGATCGTCGATTCGACAGCGCTCGCCGAACAGGTGGTCTCCGACGCCGTCTCCTCAGCTCTCGGCAGCGCCGGACAACGCTGCTCGGCCCTGCGCGTGCTCTTCTTGCAAGACGAGATCGCCGTCCGTATCACCGATATGCTGGCCGGCGCCATGGCCGAACTGGTGGTGGGCGACCCCGGCCTGCTGGCCACCGACGTCGGTCCCGTCATCGACGCCGAAGCCCTGGCGCCGCTCGAGGATCACGCTAAGCGCATGGAGCGCGAGGGGCGCCTGATCTACCAGACAGCGCTTTCGGAGACGTGCGCCCACGGGACGTTTTTCGCGCCGCGCGCTTATCTGATCGACCGAATGGACCTGCTGGAGGGCGAGGTCTTCGGTCCCATCCTGCACGTGATTTCATATGCCGCGGACCGTCTGGACGAGGTCATCGAGGCGGTGAACGGGGTCGGCTATGGCCTGACGTTGGGCATCCACAGCCGCGTCGATGCCACCGTGCGCTATATCCAGCGGCGCTTGCGCGTCGGCAACACCTACGTCAACCGCAACATGATCGGCGCCGTGGTCGGCGTCCAGCCGTTCGGCGGCGAGGGCCTTTCCGGCACCGGTCCCAAGGCTGGCGGGCCACGCTATCTGCACCGTTTCGCCACCGAGCGCACGATGTCGATCAACACTGCGGCGGCTGGCGGCAACGCCGCCCTCATGTCGCTCGGCGAGGAGGAGACCTTCTAATGGATAGCGATACCTTCAACGTCACTACATATGACGCCGTCATCGTCGGCGGCGGCATCATCGGCAGTGCCATCGCCTACTTCCTCGGAACCGAGCCGGCGTTCACCGGCTCGGTGGCTGTCGTGGAGCGCGACCCAACCTATGCCGAGGCCTCGACGCCGCGCTCCGCCGGAGCCATTCGGCAACAGTTCTCGACACCGGAAAACATCAATATTTCCAGTTATGGAGTAGAGTTTTTTAAGAATGTAGATGAATATCTGTCGGTGGATGGTGAGGCTCCGGATATCGGCTTCAACGAGCGTGGTTTCCTGTTCCTGGCAAGCCCCGAGGGCCTGGCCGCCCTTGAGCAAAACCACGCCATCCAGCGCTGCCACGGCGCCGACGTGACGCTGCTCTCGCCAACCCAGTTGGAGGAGCGCTTTCGGTGGCTCAGCACCGATGGGCTGGCCGCTGGCTCGCTCGGCCTCAGCGGCGAGGGCTGGTTCGACCCCTTCGCCGTCCTGCAGGCCTTTCGCCGCAAGGCGCGCGACCTAGGCGCCGTCTACCTGGAGGACGAGGTGGTGGGCGTAAAGCGCCCCGGCAACCGCGCCACCGGCCTTGTCCTCAAGGACAGAGGAGAGATCGCCTGCGGCACCGTGGTCGACGCGGCGGGGCCGCGCGCCGCCGCCATCGCCGCCATGGCCGGCCTCGAATTGCCGGTGCGACCGCGCAAGCGCTTAGTCTTCGTGTTCGATTGCCGCGAGGACATTGAGGGCTGTCCGCTGCTCATCGATCCTTCCGGGCTGTGGTTCCGCCCGGAAAGCGGCGGTTTCATCTGTGGCATTTCGCCGCCCGCCGACCAAGACCCCGACTGCCTCGACTTCGAGATCGACTACGACCTCTTCGACGATACGCTGTGGCCCTTGCTGGCTAGGCGCGTGCCGGCCTTCGAGGCGATCAAGCGGACGCGCGCCTGGGCCGGACACTACGCCTACAACACCCTCGACCAAAACGCTATCCTCGGCCCCCACCCCGACGTCCCCAATTTCTTGTTTGCCAACGGCTTCAGCGGCCACGGGGTGCAGCAGTCGCCGGCCGTCGGCCGCGCCATCGCCGAGATCATCGCCTTTGGGACGTGGCGCTCGCTTGATCTCGAAAGGCTGTCCTATGGACGCGTCGTCAGGGGAGAGCCGCTGCGCGAGGTCAACGTGGTGTGAGGCGCGCCGCCGCCGATTGTTCGCCCAGGCGAAAGCGGCTATAGAGGAGCCATGGTATTTCGCCGCTTCCTTCCCTTGATCGTACTGGCCAGCCTCGGTCCTGCCGCTTTCGGGTGCGCCGAAACCGCGCCCTATGTGTACAACAAAATCGAATTCGACCGCGATGCGGAGGGGTTCGGAAAAAAGCCGGCAAACATCAACAAGGTCGAGATTTGCTACAGCAAGCTTTCGACCACGGCGCAAGCACTCAGGGAATTGGCCAGCGCCCGGTGCGGCGAATTCGGCAAGATGGCGCGCTACCAAACCCAGATCGACTGGGAGTGTCCGCTGTTCACGCCGGTGCGCGCCGTTTTCGCCTGCGTGAAGGAATGACGCGGCGCCCGCCCGCCGGACGCAGCTCCCGGCACCCATGATCAACTTCATCGCCACCATCGCCGTCGCCTACGCGCTGCTCGTGGCCGCCGTCTACACCTTCCAGCGCAACCTCCTGTATCTGCCGGACCGCGGCGTTCCGGACCTTGAGGAAGGCGGTGTCCCCGACATGCGGGCCGTGTCACTGTCCACCAATGACGGCCTGACGCTGTTGGCCTGGTACAAGGAAGCGGCGCCGGGCCAGCCGACCCTCGTTTATTTCAGCGGAAACGCCGGGCACATCGGCCACCGCGGCTCCAAGGCGCGCCACTACCTGGATGCCGGAATAGGTGTGCTACTGGTCGGATACCGCGGCTACGGCGGCAACCCGGGATCGCCGTCGGAAGACGGGCTTTACACCGACGGCAGGGCGGCCCTCGATTTCCTCGCCGCCACCGGCGTGGGGCCGGCGCAAATCGTACTTTACGGCGAATCGATCGGCACCGGGGTGGCCGTCCACCTGGCCACCGAACGGGCCGCCGTGGCGCCGCTTGGCGCCGTCGTCCTCGAATCCCCCTTTGCTTCCATGGCCGACGTGGCGGCCAAGCACTATCCGTTCTTGCCGGTGCGCTGGTTGGTCAAGGACCGGTTCGAGTCGGCGGCCAAGATCGCCCGCGTACGCGCCCCCGTATTCGTCTTTCATGGGGAAAAGGATCGCACCATCCCCATACGCACCGCCCGCGAGCTCTTCGCGGCGGCGGTGGAGCCCAAGGAAAGCCTTTGGATCGCCGGGGGGTATCACAACGACCTCTACGATTTCGATGCGCCAGCGGCGGTCATCGCCTTCCTGCGGCGGCGGTTCGGGGCACCGCCGGGAAGCGGATCAAACGACTGAGGCGGATTCCGGCCATTTTCCCACTCTTCTCCCCGGGCCGCGCCGCCATCGTGGCCCAGGCGATCAGCGCCTACCAGGCCAGCGCCCGGATCAATGCCACCGTCGATCATCCGCGCGGCGAATCCATCAACGCCAATCATTAGCGCCTTATCCGTTTACTTGTAATCACCGCTAGAGGGCCGGTCCGAGACCGGCTGCTACGCTGTTTGCTGAACAAAAGGGCGGCTCTCAGTCATCGGCGCGCATGGCCACGTAGCTACCCGGCGCGTCCTCCATGGCGGCGAGGGCGCCGTCACCCGGTATGCGCGCCGGCGTGGTCTTGCGTCCGGCGTGCTTCCTGACCCATTTCATCCAGTCCGGCCACCACGAGCCGTCGTGTTCGGCGGCCCCGTCGAGCCAAGAATCGGGCCTCTCGGGGATGTCGTCGTTGGTCCAGTATCCGTACTTGTTGCCGGCCGGCGGATTGACGACGCCGGCGATGTGGCCGGACGCCGACAGCACGAAGCGCGCCGGCCCCCGGTAAAGCTGGGTCGCCGCGTAGGTCGATTTCCAGGGCGCGATGTGGTCCTCGCGCGTCGACAGGATGTAGACAGGCACCTCGATCCTGCGCAAATCGATGGGCACGCCGTCGAGGCTGATGCCGCCCGGTTCGACGAGCTTGTTCTCCAGGTACATGGTGCGCAGGTAGAACTTGTGCATGGCGGCTGGCATGCGCGTCGAATCCGAGTTCCAGTAGAGAAGATCGAAGGGGAAGGGAGCCTTGCCCAGCAGGTAGTTGTGGACGACGAAGGACCAGATCAGGTCGTTGTCGCGCATCATGTTGAAGGTGGTGGCCATGTCGCGGCCCTCGAGGTAGCCCTTTTCGTCCATGCGTTCCCCGAGGTGGGCGAGTTGTTCCTCGTCGATGAAGACGCCGAGTTCGCCGGGCTCCTCGAAGTCGACCATGGAGGCCAGGAAGGTGGCGGAGCGCACCCGGCCGTGCCATTTGGTCTCGGGTGTCGCCGCCATGTAGGCCAGCGTGCCGGCCAGCAGCGTGCCGCCGATGCAATAGCCGATGACGTTGACCTGGCGCTCCCCCGTCGCCTGTTCGATCGCCTCGAGAGCGGCCAGCGGCCCCTCCATCATGTAGTCGTCGAAGGTCTTGTCGGCGAAGGCGCCGTCCGGGTTGACCCAGGAGATGACGAAAACCGTCAGCCCCTGGTCCACCGCCCACTTGATGAGGGAGTTATCCTGGCGCAGATCCAGGATGTAGAACTTGTTGATCCAGGGCGGCATGATCAAGAGCGGGCGCTGGTAGACCTTCTCCGTCACGGGCGTGTACTGAATCAACTCGAGGAGGTCGTTGCGGAAAACCACCTTGCCCGGCGTCACGGCAATGTTGCCGCCCACCTCGAAGGCACTGGCGTCGGTCATGTTGATGCTCAGCCGGCCGTCGCCGCGTTCCAGGTCCCGAAGCAGGTTGCCGAGCCCGTCGAGCAGGTTTTGGCCGCCGCTCTCGGCGGTGGCGCGCAAAATTTCCGGGTTGGTCACGAGGAAGTTCGACGGCGACAAGGCGTTGATGAACTGGCGTGTGTAAAAGTCCACTTTGTTCGCCGACTTGGCGTCCAGACCGTCGACCCCAGAAACGGTGGACTGGATCCAGCGGGCGGTCAGCAGGTAGGACTGCTTGATGAAGTTGAAGACCTCGATTTCGTCCCACGCCGCGTCCTTGAAGCGGCGGTCATCCTTGTCCGGCGTGGCCACGGGCTCGGCCTCGCCGCCCAGCATGCGCCGTGCCGTGTTGTGCCAGAGGGCGGCGTAATCCTGCCACAGCGGTAGCTGCACGCTAGCTAGCCGGCCGGGATCGGCCGTCAGCTTGCCGGCCAATTCCGAAAAGGTGCCGCCGATGTTCAGGGGATCAGGATCGCCGCCGCCGCCGGTCTCGGCTTGGCGGGCCAGGAAGTCGGCGATCAGACGCTGGGCGCGCTCGGCGATATCGGCCAGCGAGCGTGCGGCGGCGACCGGATCAAGTGCACCGATGGGGGCGCGCGGTTGATCGTCCATTGGTCTATCCCTTATGATTGACGGGTATCGAAGATGCGTGGCGCTTACCTTTCGCTGGCACAGTGTGGCCCGCTCAGGGCGTAGGCAGTTCAAGAGGAAAGCGAAACACCCAGTGCGTGTTGATAACCTGTTAAGATAGTCGAGGCAACGTCCAATCGACGCCCTCGGGACGGGGAATTAGCTCAGCGCGAAGGAGGCTCGGACAACCATGTTGAAAGACGATTTCGAACGATCGCCGCCGCAGTCAAAAATGCGGTTTCCGGCGGTGATTGCGGTTTTTTCGGCCTCGACGTTGCTCGGCGCATGCACCCAGGTGCCCGACGTCCTCAACCCTGTGGAGTGGTATAAAGGCACCGTCGACTACTTCACCGGCGGCCAGGACGAACTCTACGGTGACAAGGACACCGCTCAGCGCGACCAGCAGGGCCGCCTGAGAGCCGACCGCGGCACGCCGCCGCCGAGGGCCGACAAGGAAATCCCCAATCTTGCCACCGTGCCGGCAAGGCCAAGCACCAGCACCCGCCAGGAGCGCCAGCGCGTCGTCGAGGGGCTGGTCGCCGACCGTGACCAGGCCCGCTATTCCTCGAAAGTCATTCAGCGCCAGGGTGAGTCCCTGCAGCCCCTGAGGCGCGACCGGGCGGCGAGGGCGGCACGCGCCCCGGCGCCGCCGACCATCCCAAGCGTTCCGGTGGCCTCGGCGCCACCACCACCGGCGCCCCAGCGCACCGCCGCGCCGCCGACCGTCATCATCGAGGGGAGCGGTGCCGTGGCGGGCTCGGCACCGACCACCGTCGAGGAGATTTACCGGGCCCGCCTGGCGCAGGGCGTATCGTCGGGAGCAGGCGGCGCGCCGCCGGCCAACGCGGCCTTCGCCAGCAGCGGCGGAGGATACGAGTCCATCGTCGTGTCGTCCCGGGGCGTCGAACCCCTATCGAGAACGGCGGCGCAATCGATGAGCGCTCTCGCCGGGCGCGGTTTCATGGTCGCCACCATCTTTTTCGCCAACGGTAAGTCGGACCTGGATACCACCGGCCGTCGGGTCTTGCGCGACGTGGTCGCCGTGCATCGCCAACGGGGTGGCAAGCTGCGGGTGATCGGCCACGCCAGCGCCCGCACGCGCAGCATGGACCCGGTCCAGCACAAGATGGTGAACTTCAATATTTCGCTGGCGCGCGCCGACGCGGTAGCGCGCGAGCTGGTGCGCCAGGGGGCGCGAAAGGGAGATATTTCCGTGGCGGGGCGGAGCGACACCCAGCCCATCTTTTACGAAATCATGTCGTCGGGCGAGGCCGGCAACCGCCGCGCCGAGGTGTTCATCGTCAGGTGAGGCGCGCGGCGATGTGACGGCGGCTAGGCGCGGCCCTGGCGCCACGGGAATCGCCGGCGGCGTGTAAAGGCCATGGACCAAGAATTTCATAGCATCCGGCGGTTGCCGCCATACGTCTTCGCCGAGGTCAACGCCATGAAGGCACGCGCACGCGCCGCCGGTGACGACATCATCGACTTCGGCATGGGCAATCCCGATACTCCAGCCCCGGCCCACGTCGTCGACAAGCTAGTCGAGACGGTGCACGACCCGCGCACCCATAGGTATTCCAACTCGCGTGGCATCCCCGGCCTGCGCAAGGCCAACGCCAATTACTACGAGCGCCGTTTCGGGGTCGCCGTTGATCCCGAGACCGAGACCATCGTCACCCTCGGCTCCAAGGAGGGGCTGGCCAACCTGACGGCGGCCGTGACCAGCCCTGGGGACGTCATCCTGGTACCCAATCCCAGTTACCCCATCCACCAGTTCGGGTTCATCATCGCCGGGGCCACGGTGCGCTCCATCCCGGCGGCCCCCGACCAGACCTTGCTGGTCGCCATGGAACGCGCCGTCCGCCATAGCGTGCCGCCACCAACAGTGCTGGTGCTCAACTACCCCAACAACCCGACCACCGAGACCGCCGATCTCGATTTCCTCGCCCAGGTGGTAGATTTCTGTCGCCACCACTCAATGTACGTGATTTCGGACCTGGCCTACGCCGAGATCTATTTCACCGACGATCCCCCGCCCTCCATCCTGCAGGTGTCGGGGGCGCGCGACCTCGCCGTGGAGTTCACCTCTATGAGCAAGACCTATTCCATGCCGGGGTGGCGCATCGGCTTCGCCACCGGCAACAAACGGCTGATCGCCGCTCTGACCCGCATAAAGTCGTACCTCGACTATGGCGCCTTCACACCGGTGCAGGTGGCCGCCACCGCCGCCCTCAACGGCCCCCAGGACTACGTCGCCGAAATCCGCCAGCGCTATCGCGGCCGGCGGGACGTGCTGGTCAAGGGGCTCGGTGACGCTGGCTGGCCGGTGCCGGCGCCGCCCGCCACCATGTTCGTATGGGCGCCGGTGCCCGAGGCCTATCGGCCCCTGGGCTCGCTCGGCTTCGCCAAGCTGCTGTTGCGCGAGGCGCGGGTCGCGGTGTCGCCCGGCGTCGGCTTCGGCGAGCACGGCGACGGCTTTGTGCGCTTCGCGCTGGTCGAGAACCGCCAGCGTATCCGCCAAGCGACGCGCAACATCAAGACCTTCCTCGCCACCTACGACAAGATCGTCGGGGGCGCCGACAAACTGAAGGCGACGGCAGTTTAATCAAGCAAACACCGGAACTTTCATGAATGACCTTCTGAAAATCGCCGTCGCCGGCCTGGGCACTGTTGGTATCGGAACGCTCAAGCTTTTGACCAGGCACGGGGCGCTCCTGGAGAGGCGCTGCGGCCGTCCCATCGTGGTCGCCGCCGTCTCGGCGCGCCACCGCGACCGCGACCGGGGCGTGCCACTCGACGACTACGCGTGGTACGACGACCCGGTGGCCATGGCCGCCGATGCCGACACCGAGGTGGTGGTGGAGCTCATCGGCGGTGCCGACGGTGTCGCCAAGGACGTCAGCGAGGCGGCAATCGCCGCCGGCCGCCACGTGGTGACCGCCAACAAGGCGCTCTTGGCCCATCACGGCACGGCGTTAGCGCGCGCCGCCGAGGAGGCCGGCGTGACACTGGCCTACGAGGCGGCGGTGGCTGGCGGCATCCCCATCGTCAAGGCATTGCGCGAAGGCTTGGCCGCTAACGGCGTCGAGCGCGTATTCGGCATCCTCAACGGTACCTGCAACTACATCCTCAGCAATATGCGCGAAAGCGGCCGCGAGTTCGACGACGTCCTCGCCGAGGCGCAAGAGCTGGGCTACGCCGAGGTCGATCCCTCCTTCGACGTCGACGGCGTAGATGCCGCCCACAAGCTGGCCATCCTGGCCAGTCTCGCCTTCGGCTGCGAGATCAACCTCGGCGCCGTGCACACCGAAGGCATCCGCCACGTCTCCCCCCTCGACATCCGCTTCGCCGAGGAACTGGGCTTCCGCATCAAGCTCTTGGGAATCGCCGCCCTCACCGAGACCGGGGTCGAGCAGCGCGTCCATCCCTGTCTGGTGCCCCTGGACGTGCCCATCGCCCACATCGAGGGCGTGTTCAATGCCGTCGTCGCCGAAGGGGACGGCGCCGATACCATCATGCTCGAAGGCCGTGGCGCCGGTGCCGGGCCCACCGCCTCGGCGGTGGGCGCCGACCTGGTAGATATCGCGCGCCGCCGCGCCACCCCGACCTTCGCGGTGCCGGCGGCCGAGCTCGAGGCCCTGCCGGCGGCGCCCATGGAACGCCACCGGGGCGCCTATTACATCCGCTTCATGGTCCTCGACCGCCCCGGCGTCTTCGCCGACGTGGCGGCGGCGCTGCGCGACCACGACGTCTCCATGGAGGGGGTGCTACAGCGCGGCCGGGCGCCCGGCGCCGTGGTGCCGGTGGTGATGACCACCCACGACGCCGAGGAAGCCGGCATGATGCGCGCCCTGGCCCAGATCGAGGCGCTGGATGCGGTATCCGAACCGCCGTGCATGATCCGGATCGAGACGTTTTCGACGGGGGCGGCATAGGACGCTTTCACAGAAGCATGTGTGGCAACAATTCTGAGGACACTATACCGACAATAAGAAAGGTTTATTGAGGGTGGTATCCCCTTAATTGGTGCGTAGCAGCCTTAGCAGCAACTCGTCTCGGTGCCTGTCGTCCTCTTGCCCGTCATGAGAGTCGTTAAATGGCCTCTGCTGCATCCAGAAAGCTCCTTAAAGAACAGCCCTCTGAAAACGGGATGGAGAATATCTTACAAAGGCCCACGGGGAACACCGATGCCAAGGATGGCGACGAGGCGCGTGGCCGGTTATTGAAAAACATTTCGGCGAGCGGCTGCGCCTTGGAGTTCGTCAATCCGATGGGCAAGGTCGAGCATCCCTTCAAGGTGGACCAGATTCTCGAATTGTAAATCGACGAAATCGGCAGCCTCCAGGGCGAGGTCATGCGTGTTACCAAGAAAGGCATCGCGGTAAAATTTGAATCCGGCTCGGTCGAGGACATCGCCCTGATTATCAGGATCATGGCGGCACAAAACGAAATCGAAATAAGTGAATAGCGCGCCCCGGCCTTCAGATATTTCTCTCTTCGCGGAGGGTGCGCTTGAGCAGTTTTCCGCTGCTCGTGCGCGGCAGCGGCGCCTCGACGAACTCGATGGACTTGGGGATCTTGTAGCGAGCTAAGGTCGCGGCGCAGAAACCGATGATCTCTTCGGCGCTTGCGCTCCTGCCGTCCTTGAGGCGGACAATGGCGTGGCCCACCTCTCCCCAGCGCTCGTCCGGCCGGCTGATGACCGCGGCCTCCAGCACCGCCCCATGGGCGGCAAGGGCGTTCTCGACCTCGGCGGGGTAGACGTTGTCGCCGCCCGAGATGTACATGTCCTTCCAGCGGTCCATAATGAAATAATCGCCGTGGTCGTCCTTGCGAGCGGCGTCGCCGCTACGAAGCCAGCCGTCGGCAAACGACTTGGCATTGGCGTCCGGCCTCCGCCAATAGCCGGGAATGACGATCGGCCCCCTGAACCACAGTTCCCCGATTTCGCCCGGCGCCACGTCGCATCCCTGGGGATTGACGAGGCGCACCTCGACGTGCATGGCCGGCTTGCCGACCGAACCGGGTTTGATGCGCGCGCCGTCGGCGTTCTGCTGCATAGCCCAGGGACCGACCTCGGTCATGCCGAAATTCTGGACAATATCGAGGCCGTGCCGGGCGTAAGTATCAAGCAGGGCGACCGGTGTTGGTGCCCCGCCAACGCTGCAAAATTCGAGGCGGGAGAAGTCGGTACGCGCGAAATCCGCGTGCTGGCTCATGAAAAGGTAGGTTGCCGGCACCCCGAGGAAATGGGTCACTCCGGGGCCGGCGCCGCCCAGGGCCGACAGCACGACCCCGGCCTCGAATTGGCGCATCACCAAGACCGTTCCGCCGGCATGAAATACCGGGTTGGCAAAGAGATTGAGCCCCCCCGTGCTAAACAGGGGCAAGACCATAAGATTGACCGAGGCTGACGTGATCCCGGTGGTCTGCACCACGTTGACGGCGTTGTAGAATGTCGTGCCATAGGTCAGCATGGCGCCCTTGGGGCGCCCGGTGGTGCCCGAGGTATAGAGGATGGTCCAGGTATCGCCGTGGTGGAGTTCGACGGCAATCGCCTCGTCGCTGGCCTGCGAAATCGCTTCCTCGTAAGGGCTCGACTGGCCGAGACCAGAGGTCTCCATCAGGTGCTCGACGCCAAAGGATTTACCGAGGTCCCGCAAAACCCTGACAAACTCCGGGCCGTGAAAGACCACCTTGGGCGCGGCGTCGCCGATGAGGTACTCGAGCTCGGACGCCGTCAGGCGCCAGTTGAAGGGAACGAATATGGCACCGAGCTTGGCGCACGCGAACTGCACCTCGAAAAGATCGGATGAATTACGCGCCAGGACGCCAACCCGGTCTTCTCGGCCGACGCCAAGTCCGGAAGCCAGGAAATGGGCCAGCCGGCCGGCCCGCATGTTGAACTCGCCATAGGTAAACCGGCGGTCCGATTCGAGATCGACGAGCGCCAGTTTGCTGGGCGTCCGCCCCGCGTGATACGCCAGCCAGTCGTAATGCCTAACGCTCATTTCGCCGCGTCTCTCTCCACCGGCATTGGTGACACTTCCAAACCTAGACTACTATTGGCGCCTGGACAGTGACAATGAAGAGGGCACTCGTGCGTATCGGAATTGTCGGGACGGGACCGGCCGGCCTCTATTTCGCGCTTCTCATGAAGAGGCGTCAAGCTGATTACGACATCCGCGTCATCGAGTGCGAAGGCCAATCGG
>DASCNF010000086.1:0-5088 GCA_036011345.1 Rhodospirillales bacterium | reverse complement strand
AATTCGTAGAAGTGCACTTCCTCCGCCGTCATGCGCTCGGGAAGGGCTCCGTCCTGCAGGCGCATGTGCGCGCCCCCGAATCGGCTGCGGCGGCGGTAGGGTACGGTCATCAACAGGTGTTCGGCGGTGCCTTGCGTGGCCAACGCGTGCAGGAAGCGGACCGGGTCGGTCCGGTGCTCGATGGTCTCGAAACTCAGGAAAAGATCGGGGCGCAGTTGCTTGAGGTCGAGATCTTCGGCGCGGCTCAAGACGGCTTCGCCGCCCTTGGCGCGCACCTTTTCCACGGCCACGGGATCGAGGTTGACGCTGACCACCCGCGACACCTGTCCCGGCGGCGCCAGGGCCTGGATGTAGGCGGCGTGGTTTCCAGACGAATCGCCGACATCGGCTAGAACAAGCCCGTCGCCACCGATGCGATCGAGCGCCTCCAGGACACAGCGCACCTGCCAGGCGTGCAGGCCGCGCATCTTGATCTCCCAATAGCGCTCGTACTCGGTGCCATCGATGGCACCAGTGAACTGATCCCTGAGGTCGGGCAGGAGTTGGCGCAAGCGCTCGCACATGGGTGCCAAGCCCTGCTCGCGGATGGCGGCGCGCAGGCTGCGCGCCGAGACGCCTTGGTAGTGGGCGCGGGTGTCTATTCCCATGCCCTTGGCGACGCGTGTGAGGAGGCCCAGCATCAGCGTTCGACGCAATAGACCCTGGTCGTGACTTGGCGGGCTGGCGTCACCGCGGCGTCAGTCACGGGATGCTCGCAGCCGTATTCGAGGACGCTGACGCCCTCGTGCAACCGGCCTTCGAGAAAATGCCACTCGGAGGGATAGACCCCGGTCGTCACCGCCCAGCGTGTCTCGAAGAACTCGAGGACCCGGGGCAGCCCCCAGGCATCGGCGTTGGCAGGCGGGCTCATCTCTTTCCCTTCGTTTCGGGCCCGGGCACCGCGTTGTCGTCGAGCCCGGCGATGGCGGCGCGCCCCATGGCGAGGACCGCCTCCTCGGCACTGCCGCCGATATGAGGCGTCGCCAGGAAGTTGGGGAGGTTGAGGAGCTCGGTATCCTCGGAGGGTTCCACGGCGAACACATCGAAGGCGGCGGCGGCCAGACGACCATCGCGGAGCATATTCTTGAGGGCCGTCTCGTCGACCAGGCCGCCGCGCGCCGCGTTGATGAGCACAGCGCTCGGTTTGAGCAGCTCCAGCCGCTCGGCGGACAGCATGCCTTTGGTGCTGTCGTCCAGGGGGACGTGCAGGGTGACGATGTCGGCCTCTTTCAGCAACTCATGGAGGTCCACCGGGCGCACGCCGTGCTCGGCGTAGAACTCAGAAAAATCGAGGATGTCTTGGGCGAGCACCGAGCAGCCGAAGGCACGCAGCAATATCGCCAGATCCTTGCCGACGTGGCCGCAGCCGATGATACCCACGGTGCGATCGGAAAGCTGGCGGCCGACGTGCTTGTGCCAGGTGCCGGTGCGCACGCCGGCGTTGGCTTGCGGCACATGGCGCAGCATCGAGATGGCGAAGGCGATGACCAGCTCCGAGACCGAGCGTTTATTCACCCCGCCGGTCCACCCCAGGCGCACCCCGTGCGCAGCCATGTCATCCAGGTCGATGGAATCGAGCCCGACCCCGAACTTGGAGACCACCTCGAGCTTGGGCACGGCGCTGAAGACCGCGCCGTCGAGGTGTTCGAGCGCCGTGATCGCCTTGCGGTGGCCCTTCAGAAAGTCGATGAGGTCGGCACCATTGAGTGTCACGCCATCCTCATTGAATGTCGCGTTGGGGTAGCGCTCCTGGAGTTCGCCGCGCAGCACCGCGTGACGCGAGAAGGTGCGCGAGGTGACGGCGACCGGCGTCGAGTCGTTCATAGGGCGCGCTCCCGTTCCAGATAGTCCGCGCACAGGGCGGCGAAGGCGTCGTCGTTGGCGAAGGAGCCCTTGGACAACCGTCCCTCGGCATCGGGAAGGATGAGGGCGACGGTACCCGAGCCGGTGTTCTTCTTGTCCTTAGCGATGGCGTCGAGGAAGGGCCCGGTGGGTATGGGGTGGTTTTCGAAGCCTTGGTAATTGCTTTTCAGCGTCGGATGCATGCGGCGGAAATTCCCATCCGTTGCGATGCCGAAACGGACGGCGGCAAAATTGGCCATGTCCATGCCGATGGTCACGGCAATGCCGTGGGGGACGGCGAAGCCGGTCGCCGCCTCGATGGCGTGGCCGAAGGAATGGCCGTAGTTGAAGACGTTGCGCGGTCCCAAGTCGAACTCGTCCTCTTCGATGTAGCGCGTCTTGATGGCCAAGGAACGGTGGATGTAGTCGACCATCACGGTGCGGCCCTTGAACAGCCTTTCGTAGTCGGCGGCGATGCGGTCGAAGGCGCCGGGGCCTTCGATGGCATGCGCCTTCAGCATCTCGCCGACGCCGGAGCGCACGTCGCGCTCATCGAGGGTATCGAGGAACCGCGAGTTGATGACGACGCGCCCGGGTGGTGTGAAGGTGCCGAGTATGTTCTTGGCAGCGCCGCAGTTGATCGAGCTTTTCGAGCCGATGCACGAATCCGCCTGGGCCAGGAGCGTGGTCGGGTAGAAGTGCCAGGCGACGCCGCGCAAAAGCGTCGCGGCGAGGAAGCACGTGATGTCCTGGGTGATGCCGCCACCGATGGCAATCAGCGTGTGGTCGCGGCGCACGCCGCGCCCCACCAGGTGTTCGACGTAGGAGGGAAAACGGTCCAGCGACTTGCTTTCCTCGCGTGCCTCGATGCGCAATACCGACGGCTGGTCGAACAGCGGGGCGAACTCGTCCTCGTATAGCGCCGCTATCCGGTCATCGACGATGAAGTGGGCATTCGCCGCCAAGTCACCGGCCAGGCGCCCCAACGCGTCGTCCTCGAAGACGACCTCGTAGGGCCCCTTGTGGGATTCTATGGCGAGGCGCTCAGACACGGGTGAAGCCGCCGTCGATAGCGATGTTCTGGCCGCTGATATAGGTGTTCTCCGGCCCCGCCAGCCAAGCGACGAGGGCGGCGATTTCCCGCGGAGTCCCCAGGCGCCGCGCCGGCACCTGGGCGGCGAGTTCGGCCTCGCCGGCCTGGCCCAAGGATTTCCGGGTCATTTCTGTCTCCACGAAACCGGGCGACACGCAGTTGGCGAGGATACCGAATTGAGCGACCTCGGCCGACAGCGCCGCCGTCATGCCGTCGAGGGCGGCCTTGCTCGTCGAATAGGAGGCGCGCCCCTGGCGGCTGACGATGCCGAAGATGGAGGCGATTTGAACGATGCGTCCCCAGCCTCTCTCCTTCATGCCGGGAACAACGGCGCGGCTGAGCATGAAGGGCGCCGTGACGTTGACCTGCTGGATGCGGGTGAAGTCGTCGGGCGCGATCTCGGTGAAATCGCTGATCTTGGTGGTGCCCGCGTTGTTGACCAGGATCTCGATGCCGAGCCCGGCGGCCTCTTTGGCGAATGTCTTCGTTGCCCCGGCGTCGTTGAAATCGACGGCGCGATAGTCGCAACCCGCAGGCGCCGTGCCCTCGGGTTTGGTGCCGGTGCCGATGACGCGGGCGCCGTCATTCAGTAGGCGCTCGGCAATGGCGTGGCCGAGGCCACGGGTGGCGCCGGTCACCAGCGCCAGTCTTCCATCAAGGGGTTTGGTCATTTTTTTCCGCCACGATGTTCCAGGAAAATCCGATGAACTTTCCAAGCCAAAGCTCGAGGGGTGTTTCCGCCATGAAAGGTGCGCCGTAAACCAGCGTGCCGCCGGGATGAGCCCGGTGGCCCAGTATCCCGAGAGCCGCCATCCTCATCTGCGTTAGGCGCGGGATGGCCATGTTATCGAACTGGAAGCTCGACTTGCGTAGGCGGCTGACGGTGAAGGCGCCGAATAGCTTGGCGATGGCGCGCCTTGAATAGACCCGCGTGATGGGGTTCCGGGTGGTGCCGAACGCCGGCTTGCCCTCGGTGAGGCGGCCGATCCACTGAGCCTCGGGCCAGCGGAAGAGTTCCCCTGTGATCAGTGCCCGGGGCACGATGTTGAGCCAGAAGGCCGCGGAATGGCGCGCGTACAGCATGATCACGGCACGGCCGCCGGGTTTCAGCACCCGCTGCACCTCATTGATGCAACGCTCCGTGTCCTCGGAGTGATGCAGCACCCCGTTGGAATAGACGACATCGAACGCGGCGTCCCGGAAGGGCAGGTTTTCGGCATCCGCGTGGTAGGCGCGCCCCCGGCTTTCGGGGACGAGGGCCAGCTTGCGGGCGGTCGCCGCCACCCGCTCGGGCGTGATGTCGATGGCCACCACCGAAGCGCCATGGCGCGCGAACAAGGCGGCGTGCGCACCCGCCCCCGAGCCAATCTCCAACACCGTCGCGCCTGTGAGGTCGTCGAGCGGCATCTCGACGGCGGCGAGGTGACGGCGCCGTCGGAACAGGTCTTCCAGCTTGTCGAGTCGGCGGCCGAGCGATGCCGCATCGAGCCCGTCTTCGTGGCCGGCGTAGCGCTGCCGGTACAGGTCGCCCCACCATTTCTGGATGTCGTCCTTGATGGTGCCGAGGGAAGCGTCGGCGATCAGCGAATAGGCGCCCGTTTCGGCGTCCCCCGCGAACGCCGCCGAACAGGCGCCGCAGCAAAGGCGCCCGTCGGCGGCAACGGCGAGATTCGCCGCGAAACATTGCGGGCAGCGCAGCAGGTCTCCGGGGTCGGCGCCCGCGAGTTCAGCCGCCGGCGCGCTCAATATTTGCCCCACATCGGGTCGTTGGCCATGGCGTCCTCTACCTTGTCGCGGTCGGCCGGGCTGTCCACGGAAAAGGACGGTATGTGCGGATAGGGCGCGATGCGCTGGCCGCCGCCGTGGTCGCAGATGCGGTTGGAATCGCACGATTCGACAAGCTCGAGCGGCGTCTCCGCCTCGCCCGTGAACCAGCGCAGCTTCCACCAGCGGAAGGCGAGGATGCCGTAAATGCGCTTTGCACCCACCTCGGCGCTCAGCGTCTCGCAGAAGGGGATGGGACTGCGCGAGGTGTAGAGTACGTCGCCCCGCAGGTCGTGGACGATCTTCACGGTGTCCGGGTTGCGGAAGACATCGTCGTCGACGATGTCCAT
>DASCNF010000085.1:0-4314 GCA_036011345.1 Rhodospirillales bacterium | reverse complement strand
TCATCGACGAGGATGGCGTCGACTTCCGTCCGGCCCGCGGCCTCGCCGGCAAAACGGTGCGCCAGACGGTAAAGGCCATTCAGGTCGACGAGGGCGTCAAGACCGACGTGCTGGCCATCGGCCCGGCCGGGGAGAACTTGGTCCGGTTCGCCAGCGCCGGCCACTACTGGCAAAACCGCGAAGGCATCGCCGGGCGCGGCGGCATGGGCGCGGTGATGGGCTCCAAACAGCTCAAAGCGATCGCCGTCCGGGGCGCCCGACGCACGCCCCTCGCACACGAGGACGAACTCAAGACCTACGTCCGCGATTACCGCGAGGAAGTGCGCACCGGCACCGCCGGCCTCATCGAGTATGGGACCGCCATGCTCGCCAACTTCCTCAACAAGCTGGGCGCCATCGGCACGCGCAACTTCAGCTGCGAGAGCTGGGACTTGGCGGAGCGGGTGTCGGGCGAACGGCTGAAGGAAGAATATTGGGATCGCAATACGACGTGCTTCGTTTGCCCCGTCGCTTGCGGCAAGGACGTCAAGATCACGCAAGGGCGCTTTGCCGGCACCCACACCAAGATTCCGGAATGGGAAACGATCTACGCCTTCGGGCCGATGCTCGAGAATTCGAACATCGAGGTGATCATCAAGGCCAGCGAGCTTTGCGACGACGTCGGCGTCGACACCATCACCATGGGCGTAACCCTGGCCTTCGCCTACGAGTGCTTCGAGCGCGGCCTGCTCACCGAGGCCCAGGTGGGGCGGCCGCTGCGCTTCGGGGACCCCGAGCCCATCCTGGAGCTGATCGAACTAACGGCGCGGCGCCAGGGCATCGGCGCGCTGTTGGCGGAAGGCTCGGCGCGCCTAGCGGTTGAGCTCGGCGCGGAGGCTGAGAAATCGCTGATCTGCGTCAAGGGGCTGGAACTTCCCGGTCATTCGCCAAGGGCCCTCAAGGGCATGAGCATCGGCTACGCCACCGGCACGCGGGGCGGTAGCCACCACGACACACGCCCGACCCCCTTTTACGTCGGCGAGGCGGACCGCTTTTCTATTGACGACGCCCCCGCCTACGCCGTGCGCAGCCAGAATTTCACCGCCGTCGGCGATTCCCTGGTGCAGTGCCGCTTCGTCAGCGAGCGCGGCGGCTACGGGCTGTTCCTCAACGACACCTACGCATTCATGCTGAAGTGCGCCACCGGGTGGGAATTTTCCATCGACGAGTTGGAAAGCCTGGGGGCACGAATCTGCAACCTGGAGCGCGCCTTCAACGTGCGCGAGAACGTGCGCCGCCACAACGACCGCCTGCCCTACAAGATCATGCACGATCCCATCCCGGACGGACCCTCGGCGGGCATGCACTGTCCGGACGACGAATTGCAAGGAATGCTGGACGCCTATTACGGTCTGCGCGGCTGGGACCAGGATGGCGTTCCCAAAGGAGAGACACTGGACGGTTTGGGTCTGGCGGACGTCGCCCGGGCCCTTGTAACGTGATAATCACACGACAACGGAAGGAGAAACGATATGTCTTGGAAAATCGTCGCCACCGATTTGCACCAGGGAAGCCCGGATGAGACCATCTACGCGATTCAGATCCGATTCGTCGGAGACAGCGCCGAGATCCACACCACCGCCGGCGAAATCAGGCTCCTGAACCTGAACGAGTATCAGCTCACCTCGTGGACCCGCGAGGAGCTGTGGAACAACCTGAGGGAGCTAACCGGCGAGAAACTGTGGTTCGAGAAGGCCGCCAGCTAGCTCGCTCCATGGCTGCACCCGACGTTACATACCTCACGGTAAGCACCGAGCGCGGACTGGTCGAGGTACATAACGGCGAGCCCCTGGGCATTCGTCTGAAGGGCAATCGCTTTCGTTTCGATGCGGACCGGCGCGTCTGGAACCAACGCTTTCGAAACGAAACCGAGCTTCTCACGACCCTGGCGCTGCTCATCTCGCAGAAGGTGCCGCTGCATGAAGAGGTCGAGTTGAAGCCCAAGCACCTCGAGGTCCTCAAGCCCTTTTTGGTTGCGCGCTTCGAGGGCGAGGGGGACGGTACCAAGGCGGTCGTCGAGGAGCTTGCCTAAACGCCGCAGGCATCAAGATGAACGCCGCAAGCAATAACAAGGTGCGGCATATGCGCGTCGAAGTCCGATTCTACGCCAACCTGAGCCGTTACGCGACGGGTGGAATCAAAGACGAAGCGGTGACGCTGGAGACCGCCACCGGCAGCACCGTCATCGATGTCCTCTGCCAGCTCGGCCTGCCGGACGACGTGGAGACGACGGTGCTGATCGAAGGCCGACACGCCCAACCAAGCTCCGTCGTCGGCGACGGCGACCACCTCGACGTCTTCCCGCTAATGAGCGGGGGTTAGAGACTCATGCGCGTCATCGTCTGCGTGAAGCAAATCCCCGACCCCGAGATCGCATCCAGTCTTTTCAAGGTCGACGAAGCGGCCAGGAGGGTCATCCCGGTGCCCGGCCTGCCGATGGTCATCAGCCCCTTCGACGAACAGGCGGTGGAAGCCGCTCTGCGCATCAAGGGCAAGGCGGACGCCATCACCATCACCATCCTCACCTTGGGCCCTGATTCGGCGCTCACTATCCTCAAGGGCGCGCTTTCCATGGGCGCCGACGAAGGGGTTCATTTGTGCGACGCCGCCTTCGAGGGCGCCGACAGCTACGCCACGGCCGTGGCTCTGACCCATGCCATCCAGAAGATCGGCGACCACGACCTCATCCTGACGGGACGCCAGGCGGCGGACTGGGACGCCGGGGTGGTTGGCTGCGGCATCGCCGAGCTTCTCGACATTCCCGCTGTCACCTTGGCCAAGGACGTGCAGGTGGATGGCCCCGTGGTGCGCGTGGAGCGCGTCGCGGACGACGGCGTGGAAGTCGTCAAAGCCCCCCTGCCCGCCGTGGTCACGGTCGCCCACGAAATCGGCCAGCCGCGCAAGGCGAGCCTTCGCGAAACCATGCGGACGGCGCAAAAACCGATCGCGGTGTGGTCGGCGGCGGACCTTGGGCTCACCGCCCCGCAACTCGGAGAGGCCGGATCGCGGCGCAGGCGAGAGCGCCTGTATGCTCCGGTGAGCGACATCTTTTGTGAGTTCATCGAGGGCGAGACGCCGCAACAACAAGCGGCGGCCCTGGCCCGTCGACTGCACGAGGACGGCCTCGTTTGATGGCTGCCCCCTCGGACATCCTGGTGGTGGCGGAAGCGGTGGACGGGGCTCTCGCCTCCCACAACTACGAGGTGCTGGGCCTGGCCCGGCGCTTGGCGAACGGTGGGGGCGGCGCCGTCGCCGCTGCACTTTTCGGCGAGGACGCAAACGGGCTGGCCCCCGACCTCATCGCCCATGGGGCGGATAGCGTCCACGTTGTGGACGACGGCGCCTTCGCCGCCTATCAGGCGGAAGCCTGGCTTCCCGATGTGCTCGCCATCGCCAAGGAGACGTCGCCCGTCGCCATTTTGATGGGCCACACGGCAATGGGCGCCGACCTCGCCCCGCGCCTGGCCTTCCGGCTGGAAACGGCGGTCGCCACGGGCTGCGTCAAAGCTGAAATCAGCGGTGGCAGGCTCCTTCTGACGCGGCCCTGCCATGGCGGCAACGGCCGCGAGGTGACGTCTTTCAAGACCACGCCGGCCATCGCCACCGTCAAGGTCAAGTCGCAAGAGCCCACCACGCCCGAAGCCAGGCGGCGCGGCGAAGTCGTTGCCGTCGCCTCGGTGCTCGATCCCGGCGATATCCGCGTCAGGATCGTCGGCCGCGAGGCGGGTATGACCGGGTCGGCGGACCTCGAACAGGCCAGGGTCATCGTCGCCGGGGGCCGCGGCCTCAAGAGCCGCGAGGGCTTCGCCCTGGCCCACGAACTGGCCGAGGTGCTCGGCGGCGCCGTCGGCGCCAGCCGCGCACCGTGCGATTTCGGGTGGTGCCCGCCGTCCTACCAGATCGGGCTATCGGGCAGGATCGTGTCGCCCGACCTCTATCTGGCCCTCGGCATCTCCGGTGCCCCCCAACACATCGCCGGATGCGCCAGCGCCAGCGCCATCGTTTCCGTCAACACCGACCGCGCCGCCACCATATTCGGCCATTCGCGGTTCGGGGTGATCGGCGATTGCCAGGAGGTCGTGCCCGCCCTCATCGCCGAGATCAGGAAGATCAAGGGCTAGGCGCGCTCATCCCCGGCGGCGTGTTTTATGATGCGGTGCGTCAAAATGTTTTGAATAGGACTGGAAAGGGCTAATTCTATATTATTTTTCAAATACATAAAATTATGCTGCGATGCAATAAATTTACTTGACAGAGGACTGGGATGAGCTTATA
>DASCNF010000084.1:0-4416 GCA_036011345.1 Rhodospirillales bacterium | reverse complement strand
TATAAGCTCATCCCAGTCCTCTGTCAAGTAAATTTATTGCATCGCAGCATAATTTTATGTATTTGAAAAATAATATAGAATTAGCCCTTTCCAGTCCTATTCAAAACATTTTGACGCACCGCATCATAAAACACGCCGCTGGGGATTCTTTTGGTTGAAGCCGCCGCCCTCGTTAACCAATCCTTATAGGGTGTGCCGTAAACACCGTAAGGGGATTTCGGCGACGCCGCGATCGGGCCGAGCCAGAAACGACTTGAGGCACGATAGCTAATTCTGTTTAGCTGTCAGGATGTTCGCTGAAGCGCACTTGGGGGAGGTATCGTGAAGACTGTGTCGGGACATCGCCAAAGGCGCGCCTTGGGGCCTTTCCTGGCCCGCTGCCTGGGCGTCATCGCCATCGCCGTTTCCGCCGCTACCCTCGCCCCGGCGCCTGCCGCCGCCAAGTACGCCACCCTGGTCATGGATGCCGAAACGGGCCGGATCCTGCACTCGCTCAACGCCGACACCCGCAACTATCCGGCGTCGCTCACCAAGATGATGACCCTCTACATGGTCTTCCAGGCCCTCGACGAGGGACGCTGGAGCCTGGATGAGCATCTGCCCATTTCGGCCCGCGCCGCCCGTCAGCCGGCCTCCAAGCTGGGCCTGGCCAGGGGACGCACCGTGTCGGTGCGCGACGCCATCTACGCCCTGGTCACCAAGTCGGCCAACGACGTGGCCACCGCCATCGCCGAGGCGATGGCCGGCGGCGACAGGAATTTCGCCCGCATGATGACGGCCGAGGCCCGCAAGCTGGGGATGAGCCGAACGACCTTCCGCAATTCCTCGGGCCTTCCCCACAGCCGGCAGATGAGCACGGCACGCGACATGGCGACCCTGGCGCGCGCCCTGCTGACGCGCTATCCCCACTACTATCACTATTTCGCGACCCCCCACTTCACCTTCGACGGCGTCACCCATAAGAACCACAACGATCTTTTGTCCACCTACGAGGGCACGGACGGCCTCAAGACCGGCTACATCCGGGCCTCCGGCTTCAACCTCGTGGCCTCGGCCAAGCGCGGCGACTACCGTATCATCGGGGTCGTTTTTGGCGGCCGCTCGCCGAGGGCGCGCAACCGCCACATGGTGCGCATTCTCGACAAGGGCTTCCGGCTGCTCGGCGAGACGGGCACGGCGCGGGCAGAGACCAAAAGCCGGAAAGAAACAGAACGCCTCACCACCGCCCCTTCCCCTGCCCCCTCTCGTGTGACCGATAATCCACGCCGCAAGGCGCCAAGCGGCGGCTGGGGTGTCCAGGTCGGAGCCTATTTCACTCACGCACCGGCCTATGCCGCCGCCCGCAAGGCCGTGGCGCGCGCCCCCGACTACCTGGAGGATGGCACCATCGCGGTGGTTCCCCTCAAGCACCGTAAACGCCGGACGGTCTATCGGGCGCGCATCCTGGATATCACCAAGAAAGAGGCCTACCGGGCCTGCCGCGTCCTCAAGCGCCGCAAGATGCACTGCATGGAACTGCGCATGAGACCGGGCACCCAGGTCGCTGCGGCCCGCGGCTAGGGGGCGTGCACCACATCAACCGAAGTCGGGAGCCTCCAGGCCGCTGAGGCGCAACTGCCCGGCGAGGACCTCCTTCAGGCGTTCGAGTCCTTCGCGACTCGACGATTCGCAGCGCGCCACCAGAACCGGCTGGGTGTTCGACGCCCTGAGCAGCCACCAGCCATCCGCCGCGCGCACGCGTACTCCGTCAATGTCGCTCACTTGCACGCCTTCCATGGCGCCCAAACGTTCCCTGACTTCGTCGACGACTTCGAACTTGCGCCCATCGGCGCATTCGAAGCGCACCTCAGGGGTGTTGATCATGGCTGGCAGGCAGTCGCGCAGCCCGGTCAAGCCGCCCACGTCAGAGCGCCCGACGATGGAAAGCAGGCGCAGGGCCGCGTAGATGGCGTCGTCAAAGCCGTAGTAGCGGTGCTTGAAAAAGATGTGGCCGCTCATCTCGCCAGCGATCTCGGCGCCGGTCTCGGCCATCTTCGCCTTGATCAGCGAGTGTCCGGTGCGCCACATCACGGGCCGCCCACCGAGGCGCTCGACCTCGTCGAACAGCATCTGGCTGGTCTTGACGTCGGCGATGACGGTGGCGCCGGGCACCTCAGCCAGCACGTCGGCGGCGAGGATGGCAAGGAGCTGGTCTCCCCACAGGACACGGCCCCGCGAATCGACGGCACCGATACGGTCGCCGTCGCCGTCAAAGGCGAAGCCCACGTCGCACGCTTCTTCGGCGACGGCGCGCTTGAGCTGTTCCAGGTTGGCCTCGACGGTGGGGTCCGGGTGGTGCGCAGGAAAGGTGCCGTCGATGCCCTCGTTGAGGAGCACGTGGCGGCCCGGCAGGCGGGCGCACAGTTCCTGGACCACTTCGCCGGCGGCACCGTTTCCGGGGTCCCAGGCGACGGTGAGTGGGCGTCCCTCCTCGAAACCCTCGAGGAGCCGGCGCACGTAGTCGTCGGCCACCGGCCGCTCGCTCGCCCGGCCCTCGCCAGCGGCGAAATCGCCGGCCCGGGCGAGGGCGCCGAGTCGCTGAATGTCGGCGCCGAAAAAGGACCCACCCCCCAACACCATCTTGATGCCGTTGTATTCCGGCGGGTTGTGGGAGCCGGTGATCATGAGTCCGGCGTCCGTCTCCAGCGCGTGGGTGGCGAAATAGAGCATCGGCGTCGGCCCCAACCCGACCCGTGCCACGTCCACGCCGGCGGCACGTAGCCCGGCGACCGCGGCGGCCTCCAAATCCGGCGAACTCAGGCGGCCGTCGTAGCCGACGGCGACGGCGCGCCCGCCCTGCCGTGCCACGATAGTGCCGAAGGCGCGGCCGATGGCGGCGACGCCGTCCTCGGTTAGGGTGTCGCCGACCACGCCGCGGATGTCGTACTCGCGCAGGATGCCGGGGGCGAGCGTACGCCCCGCCTCGCCCACCGATGTCTTCATTGGGGCGACGCCGCAGGGCGGCCGACGCAGGTGTAGCGGAACCCCGCCTCAGCCATTTCGTCGGGATTATAGATGTTGCGGAAGTCAACCAAGACCGGAGATTTCATCAATTTCATGAGCCGCGTGAAATTGAGGGCGCGGAACTCGTTCCACTCGGTGATGATGGCCACGGCGTCGGCTCCGGTCGCCGCATCGTAAGCGTTCTCGCTCCACTCGATGCCGTCGAGGAGCTTTTTTGCCTCCTCGACACCGACCGGGTCGAAGGCGCGCACCCGGGCGCCGGCAGCCTGCAGCACCGGCACGATCTCGAGGCTTGGCGAATCGCGCATGTCGTCGGTGTTGGGCTTGAAAGTCAGCCCGAGGACGGCGACCGTCTTGCCGGCCAGCGAGCCGCCGCAGGCCTCGATCACCTTTTCGGCCATGCGTTTCTTGCGGGCGTCGTTGATTTCGACCACGGTCTCGACGATGCGCATGGGGCTTTCAACGGACTGCGCCGTTCGCACCAAGGCCAGGGTGTCCTTGGGAAAGCAACTGCCGCCGTAACCGGGACCGGCGTGCAAGAACTTGGCCCCGATGCGCCCATCGAGGCCGATGCCCCGGGCCACGTCCTGGACGTCGGCGCCCATGCGCTCACACAGATCGGCGATCTCGTTGATGAAGGTGATCTTGGTGGCGAGAAAGGTGTTGGCGGCGTACTTGATGAGCTCGGCGGTGGACCGCGACGTGAAGATGATGGGGGTCTCGATCAGGTAAAGGGGCCGGTAGACCTGGCGCATCACCTCGCGGGCGCGCTCGCTGGCGGTGCCGATGACCACCCGGTCGGGGCGCATAAAGTCGTTGATGGCCGAGCCCTCGCGCAAAAACTCAGGGTTCGACACCACGTCGAATTCGGCGTCGGGGCGCGCCTCGCGGATAATCCTCTCCACTTCGTCGCCGGTACCGACGGGCACCGTCGACTTGGTGACTACCACCGTATAGCCGTTCATGGCGACGGCGATCTCGGCGGCGGCGGCGTAGACATAGGACAGATCGGCGTGGCCGTCACCGCGGCGGCTCGGCGTGCCGACGGCGATGAAAACCGCGTCGGCGCCGTCGACCGTCGCCGCTAGGTCGGTGGTGAACGAGAGGCGATCCGAATTCTCGCTGCTTTCGACTATATCCTCGAGCCCAGGCTCGAAGATCGGCAACTGGCCCTTGTTGAGGCGAGCGATCTTATCGGCGTCCTTGTCGACGCACACCACGTCCACCCCGAATTCCGAAAAGCAGGCGCCGGAAACCAGGCCGACGTAGCCGGTTCCGATCATCGCGATACGCATTTAGCCATCCTTCCCTCGTCCTCGGGTTCCCTCCGGCGCGGCAGTGAAGGGCGTCCGGGGATCAACCGTATCCCTTCAATAATTCACGCACCCCCTGCTCCAAATCCTGGCGCTCCAG
>DASCNF010000083.1:0-4656 GCA_036011345.1 Rhodospirillales bacterium | reverse complement strand
ATGAAGGCCAAGCCAGCGTTCCTACGCCACTCACCCCAGCGGCTCAATCGAGCTCGAAGGCCTCCTTGTAGTCGAGCTCGAGTTCCGCATCCTGCTCGTCCTTGTCGAGACGACAGTTGCCGATGACCAGCATCTCGACCTCGGTCCCCATGAAACAGCGAAAGGCGTCCTCCGGCGTGCACACGATGGGCTCGCCGCGCACGTTGAAGCTGGTATTGACCACCACCGAGCACCCGGTGAGCTCCTTAAATCGCGTTATCAGCGCGTGGTAACGGGGATTGGTTTCCTTGTCCACCGTCTGGATGCGGGCCGAATAGTCGACGTGGGTGACGGCCGGAATGTCGGAGCGCGTCACGTTGAGCTTGTCGATGCCGAACAGCGCGTGTTCGGCCTCGGTCATGGCGCGGCGGCGGCCTTCCACCACGTCAGCGACAAGCAGCATGTAGGGGCTCGGACCATCGATCTCGAACCACTCGGCGGCGTCCTCGCCGAGTACCGAGGGCGCGAAAGGACGGAAGGATTCCCGGTACTTCACTTTGAGGTTGAGCAATTTCTGCATGTCCGGCGAACGCGGATCGCCGAGGATGGAGCGCGCCCCCAAGGCGCGTGGTCCGAACTCCATGCGCCCCTGGAACCAGCCCACCGCCATGCCCCCGGCTAGGGCGCCGGCGGCGGCGTCGATGGCGTCGCTCTCAGAGAGGACGGTGAAGCGGGCGCCCGCCGCGCCTAGGCGCCTCTCGATCTCGTCCTGATCGAAACCGGGGCCGAGATAGCCGCCCTCCATGGCGTCGGCGGCCCCATTGACGGCGCGCAGCCGGTCCTGGAACAGGTGATAGGCCAAAAGCGCCGCCCCCAGTGCGCCGCCGGCGTCACCCGCCGCCGGCTGGATCCAGATGTTTTCGAAATGCCCGTCGCGCAGGACCTTGCCGTTGGCCACGCAGTTGAGCGCCACGCCCCCTGCCAGGCACAGGTTGCGGGCACCGGTGTCCTTGGCGAGCCCGCGGGTGAGGCGCAGGACCACCTCTTCGGTAGCCGCCTGCACGGAGGCGGCGAGGTCCATGTGGCGTTGGGTGAGGAGTTCGTCGGCGCGGCGCGGCGGCCCTCCGAAAAGGGCGTCGAAGCGCCCGTTGGTCATGGTCAGCCCTGTGCAGTAGTTGAAATAGGACTGGTCGAGGCGGAAGCTCCCGTCTTCTTTGAGGTCGATGAGGTTTTCGAGGATCAGGTCCTTGTATTTGGGTTCGCCGTAAGGGGCCAGACCCATGACCTTGTATTCGCCGGAATTGACCTTGAAGCCGGTGTAATAGGTGAAGGCGGAATAGAGCAGCCCCAGGGAATGGGGAAAGTGGATTTCCTTGATCACCTCGAGCCGGTTGCCCGAGCCCAGCGCCGCCGACGTGGTCGCCCATTCGCCTACCCCATCCATGGTCAGCACCACGGCGTCCTGATAAGGCGAGGGAAAGAAGGCGGACGCGGCGTGGCTCTGATGGTGCTCGGCGAACAGCAATTTGTTCTTCCAGTCGAAACCGGCCTCGAAGGCGCGCAACTTGCGGCGCAGCAGGTTCTTCTGGAAAAGCTTCTCGCGCAGCCACACGGGCATCGCCATCTTGAACGACTGGAAGCCCCTCGGCGCGAAGGCCACGTAGGTCTCCAAGAGGCGCTCGAACTTGAGGAACGGCTTGTCGTAGAAGGCCACGAAATCGACGTCGCTCATGCCTGCTCCGCCCCGCTCCAGACAGAATTCGACCGCATTGCCGGGAAAGCCGGCATCGTGCTTCTTGCGGGTAAAGCGCTCTTCCTGGGCGGCGGCCACGATGCGCCCGTCCTCGATGAGCGCGGCGGCGCTGTCGTGGTAGAAGGCCGAGAGGCCGAGTATGCGCACGTCGGCGCCTCCCTCAGAATATGGTGTAGATGAAGGGCGCTACGGCCGAGCCCTGGATAAGCACCACCAAACCGCCGAACACCACCATCATGAAGAAAATGGGCAGCAGCCAGAATTTCTTGCGTATCCTGAGGAATGCCCAAAGCTCGGCCAAGAAGCCCATGTTAGCCACTCGTCCCTGTCTAGAACTGCTGGCGCATGGTCCCGGGCTCCGGCCCGGGAGGTTGGCGTTCGATCCAGTAGCTGGGCGCGCCGCGATCGAACCTCAGGCGCAAGGTGTCCTTGCCCAGCACACGCATGACGAGCCCGATCGGCGTCACCGTGACGAAGAACAAAAGCCCCATGACCAGCGGATTGACCACCCTGTTCAAGAGCAGCCCGAAACGGAACCACAGGCGGTTGAAGGGGCGCAACAGCGCCGGCCTCGTCAAAGCGACAACGAGTATCCACACACCGACGCCGAGCGCCCAGGCACGCACGCCACCACCCGCCACCAACGGCCACAACCCGATCACCACGAACACAGCGGCGAAAACCACGCCGAAGGCGCGCTCGGAGCCGAGTTCGACCTCTTCTGCACGCCCGTAGTCCTCGTGAAATTTCGGATCGACCACCATTACGCCCCGATACGGTTACGGCCGCAGCAGCACGGGATGTGCGCCCCAGCCAACGGCCAGTTTATACCGCAAATTAACGATTGTCGTTACCCCTGGTGACTTAACCGCAAATTTCTTCAGGCCAGGAAACAACCCTCTCCCCCGCATGGCGGGCAGCGGGGATCGGTGCTAGGCTTTGCCGCGCCGGCCCCGGGATCCAAGGCCCTTGCCATGCAGAACTTCATTTTCCGCTGCCTCAGATATGCCGAGCGCAAATTACAGCGCCTTCAAGGCAAGGGGTATGGCGGGCGCCACAGCATCACCACAGAAATTCGCGCCGCCCGGCGCTTCCTGCCGGCCAAGGATGCCACCGTGTTCGACGTCGGCGCCAATACGGGCACCTGGTCGCGGGCCCTTCTCGCCGAGGCGGGCGGGCGCATCAAGTCCATCTATGCCTTCGAGCCCTCGGCCCACAACTTTGCGGCCATCAAAGAGATCGGCGACGAGAGAGTGCGCCTTGTTCCCCATGCCGTTGGCGAGGCTGTGGGCCAACAGACCCTCCACTACGACCGGGTGGGGTCGGGACTGGCGTCGCTCCACGAACGAAGGCTCGACCATTTCGGTATCGATTTTTCCGGGCGCGAGACGGTGGACGTGACCACCATCGACGACTTCGTCGCCGAAAACGGGCTGGACACGATCGACTTCGCCAAGTTCGATATCGAGGGCCACGAACTCGCCGCCCTGCGGGGCGCCACCCATACCCTGGAGCAAGGCAAAATCAAGGCCCTCGCCTTCGAGTTCGGCGGCTGCAATATCGACTCGAGGACCTATTTCCAGGACTTCTGGTACGCGCTGGGCGCCCTCGGCTACCGAATTTACGTCATCAACCCGCTGTTCGGGACAACCCGCCTCAAGGCGTACGACGAACGCCACGAGGTTTTCCTCACCACCAATTTCATCGCCGCGCTGAACCAGCCCCGCTGAAACGCCACAGGCACCAGCCGTGGCTCCGCCGCCTATTCCACCGGCTCGGCGATGGCGTAGGACACGATGCCGTCGGTGAGGCGCTTGAGGTTGGCCACGGTGGTGGGAAAGATGCAATGCGAGTGGCCGGCCGCCGCGTAGACGGTCTCGAAGCGCTTGAGGCTGACATCGATCACCGTCGGCAATTCAGACTTCCGCCCGACCGGCGACACGCCGCCGATGATGAAGCCGGTGGCGGCGCGCACCTGGTTGGCATTAGCGCGTTTCACCTTGCCGCCGGCCTGCTCATAGGCCTCGTCGAGAGCCAGCGCCCGGGGCAGGGCATCCGTCTTGCACATGTGGTCACCGGCGACCAGCGCCATCACCGGCTGGTCGCCGATCATGAACACCAGGGACTTGACGATGGAACCAAGTTCCGTACCGACGGCCTTGGCCGCGTCCTCGGCGGTCTTCGCCGTTTTCTTGAGCTCGATCACGTTGTCGCCGAGGCCCGCCTCGAGGAGAGCCTTGCGCACCTTCTTCACCGATTTGTTGTCGAGAACGCCCATCACGGCACCTCCATCCCTTTTTCCACCGCCGGGCGCGCTCCGATCTCCTCGAACCAGCGCTTGACGTTGGGAATGTCATCGAGGTCGATCTCGTGCCAGATCCAGCGGGCGCACCAGGGATACGTCGCGATGTCGGCGATGGAGTACGCGTCGCCGGCCAGATAGCGTACGTCGGCGAGGCGGCGGTCGATCACGCCATAGAGCCTGTGCACCTCATCGCGGTAGCGTTTCTTGCCATAGGGCACGTCCTCCTTGGCGAACCTGAGGAAGTGATTGGCCTGGCCGAAGAACGGCCCGACGTTGCCCATCTGAAACATCAGCCACTGCATGACGGACCAGTAGGCCAGCGCATCCGCCTCGGGCGGAAACAGCTCGCTCCCGGTCTTGCGCGCCAGGTACATGAGGATGGCCCCCGTTTCGAAGAGCGAGATGGGCTTGCCCCCCGGGCCATCCGGATCGACGATGCCCGGGATCTTGTTGTTGGGGCTGATGGCTAAAAACTCGGGCTTGTGCTGGTCGCCTTCCAGGATATTGACGGGGTGCACGGTGTAGGGCAGGCCTACTTCCTCGAGCATAATGGAAGCCTTGCGCCCGTTCGGCGTTCCCCATGTATACAATTCAATCAAAGTCGTCGTGCCTCCTGTCT
>DASCNF010000082.1:0-3258 GCA_036011345.1 Rhodospirillales bacterium | reverse complement strand
TGCACGCCGAGCGCCCGGGAAACATCGACCGCCACGCCGAGTTCGAACTCGGCGACGTCGATGGTAGCTTCGAAGCCGCCGACCTGGTGCGCGAGGAGACCTATCATTGCGCCGAGGTCTGCCAGGTGCAGATCGAGCCCCACGCCGTGCTCGCCGATTACGACACCGAGCGCGACCGCATCACCGTCAGCCCCTCGACCCAGGTGCCCTATTACGTGCACCTCATGTTGGCCAAGACCCTGAAGATGGAGAAATCGCGCATCCGGGTCGTCAAACCGTATATCGGCGGCGGCTTCGGGTGCCGCACCGAGGCCCTCAACGTCGATCTCATCTGCGCGCTGCTGGCCCGCGCCGCCAAGGGCGCGGTCCGCATCGTGGCCAGCCGCGAGGAGACCTTCATCACCCACCGCGGCCGGCCCGAGACCGGCCTGCGGCTCAAGATCGGCCTTAAGCATGATGGCACCATCACCGCCGTCGAATGCGAGGCCATACAACGCGGCGGCGCCTATTCCGGCTATGGCCTCGTCACCATCCTCTACAACGGCTCGCTTCTCTATGCCCTCTACGACATCGAGGCCATCCGCTACCAGGGCTTCCGGGTGCTCACCAACACGCCGCCATGCGGCGCCATGCGCGGCCACGGCACGGTCAATGCGCGGTTTGCCTTCGAGAATCTGTTGGACGCCATGGCCGACGAGATGGGCCTCGACGCCTTCGCCATGCGTCGCGCCAATATGCTCAAAGCCCCGACCTTCACCACCAACGACCTGATGATCAACAGCTACGGCCTGCCCCAATGCCTGGACTGGGTGGAAGAGGCGAGCGGCTGGAAGGAGCGTAAGGGCAGGCTCGGTCCCAACCGGGGCCTCGGCATGGCGTGCTCCCATTACATCAGCGGCGCCTCCAAGCCGGTCAACTGGACCGGCGAGCCCCACGCCACGGTGCATTTGAAAGTTGACTTCGACGGCTCCATCACGCTGTTGACCGGGGCCGCCGAGATCGGCCAGGGATCGTCGACGGTGCTGGTGCAGTGTGTTGCCGAGGTGCTCAGCCTCGACATGTCGCGCATCCGCATCGTCGCCGCCGACAGCGCCCTGACGCCCAAGGACAACGGGTCCTATTCGTCGCGCGTCACCTACATGGTGGGCAACGCCGCCATTCAGGCGGCGGAAGAGCTAAAACGCGTGCTCGTCGAGGCCGCCGCCGCCAAGCTCGACGCCAGGCCCGAGGACGTTGAATGCCTGGGCGAGGTCTACCGCGCCGCCACCCAGGACGAGGGCCTCGCCTTCGACGAGGTGGTGATAGCGGCACTGGCCGAGACCGGCACCCTCACCGTCAAGGGCAACTACGACACCATCCCTGAGTCCCACGGCGGCAAGAAGTACCGGGGCGCCGCCATCGGCGGCTCCATGGCCTTCAGCTACGCCGCCCAGGCGGTCGAGGTCAGCGTCGACCCCGACACCGCCCAGATCACCGTCGAAAAGGTGTGGGTGGCCCACGACTGCGGCAAGGCCCTCAACCCGCTCGCCGTCGAGGGCCAGGTGCAGGGCTCGGTATGGATGGGCATGGGCCAGGCGCTGAGCGAGGAGACCCACTACCACAAGGGCCTCGGCATCACCGGCAACATGCTCGATTACCGGGTGCCGACCATCGTCGAATCGCCGCCCATCGAGGTCAAGATCATCGAGAGCATGGATCCCCACGGCCCTTTCGGCGCCAAGGAGGCGGGCGAGGGCTCGTTGTCCGGCTTTCTGCCGGCCCTGGCCAGCGCCGTCGCCGACGCCATCGGCGTGCGCCCAGTCGAGTTGCCGATGACCCCGGACCGCCTCATGCGGCTCATGGAAAAAGGGGGCCGCGCCGGCTGATGGAATACATGCCGGAATTCCGCCTGTGCGCGCCGGCCAGCGTCGACGAAGCGGTCGGACTGGCCGCCGCCGATGCCGACACCCGCTATCTGGCCGGCGGCACCGACCTGGTGGTCAACGTGCGCCGCGGCATCGAGCGGCCGGCCGCCCTGATCGATCTCTCGGCCATCGCGGAACTCAAAGATATCGACAAGGACGGCGCAGGCTTGCGCATCGGCGCCGGCGTCGTCCTCAAGGACCTAGCCGGAAACGAGACGCTCCGCCGCGATTTTTCCGCCGTCGCCGAGGCCGCAGAGGCGGTGGCCGGGCCGACCCATCGCGAATACGGAACTCTCGGCGGCAACTTGTGTCTGGATACCCGGTGCCTCTTCTATAACCAGAGCGAATGGTGGCGCGGCGCCAACGACTACTGCCTGAAGAACCGGGGCGAGACCTGCCACGTGGCGCCCAAGGGCAGCTTCTGCTTCGCCGCCTTCTCGGGTGACGTGGCGCCGGCCCTGCTCGTCTACGGGGCGGAAGCGGAGCTCGCCGGCCCCGAAGGGCGGCGGCGCATCCCTTTGGCCGAGCTCTACAACGACGACGGCATGGACCACCTGGCATTGAAGGCGCACGAGCTGCTGGCCGCCGTCCACCTTCCCGCCGCCGCCGCCGAGGTGCCCTCGGCCTACGCCAAGGCGCGCGTCCGGGGCTCCATCGACTTCCCCCTGGCCGGTGCCGCCGTGGCGCTCACCATGAACGGGGGCGGTGTGGAGGACCTGCGCGTCGGCTTCACCGCCCTCGGCCCCCGGCCCTTCCTGGTCGAGGACACCGGGCGCTTCGCCGGCGCGCCGCTGGACGGCACCACCCTCGATGACTTGCGCGACATGGTGCGCGCCCAGGCCGAACCCATGCGCACCACCACCGTGGCTCCCTGGTACCGCCGCCGCGTCGCCGGCAACCTGGTGCGGCGGCTGGCGGCCTGGTTGGCCGGCGGTTGAGGGAAATTTCCTTTTAGCAAGCGGTTTGGACGCGCCGCCGCTCCTCCGCGCCCTTAGCGTTCAAAAGCCTGCCCTTCGCCCGTTCGCTTCATGCCTCAAAGAGGCCCGAAGGACAAACGCTGGCCGGTATAAGTTCTCCGTACCGACCCGGCACGAGGGTGTGTCGTCATTAAGGGACACTATGGGTCGACCTATCCGCTTCTAGCCATAAGGCAGACATGGACGATACTCGTCACTCGCACCCCAACTCACGCATTAAGGTCTCCGGCCGACGAATTGAATGCCGCGAGGCTGGTCTCGTCAAAATGGTTAAAGCAATTGCCGACCACGCTTTTCCGGAAGAAGTTCTCCTTATCCCCCTGCCCTGTCGGGCGGCCTCCGCTATATTTTTCAAACGAGTTTGCTTCGCCGCAACG
>DASCNF010000081.1:0-4269 GCA_036011345.1 Rhodospirillales bacterium | reverse complement strand
CCCCTAGTCAAGAATCGAACCCGGATCAACCGATAGCTCCCATTTCTTTCCCAAAACCACCCGACATATCGACCACAGGGGCGAGCGGGATACCTTGACAGAATTTTCTCCGGCCAGCCAGTCACACACCTTCAAATGGTCGTGAGGCGGCAGCGCCCATCATGGATTCTGATCAAGCAGTTAAAATTGTCCAGGAAGCGAAGCGGTGTGGCAGAAAAGTCCGCTGAACGAAGACCGAGCCAACGGAATTCACCCGGTTGACCGTCCGAGCGTAGGTCCGCTACCTTCGCGGCCCGAACAGTAAAAAGTGTCCAATATGGTATCGAGAATGTTGCGGGCATCCTTCTCTGAAGCCTTAAGCTCATCTTCAGCCTGTTTGCGCTCCATGATATCGATGAACGTCAGGGCGATCCCGCCCTCCGGGGTCGGGGCTTCCTTCAGTATGCACCACTTTCCGCCGCCGAAACCGAGATCGTGCCCGTGATCGACGCCGGTCTGGCGGGCAAGACTGGCAGCCAGATCGGGGCGGGGATATTGAAGGCGCCGCCTCAGTGCTTCGAGAAGGCGTGTAAAGTCAACACGAAGCGGTACGGTACCTAGTGCCGCTGGCGGGGAAATCAACGCGGTGTAGCAGGGAAGGAGAGAACGATGAACAAAGCTGCGCACGGCGACGCTCGAGCGGCCGAGTCGACGAAGGGAATCGATTTCGACCGCTTTCGCCTGCGGCGCCTTGTCGAGAGGCTCGTCGACATGGGCGAGGTCGAGGTGCACGAGGAGCCGGTCGACCTGATCGACGTCGCGGGGCACCTCGACGGCAATCCAAAGGCGCTCTACTTCAAGCACTTGGGCCCCGAGGACGCCGAGCTCGTCGGCAACGTGATGGGCAGCCGTCGCCGCATCGCCTATGCACTTGGCGTCGAGGAGGACGGACTGCTTGACGCCATCACCGAGCGCCTGTGCCATCCCATCGAGCCGATCGAGGTGTCTTCGGAAAAGGCGCCGGTCCACGCCGTCGTCCACAAGGGCGAAGATGCCGACTTCACCAAGCTTCCTATTCACCTTCAGCACGGCAACGACGGCGGGCCTTATCTCTCGGCGACCATGGATTTCGCGATCAATCCGGAGACCGGGTGGACCAACGTCGGCGTCAGGCGTCACATGCTACGCGGCCGCCGCCAATCCAACATCGACCTCGTTTCACCGAGCGACCTGCGCGCCATCTATCTGGCTCATGTCGAAGAGGGAAAGCCGTTGCCGGTTTCCTACGCGGTTGGCACCCACCCGGCGGATTTCATCGGCTCGACCAGTCTCAGGCCACCGACGAACGAGCTCGCCCTTCTCGGCGCCATCCGGGGAGAGCCGGTACCGGTCGTCAAGTGCGTGACCAACGATGTGCTCGTACCCGCCGACGCCGAATACGTCCTCGAGGGTTACCTCGACGAGCGCGGACACGTCGAGCCCGAGGGACCGTACGGGGAGTTCGTCGGCTACTACGGCCCCATCCGCACCAACCCGACGTTCCACCTGACGGCTGTGACGCACCGAAGCGATGGCCTGTTCCAGACGGTGACTCAGTCGGGACGCTATATGCAGCATACCGACACGGCGCACATCGCTTGCCTGCGCACGGAATCGGCCGTGTGGGCAGCGCTTGAGACCGCCATCCGCGAGCCGCGGGCAGTCCACGTCATTCCTGCCTGCGGCGGCACCTTCAACGTGCGCATCGCCATGCGTCAGCGCAACCCCGGCGAGGTCCGCAACGCCATCGCCGCCACTTTCGGCTCGTTCGCCGACGTCAAACACGTGTTCATCATGGACGACGACATCGACATCTTCTCCAACGATCAGTTCGACTGGGCGTTGAGCACGCGGTTTCAGGCCGACCGCGACATCGTCGTCATGTCCGGCGCCCGTGCCTACCCTCTCGATCCTTCGCTGTTCGGCAGCCGCACCGGGGCCAAGGCCGGTTTCGACTTGACTGTCCCCCTTGGCGTCGACCGCGGCCTCGATTACACGGTCGCCGACCCGCCCGAACTCAAGCCGGGTGGCAATCACAAAGTGAGCGAGGCCCTGAAGGACCGGCCCATGCGTTTCGGTGAAATCATGGAGGCGACGGGCAGCCGAGACGGCCGCGAGGTCATCGTCGAGTTGGAAATGCTGCGTGAGACGGGCAAGCTATCGCGGCTCGACGACGGATGCTACGCACTCGCGGATTGACCCACGGCCGACAGCGGGCCGGCCCGATCGCCGGCCCGCTTGGTTCGAGAGGCGTGTTTCGGGTCTAACGGACCACCTACTTGATCTGGCCGGTGCGCCCGGAGCCCCCAAACGGAACGTAGTTTGGCTTCACCTCAAAGAAGCCGCCGAGATCCTCTTTGTACTTCTCGGCCCCCTTACGCCACTTTCCGTTGATGCGCATGTAGTCGACCAACGTGTTGAGGAAGTTGAGCAGTTCCAGGTTTCCCTTCGCCACCGCAAACGATATGGGGAGGACGTTGAAGGGATCGGATCCGTAAAGGTCGACGAGATTGGGTTGCTTGGAGGCGACAAGGGCTGTGGCTACCGCGTCCTGGATGCCGACATCGACCCGGCCCGCCAGCACCTCCATGAACGGCGCCGTCAGGTCGCCCGTGTCGAGGGCGACGATCTCGGCATTCTTGAAATTCTGCTTAACGTACTCGTGGCCGCCGCTGCCCATGGCGACCGCTACCTTGACACCGGGCTTGTCGATGTCGGCGACGGTCTTGTACTTGTGGGCGTCGGCTTTCCGGGCGCCGGCGCTGTAACCCATGTACATAAAGGCCTTGGAAAAGTTGATGGCGAGCGCGCGCAATGGCGTCGCGAAAGAACCACCGACGAAGACGTCGAACTGGTCGGACTGAAGGGCCCCCGAGAAGGTGCCCCACTTGGTCTCCACGAACTCGATCTCAATTTTCAGGGTCTTGAACTGATTTCGCAAGGTGTCGACGTAGAAGCCACTCCATTCGCCGGTTTTGGGATCTTTGATCGTTGACGGATGGTAGGGGATCGTACCCAACCTGATTTTCTTATCCTTGACGATCTCCTGCAGGCTTTTGGCACCGGCGTCCGTCGGCACCATCAGCAGCGGCAGGGCTACCATCACCGCGAAGACTGCGGCGAGACAATTGGTTCTTCCTGTAAATTTCATGACAGACATAGAATTTTCTCCCTTACTGCTTTCTCCATTGAATGACGATCATTACCCCCTGTCGTCTTGTCTCCCTGTCGTCTCAAGTCCCGGGCGGTCATGCCACCGGGATTCCGTCGAGCGGGTGCTGCTCGAGCCACCAGCGCGCTGTCGAAGTCGAAGGTCCAGGCGTGATAGGGACACTGGATGACGCTCTTGCAGAGTCCCTCGTCCTCGAGCAGTTTCGCGCCCCGATGGCTGCGCGTATTTGCGAAGGCGCGCAGTTCCCCGGCGCGGTTTCGGATGACAAACAGCGGAACATCGGCGATATGGGCCGAAAAAGTAGTCTCCGGGACCGGGCAATCGATCTTTGCGCCCGAGGAAGTTCCATTCCTCGAGAAAGATGGATGCCACCTCGCGTTGGTAGAACGCGTCCGTCGTGCAGCACCACGGAGGCAGGTAACGGGCTTGCATCACTGGCAGCCGCACTTGTTCGTAAATTGACGGCTCGAAGATGTCCGCAGGATCCAACATCGTATTCGCCCTTTGCGGTTCGAAGGACGGCATTTCGTTCGGCGAACGTTTGAACACGATCCCCCCTCGAAAAACTCTAATGGATATTAGTTCGCCTATCAATCGGTCCTTTGCGAACGCTTCTACGGATCTTGCCGCGCCATCAGGGGGCTCCCGGAGGCAACTTAATTGAGGAGGCAACTTAATTGAATAGTGAATTAGCGCTTCGTATGATGACGAACCGATAGCGGGATGTCCGAAAACATCAAGGCGGACCTATTCGACGCCGTGGTCCCGAATCGGAAATGGAGGCACTGCAAGGGTCATGCACGCGTTGGCCCGAGGATCGTGGAAATAGTTGTTATTCCTAGGCGTGGTGGGCGGAGAGAGGACACATCTCGCCAACCGTCTTCCGGCGCATCGTCGGAGCACGAACGGCCGCAGATTGACGCTCGATTGGAGGGTCCATGTACAACTGGCAATTCGGATTTCTTTGGGATTATCGCATCGTCTTCGTCAATGGGGCGGTAATCACGCTTGAACTGGCGGCGTTGGCCTGGACCATCGGTGTAGTGCTCGGCCTGATCATCGCCCTGGCGCGGTTGTCG
>DASCNF010000080.1:0-8166 GCA_036011345.1 Rhodospirillales bacterium | reverse complement strand
CTTCCTTCGACAGCGCGCGCCCGAACAGGAACACCGTGCCGCCCACCGAGCGTCAGCGGAAGTTGGTGACGTTAACGCCCGAGGCGTCGAGCAGGAGGGCGTTGATCTTGCCCTCGATGACGGTGTCGTCGACGAAATTCTCGACGGCGCCTTTTTCCTTGTCCAGGGGTTTTTCACGACGATTTCGTTCTAGATTTTTTCACCCCCTTGATGGCCTAGGTCAGCTTTTCGGTCTGTTTTTCTGCCCTTCCTTCTCGACGCTGCCGGCCAGCATGACGTCTTGTTTGTAGACGTCGGTTCCCATCTCGCCGATGACATCGGCGGTGATCGCCGCCTTGATCCTTAGGTCCTCAGCGATGTCCGCCGAGCTGCGATCCTCGACGGCGGCCTCCACGGCGCTCTTGATCGCCGAAAAGGGATTGATGAGTTCGATGGTCGCCGCCGGCCCGGTACCACTGTCCCAGGCGAAGAGCAGGATGGTAAAAAGCATGATCGAAAGCTTGTTGGTTACACTGTTTCGCAAGACACGTTGCCCCCACAGATCAAGGAATTAGTGGATCGAGGGCTTTCCCTTGGGCGGCGTGTCGCCACCGGCCGCCGGTTTTTTGTCCGGGCTTGGTTGGCGCCATCCCGTAGGCCAGGCTGAGGTCCCAATCGGCGTTCGTCGCCAGGGACCGTAAAAGTTCGCATATCACCTGCAGGCGCTCCACCGTGATCGGCAGGTTGAGGGACGTCTTGCCGTCCGAGAAATGCAGAATTTTGCGGCCCGAAGGGTGGTCCTGCAACTGTATCTTCTTGACCAGGTAGCGGGTGCGCTGCTGTACTTCCGGCAGCTTCTGGTTGGTCGAGACGGCACCCGTCTGCTTGGCGCTCTGCATGGCGCCCTCCTGCTCGAACTCCAGCACTTTCTTGCGGACATCCGTCGGTGCTTTCTTAACGGCCTCGCTGGAGGCGCTTACTCTGGACGCGAGCTGCGGCCACAGCGCCTTGATCACCCGGCGCGTCAGTTCGAAGACGTGTTCCTTTCCACCCTCTCTGCGGACGAACGCCATGATGCGGTCATCTTCCGGGGAATAGCGGAAATGGAGTTGTTGGGACCCCAGGTTCATGCCTCCATCATAACTTACATCCGGCCTCCGCGCACTCGGAGCGGAGGCGTCCGGGCTCTTAGGGCCGCAGAACGACGCGGCCCGTGACGTGGCCGGCCTTGAGGTCGACGAGCGCTTGGCTGGCTTCCGAGAGTGGCCGCGTCTCGTACGGTATGGGGGGCACGCCGCGCTCCTTGACCAGCGCCATGAGGGCGCGCAGGTCGGGCAGGGAGCCCACGAACGAGCCCATGATACGCAGGCTGCGGAAGGGGAGCAGGACGAGGGACAGGGGCAATTGGCCCCCATACAAGCCGACGATCACCAGGGTTCCGCCGTTGCGCAGCACATCGAGGCCGAATTGGGCGGTGGCGGGGCTGCCCACGAAGTCGATGACGGCGCTGGCGCCGCCCTTGGTCAGCTCCGTGCGTAGCGTCTTGACGGCGTCCTCGGCGGTGCTGTCGATGGCGTGCCAGGCACCCGCCGCCAGCGCCGCCTGGCGCTTCGCCGCATCGGTGTCGGCGACGATGACGCCGGCTTCGATCACCGACGGCGCCAGGTGCACGGCGCTGAGGCCGACGCCGCCGGCGCCGATCATCACTACGTTGTCGTCGGCGCCGAGCGAGGCCACCTTCTTGAGCGACGCATACGCGGTCAGGCCCGAGCACGCGTAGGTGCCGGCGATGTCGTCGTCGACGCCTTCGTAGTCGACCAGGTAGCGCGGGTGCGGCGCCAGCACGTGGTCGCTGTATCCGCCGTCGACGCGGGTGCCGAGAAATCGCTGGGTGACGCATAGATTATCGTTGCCGCGCGTGCAGATCGCACACTCGCCGCAGCCCACCCAGGGATAGACGATGCGCTTGTCGCCGACGGTGGCGCCCTCGGCCTCTGGCCCCAGCGCCACCACTTCGCCGACGATTTCGTGGCCCAGTGTAAAGGGCATCTTCATGCCGCGGTCGATGACCATGACCTTGTTGCCGCCGCCGAGATCGAAATAGCCGTCCCAGATATGTAGATCCGAATGGCAGACGCCGCAGCCGTGCACGCGCATCAGGACCTCGGTGCCGGTGGGCTCTGGCGTGGGGTAGTCGTGGGCCACGAGCGGCCCGCCGAATTCGACGATTTGTTGGCTGTGCATGTTTTTGTTTCCTGATCAAGGCGCCGCGTCGCGGACGGTTGTTTGCGGGCGCGACATTAGCACGAAGCGCCGCCACCCGGCCATGGCCAGGCCGCCGCCTGGGCTCGAGCCCCCTAATCCACCCCCGTGGCGAGGGTGGGCGCCGCCGGGTTGTTCCGGGGATAGCGCGGCAAGTCATCGTCGACATGCAGCCAGGAAAGCTGGCTGCGCGTCCACACGTGGTCGTCGGGGGTGACGTCCCCGGGCCGGTCGAGGCTGCCCAGCGACACCTGGACGCGGTCGCCGAGGACCGTTTCCTTCAGCGATACCGTGCCGCCGCAAATGGGACAGAAGCCGCGTTCGGCCTCTGCCGAGGAGCGGTAACTAGGATGGCTCGCGCTCGGTCCACTTGAAGCCGTCGAGGGGAAAGCGGACGAACGAAAGCAGCGGCGCCTCGGAGACCTTGCGGCACATCTCGCAGTGGTAGATGACGGCGCGCACCGGGCCTTTCGTGCCCGGTAGCGCACCGCCCCGCACAGGCACCCGCCTGTCCACTCTTCGCTTTCCGATGCGCTCATGGCGTCTCCCCCGCCGCCTCGCCGCCTTTCAACCCTCGATCTCCTGCAACAGGTCGCGGCGCTGGCGCGCGTCGAGCGCCAATACCATGAGCGCCACCTGCGCCCGTTCCATGTTCGACCATCCGGCGGTGACGGTGCCGTCCTTCCACAGGACGGAAACGGCGACCGCTTCGATATCGCCGATGTTTTCCAGCCCGCTTTCGAAAATCTCGGCTGGGGTTGTGCCGTACAGGCTTTCGACCTTTCCCATGATCCACCTCCATTCTTGGCCGTGGTTCCGTGGCGCGCCTCAGCATCGTCAAGCCTTGGCGGCGATGCCTTCGATCTCGACCAGAAAATCCGGGTTGGCGAGTTGGGAGATGACTGCCAGGGTCGCCGCCGGCGGTTTTTTTAGATCGCCCAGGTACTTGTCGCGGAGGGTGCGCGAGGCGGGGATGTCGGCGGTATCGGTCAGGTAGATGTTGACCTTGACCAAATGCTCAAATCCCATGCCGGCATCCTCGAGTATCGCCCCGATGTTGGTCCAGACGATGTCGCTCTGGGCCTCGAACCCCTCGGCGAGCTTGCCGTCCGCTCCGATCCCTACCTGCCCGGCGAGGTAAAGCCACTCGGCGTTCGGCGGCACCTTGATGGCATGGCTGTAATGGCTGAGCGGGGCGACGATGGATGACGGGTTGTGAACAGTGAACATGATGTGGTTCCTTACCTATGGGTTATTTGTCGGGCACCCCGTATAGCCGATTTGCGGGCGCCGCGAGAAGCGTTAAACCGGCGGTGCCGCGCCGCCGATGCCCTGTTGATTGGTTCCGCCAATGTGGTATTGAAGACGCGGTGGACGGTTGTTCGCTGCAGGCGCTTGGCTCCACCGGTTTCCGGGGTGTCGCTTGGCAAGAATAAGGGTCTGGGCGATTCCAGCTAATCCCTTGAAACTGCGCAAGATAAATCGATCTCCTGGGGTTCGGAGTGCCGCCGCGCCGTGTGCTGTCGGCGGCACCGGCACTGGTTACCATCGACTGGGAGAAACCCGCGAATGACCGCCACCCGCCAAAAGCCCCGCGCCGAGACCACTTCCGCGCCCAGCGTCGCCCACGAAGACATGGCCAACGCCATCCGCTTCCTGGCGGCGGACGCCGTGGAAATGGCCAACTCGGGCCATCCGGGAATGCCCATGGGCATGGCTGACGCCGCCACCGTCCTTTTCGCGCGTTTCCTGAAGTTTGATCCATCGGCGCCTGAGTGGCCGGACCGCGACCGTTTCGTACTTTCGGCGGGCCACGGCTCGATGCTTCTCTATTCCCTCCTTTATCTCACCGGGTACGAGGACATGACCCTGACGGAGCTGGAGAATTTCCGCCAGCTCGGGGCACGCACGGCGGGCCATCCCGAGTATGGCCACGCGCCGGGCATCGAGACGACGACGGGGCCTCTCGGACAGGGGTTGGCCAACGCCGTCGGCATGGCCTTGGCCGAGCGCCTATTGAACGCCCGCTTCGGAGGCGGCGTTGTCGATCACTACACTTACGCCGTGGCCGGCGACGGCTGCCTGATGGAAGGCATCAGCCACGAGGCGATCTCCCTGGCTGGCCATCTCGGGCTGGCCAGGCTCATCGTGTTATTCGACGACAACCTCATATCCATCGATGGGGCCACTGAGCTCACCGTCTCCGATGATCAGCCGGCGCGCTTTCGCGCCTCGGGCTGGGACGTCCAATCGGTGGACGGCCACGACGCCGTCGCCGTCGCCGCCGCCATCGAGGAGGCGCGGACCTCGAACAAGCCGTCCTTGATTGCCTGCCGCACAACCATCGGCTACGGTGCGCCGACCAAGGAGGGGACGTCGGCCACCCACGGCGCGCCTCTCGGTGCCGAGGAAATTGCTGGCGCCCGCCAAAAACTGGATTGGGCGCACGACCCCTTAGTCGTTCCCGACGCCGTGATCGCCGCCTGGCGCGCGGCAGGCGCGCGCGGGAGCGGCCAGCGCGGTGACTGGGAGGCGCGCCGCGCCGCCCTCGATGCGGACACCAGGGCGCGCTTTGATAGCGCCCTGGCCGGCGATCTGCCCGATGGCTGGGAAGCGGCGCTCGATGCCCACAAGCGCGTCCTGACCGCCGACAAGCCGGCCTGGGCGACGCGCAAAGCCTCGCAGGCCGTCCTCGACGTGCTGACTGCCCAGGTGCCCCAGATGATTGGCGGCTCGGCCGACCTCACGGGATCCAACAACACGCGCACCGAAAGCACGCCGGTGATTACGGCGGACGATTTCGCCGGGCGCTACCTCCACTACGGGGTTCGCGAGCACGCCATGGCCGCCACCATGAATGGCATGGCTCTGCACGGCGGGCTCATCCCCTATAGCGGCACCTTCCTCATCTTCGCCGATTACATGCGCCCGGCCATGCGCCTCTCGGCCCTCATGGGCCAGCGCGTAATCTACGTGCTGACCCACGATTCCATCGGCCTCGGCGAGGACGGCCCGACCCACCAGCCGGTGGAGACCCTGGCGAGCTTGCGCGCCGTTCCCAACATGGCCGTGCTGCGCCCGGCCGATGCGGTGGAGACGTTGGAGTGCTGGGCCGTCGCGCTCACCCGCGCCTCCGGACCCTCGGCCTTGGCCTTGACCCGCCAGGGAGTGCCGGCCCTGCGCACTGAACATATCAGCGAGAACCTGTGCGCGCGCGGCGCCTACGTGCTGGCCGAGGCTGACGGCGAACGGCGGGCGACGGTGCTGGCCACCGGCTCGGAAGTCGCCCTCGCCATGGAAGCGCGCCACGCATTGCAGGTCGACGGCGTGCCCACCGCCGTGGTCTCCATGCCGTGCTGGGAGCTCTTCGACGAGCAGGACGCCGCCTACCGCGATGCCGTGCTCGGCCCGGCTAAGGCGCGCGTCGCCGTCGAGGCCGCCATCGGCCAGGGCTGGGAAAGGTATCTCGGCGAGGCCGGCGGTTTCGTCGGCATGGAGTCTTTCGGTGCCTCGGCGCCGGCCGGGCAGCTTTACACCCATTTCGGAATCACCCCTGAGAACGTTGTCGCCGCCGTCAAGGCGCGGCTGTAAGATGAAAGACGCCTGTAAAATGAACGGAAAATCTGGAGGAGGGCGATGATGGCGCAGCAACTCGAATCCGTGGCCCAGGACATCGTAGCCGACGCCCGGGGCATCCTGGCGGCGGATGAAAGCACGCCGACCATCGGCAAGCGCTTCGAGACCATCGGCGTCGCCTCGACCGAGGACAGCCGCCGCGCCTACCGCGCGCTGCTGTTCACCACCGCCGGCCTCGGCAAATTCGTCAGCGGCGCAATCCTCTACGACGAGACCATCCGCCAATCGAGTCCCGAAGGCGTCCCCATCGTCGAGATCCTGCGAGGCCAGGGTATCCATCCCGGCATCAAGGTAGACACCGGCGCCAAGGCGCTGGCCGGCGCGGCGGGCGAAAAGGTGACGGAGGGCCTCGACGGCCTGCGCGAGCGCATCGCTGAATATCGCGAGTTGGGCGCCACCTTCGCCAAGTGGCGGGCCGTCATCACCATCGGCGACGCCATCCCCAGCCGCTATTGCATCGAGGCCAACGCCCACGCCCTGGCCCGCTACGCGCGCCTTTGTCAGGAAGGCGGACTGGTGCCCATCGTCGAGCCCGAGGTGCTGATGGACGGCGCCCATGATATCGAGCGCTGCGATGACGTCACCACCGACACCCTGACCGCCGTCTTCCACGCCCTGCACGAGCACGGCGTCAGCCTGGAGGGTATGCTCCTCAAGCCGAACATGGTGATCTCGGGCACCGGGTGCGCCGCCCAGGCCGGCATCGAGGAGGTGGCGGCGCGCACTGTCGGCTGTCTGGCCCGCACCGTGCCCGCCGCGGTGCCGGGCATCGTGTTCTTGTCGGGCGGGCAAAGCGACGAGATGGCGACCCAACACCTCAACGCCATGAACGCGCTCACGGGGTCGCATCCGTGGGAGCTCAGCTTCTCCTATGGCCGCGCCCTGCAGGCTTTGCCCCTGAAACGGTGGGGCGGCTCGCCCGACAACGTGGCGGCCGCCCAGCAGGCCCTTTACCACCGCGCTAAGTTCAACAGCACGGCCTGCCGCGGCGACTATACCGCGGACATGGAAGGCCAGCTGGAGGCGGCGTAGCGGCCACATGACACCTCTATGACTCTTGTATGACCGACGCCATCAAGATCGCGCCCTCGATCCTGTCCGCTGATTTCGCGCGGCTCGGAGAGGAGGTGCGCGCCATCGACGCCGCTGGCTGCGACTACGTCCACGTCGACGTCATGGACGGCCATTTCGTACCCAACATCACCATCGGCCCGGACGCCGTGCGGGCGCTGCGCCCGCACACCGAGAAGCCCCTCGACGTGCACCTCATGATCAGCCCCGCCGACCCCTACCTGGAGGCCTTCGCCGAAGCCGGCGCCGACATCATCACGGTCCACGTCGAGGCTGGCCCGCATCTCAACCGCTCGCTCCAGGTCATCCGGGGCTTGGGCCGGAAGGCCGGCGTGTCGCTCAACCCGGCGACGCCAGCGGCGGCCGTTGAGCACGTCCTGGACGCCGTCGACTTGGTGCTGGTGATGACCGTCAACCCCGGCTTCGGGGGCCAGAGCTTCATCGTCGATCAGGTCGAAAAAATCCGCCGCGTGCGCCACATGATCGGCGACCGCCGCATCGAACTGGAGGTCGATGGCGGCATCAACGCCGACACCGCCAAGGCCGCCATCGAGGCCGGCGCCAATGTACTGGTGGCGGGCAGTGCCCTGTTCGGGGGAGGCGGCGACTACGGGGCCACCATCGAGGCCCTACGCGCCGCCGGAAGCTAGGCCGATGCCGCCTTGGCGCCCCGGAACGGGCGACAGGGCGGTTCAGGAGATCGCGGCCAAGCACAAGGAGCATCCTAACCAGGTGAGCACGCGGAAGCGCCAGGCTATCGACGGTCTGGGCGAGGTGTTTTCGAACGACGTGGACCGCGCCCGCCGAGATCATGAATCCGATATCCGCGACCTTCACGCCAAGACAGGATTTTGGCGGCATGATCAGCAGGCGGAATACACCTTTAACCCAGAAAACCCCGAAACTGATTGACGATCTAAGACGAAGACATGTTCCGGCGTAAGCCGATGAATTCCACTGCGAGGTCAAAAGTGCGGGAGAGGTACGCCTGGAGGGTGGAAAATAAGCTCAAATGGGATTCCGAATACGGCCAATCCGCCAAAATCACGCCTACCGTTGGTTGCTGGACAATATGGCTACCCCCGGGGGTGCCATGATGGTACGATTTCCATGGATTTGGAGGCTGTCTGGGGAATGTCGGCTAATGAACTTCGCACAGGGGTCTCGGCATATGCTCACCTAATCTGGCGAGAAACGATCCCCATATCAGTTGAGCAG
>DASCNF010000079.1:0-6840 GCA_036011345.1 Rhodospirillales bacterium | reverse complement strand
ACCGTTTTGTTCTTTGGCAGCATGTTTGGCTGCCTGGTCTCGGGCGTTCCCATCGCCATTGCGCTGGGCGGCCTGAGCGCCCTGCTTGTCATCTTTTTCTGGGGACCGAACGCGCTGTCGATGCTGGTGCTGAAGGGGTTCGGCAACACCTCGAGCTTCGAGTTTCTTTCGATCCCCCTGTTCGTCTTCATGGCGAACATGATGGAACGTTCAGGCATCGCCGAAGACCTGTACGCCACCATGTACCGTTTCATCGGCACCCGCCGGGGGGGGCTCGCCGCGGGCACCGTGATCATTTGCACTATTTTTGCCGCCATGGCCGGGATCAGCGGGGCGGCCACGGTGTCCATGGGAATTCTCGCCCTCCCGGCGATGTTATCGCGCAGCTATTCCAAGGATATCGCGCTGGGGTCCATTGCGGCGGGCGGCTCTCTCGGAATTCTTATCCCGCCTAGCGTGACGATGATCATCTATGGGCTCATCGCCAGCACCTCGATCGGCAAGCTCTACGCCGGCGGCATCCTGCCGGGGCTGCTGCTCGCCGTGATGTTCATCGTCTATATCCTCGTGCGTAGCCATCTGTCCCCTGGCCTCGCTCCGGCCGCTCCCGCGGAGGAACGGTTCACTTGGCGCGACAAGGCGGTCTCGCTCAAAGGCCTCATCTTTCCTCTGCTGCTGGTTGTCTGCGTCCTGGGGTCGATACTGTCAGGTTTCACGAGTGTCTCCGAGGCAGCTGCCGTCGGGGCTTTCGGCAGCATCGTGGCCACTCTCGTCAAGCGTGGCTTCCAGTGGAGCATGTTCCGCGAGGCGGCGGAAAAGACGCTCCTCGTCTCTTGCCTGATATTTTGGATCATCATCGGCGCCGGCGCCTTTTCGACGCTCTATACGGCGATGGGTGCGTCGAGCCTGGTCAAGGGGGCCGTCCTCGGCTTGGACGTGGACCGCTACGTAATTCTGGCGGTGATGCAAGTGCTCCTCATCTTGCTCGGCATGGTGATCGATACGGTCGGAATCATGATGATCACGGTGCCCGTGTTCGTGCCGATCATCGTAGCCCTGGGATTCGACCCCACATGGTTCGGCGTGCTGTTCATCATCAACATGGAGATCGGGTTCCTGACCCCACCTTTCGGTTACAACCTCTTCTACCTCAAGGGCGTGGCGCCGCCGGGCATAACCATGTGGGACATCTATCGCTCGATCGTGCCGTTCGTCATCCTGATGGTGATTGGCCTGGGTATTTGCATCGCGGTGCCCGACATCATTCTCTTTCTGCCCAACCTGCTGTTCTAGGAGCCTGCCCGGGGCACATGGGCGGTGACACAAAGAGCACGGAGCAACGTATCGGAATCTGAAGATGCTTAGGATAGGTGACATCGCCGCCGTCGAAACGGCGGGCGGCGGCTACGGCGATGCGCTTGCGCCAGAACCGCGCCGCGTCGTGGACGGCGAGGCGACCTTTCCGGTAGCAACGGGAATGCGCGAAAAGGATAAAAATGAGCGGATGGCAGACGGGAATTGACGTGGGCGGGACGAACACGGACGTCCTGATGGTCGACACCGGCACCGGGGTGTTCCGGGTGGCGAAGGTGCCGTCGACGCCCGACGACCCTTCCCTGGGAGTGATGCGCGGGCTCGAGGCAGGCGAGGTGATGCTGGACGACCTGGCGGTGATCGTTCACGGCACAACGGTCGCCACCAATGCGGTCCTGGAACGCAAGGGGGCGCGCTGCGGGCTCATTACGACGCGCGGTTTTCGCGACGTCCTCGAGTTGGGACGGCGCACGCGGCCGAGCAACTACGGCATGACCGGCAGTTTCGAGGCGCTGATCGACCGTGAGTTCCGCTTCGAGGTGACGGAGCGCATTGACGCGCGCGGCAGGGAGATGGTGGAGCTCGACGACGACGAGGTGCGCGCTGCCGTGGCCCGGTTGCTCGAACTCGGCGCCGAAGCGGTCGTCATTCACTTCCTCCATGCCTACGCCAACCCGGACCACGAACAACGGGCAACAGAAATAGTGCGGTCGCTATGGCCCAACGACTACGTGACCTCCAGCAGCGACGTCCTGTGCGAGGTGCGGGAGTTCGAACGCGGCAGCACGGCCGCCGTCAACGCCTTCGTGCAGCCGGTCCTGGCACGCTACCTGGGGCGCGTCGCCGAGCGGCTGGAGGGTGGCGGGTTCCCAAACCAGCTCCTGGTGATGCAAGGCAACGGCGGCACCATGGCGGCGCCCATGGCGGCGCGCCAGCCGGTGCAGACCGTGATGTCGGGCCCGGCCGCGGGAGCCATCGCGGCGGCCCGCATCGGTCAGCAGTCCGGCTTTCCCAACCTGATTGCCTGCGACATTGGCGGCACGAGCTTCGACGTGAGCCTGATACGCGACGGCGAACCGGCGCTATCGGCGGAGAAGGACCTCGCCTACGGGGTGCCGGTGCGGGTGCCGATGGTTGACACCCACATCATCGGCGCCGGCGGCGGCTCCATCGCCTATGTGGATGCGGCCGGCCTGCTGCGCGTGGGACCGGAGAGCGCCGGCGCGGAACCCGGCCCCGTGTGTTACGGCCGTAGCGGCGAGCGGCCGACGGTGACCGACGCCAATGTCGTGCTCGGCCGCGTCGATCCGGCGGGCTTCTCGGGCGTCCAGGGAGCGGCCGGGCTGGGGGCGGTCAAGGAAGCGCTTGACGCCCATTTGGGCCGGCTTCTGGGGCTCGACGCGATCGAGGCGGCATCGGCGCTCATCGACGTCTCCAGCAACCAGCTCGCCTCGGCGATCCGGCTCGTGTCCATCGAAAAGGGGCACGATCCACGCGACTTCGCGCTGTTCGCCTTCGGTGGAGCAGGGCCGATGCATGCCGTGGCCCTGGCTCGGGAACTCGGCATCCCGCAGGTGCTGGTGCCGCGCTTTCCCGGCATCACCTCGGCGCTCGGCTGTGTCCTCGCCGACCTGCGCCACGACTTCGTGCATACCGTCTGGCGGCCGCTGGCGGAGGTCGATCCGGCCGAGGCCGACGCGGTGCTGGCCGAGCAGGCGCGGCGCGGCTGCGACACCATTGCGGATGAGGGCGTGCCGGTCTCCGACGTCGAGGTCGTGCACGAGGCCGACCTCCTCTACCGCGGGCAGACCCATGTCTTCCGGGTGCCGGTGGCGAGCTCCGGCTTTGCCGCGTCACCCGTAACCGCGGCCTTGACCGAGCTCTACAAGGCCCGTTTCGAGATCGAACTCACCGGGATGACGCTGGTGCTGGCAAGTCTGCGCACGACGGTGATTGGTCGCCGGCCGCCGCTCGAGTTGACCATGTTCGGCCGCCTGGTCGGTACGGCTGGGGCCGCTGCGCCCATGGGCGAGCGTCCGGTCTTCTTCGGCAATGAATTCGTCGACACGCGGATATTCGCACGCGACGCACTTGGCGCCGGGGCGGTGGTGGAGGGACCGGCGATTATTCAGCAACCGGATACGACCGTCGTCGTCGACCCCGGGGCCACGGCGAGGGTCGATGACCTTGGCAGCCTCGTTATTGACGTTGGACAGACGACCTGAACGGGAGACGCACGACAGATGTCCCTTGATCCAGTTACCTTGGCCGTCATCGAGAACGGCCTTAAGCAAGTGTGTAGCGAGATGGACCTGGTGCACCAGAAGACGTCCTTCTCGCCGGTCATCTCGGAAGGGTTCGACCGTTCGAATGGCATATACCATCGCGACACCGGGGAGATGATCGCGCAAGGCGAGTTGGGACTTCCGATCTTCCTCGGCGTCATGCAGTTCGCCACGCAGGCCGTTATCGAGTGCCGCAGCGACATCGAGCCCGGGGACGTGATCATACAGAACGACCCCTACCTGGGCGGCACCCACCTCATGGACGTGAAGATGATAACCCCGTTCCATTATCGGGGCCGTTTGTGGTGCTATCTGTCCAACACCGGACACTGGCCGGACACCGGCGGCATGGTGCCGGGCGGCTTCAATTCGACGGCCACCGAGATCCAGCAGGAGGGTCTGAGGCTGCCGCCGGTCAAGCTGGTTCGTCGTGGCGAGGTGGTCCAGGACGTGGTCGACATCATCCTCAACAACATCCGCGTGCCGGAGGAGCGCATCGGCGACATCCGCGCTCAGATTGGCGCCCTGAAGACCGGCGAAAAGCGGCTCACCGCGCTGCTCGATCGCTATGTAGAGGATACGGTGGAGGCGGCAATCATCGAACTCAAGGCGCGCTCGGAGCGGCAAATGCAGGCCTGCATCGAGGCTGTCCCGGACGGTACCTACAGTTTCACCAGCCATATCGACAGCGACGGGGTGGTGAATGAGCCGCTGGCGGTGGCGCTCGATATGACCATCCAGGGCGGCTCCATTCAATTCGACTTCTCACGCTCCAGCCCGCCCTGTCGGGGGCCCATGAACTCGGTGTGGGCGACCACCCAGTCGTCGGTGTATGTGGCAATCAAGCACATCTTCCCCGAGGTGCCGATCAACGCCGGGTGTTTCGCGCCGCTGCGCATCCTGGCGCCCAAGAACACGTTCCTGTATGCCGAGTATCCGCGGCCCGTGGCGGGCTGCGCGGCGGAGGTTGCGCAGCGCATCATGGAGGTGGTGTTCGGGGCCATGGGCCAGGCGATACCGGAGCGCATGTTCGCGGCTCCGGCCGGTACCAGTGGCAACCTGGCGGTGGGCGGCTACGATCCCGAGGATAACGTCAACTACATCATGTACCTGTTCTCCGGTGGCGGCTATGGCGGATGGTGGGAGACGGACGGGCTGAGCAACGGCTGCTCGACGGTGGGCATCTCCAAGACGCAGCCGGTCGAGATACTTGAACAGCACTACCCACTGGTATTCGACGAATACGCGCTGCGCGAGGAATCCGGCGGGGCTGGCCGCCACCGCGGCGGATTTGGAATTAGTTACCGGGTGCGCCTGTTGCGGGGCGAATGCAAGGCGTCGTTCCTGATGGATCATGGGCGCTTCGGCCCGCCGGGCCTGATGGACGGACAAGACGGCGCCACCAATGAGATTGAGGTCTCGCAGAGCGGTCGCGTGACCCGGCCGGAGCACTTCTCCAAGGGTGAAGGCTACGTGCTGACGGCGGGCGATTGGGTTCAGGTCAAGACGCCCGGCGGCGGCGGTTATGGCCCCCCGGCTGAGCGTGATCTGGCCATGATCGAGCGCGACGTGCGGCGCGGCTACTACCCGGTCGGCGGCACCGTTCCCCAAGGCGGGAGCAGCGCGTCCTAGCCGGGAGGCGCCGGCATTTTCGGCCGACACGCCGTTAGTGTCTCGCCGCGATACGAATGGAAAAAACTAGGGATCAGGAGTAGGAACTTGAAACCAACGATCATCAGCTGCGCGGTCACGGGCAGCTTTACCACGCGCCAACACAATCCGGCCCTGCCTGTGACGCCGGGGGAAATCGCCGACTCGTGCATCGGTGCCGCGAAGTCCGGGGCTGCGATCTGCCACATTCACGTGCGCGACCTGGAAACGCAACTCCCGAGCATGGAGATCGAGTATTACCGCGAGGTCGTGAAGCGCATTCGCGAATGCGATACCGATATGGTGATCAACCTGACCACCGGACCCGGCGGGCGGTTCCTTCCCAGCGACGACGAGCCAACGAAAGCGGCGCCCGCGACCACGCTCACCACACCGGAAATCCGCACCGAGCATGTGGTCGAACTGAAGCCCGAGATGTGCAGCCTGGACCTCAACACGATGTGGTTCGGAGGCGGTGCCGTGATCAATTCCCCGCGCACCGTCAGGATCATGGCCGAACGCATCTATGCCGCCGGCGTGAAACCGGAACTCGAAGTCTTTGACACCGGCGACATACATTTAGCCGGCGCGTTGATCGGCGAAGGCGTGCTCAGGATGCCCATCCTTTTCCAACTTGTCATGGGAGTGGAATACGGCATGGTGGCGACGCCGCAATCCCTTGTCCATGCCAGATCCCTGCTGCCGGAGAACAGTGATTGGGCTGCCTTCGGTGCTGGCCGCATGGCCTTTCCCATGTTGGCTCAGGCCTTCCTGCTTGGCGGTCATTGCCGCACCGGAATGGAGGATACGGTCTACCTGTCGAAGGGGGTCAAGACCCCGGACAACGCCTCGCTCATACGTAAGGCGGCAGGCATCATCGAGGGCCTTGGCGGCAAGGTCGCGACGGTGGAGGAGGCACGGAACATCCTCGGCCTGCGGCTATCGAAGGCGTAGGGAGATGGAGCTTTCAGGAGGTTCCGGTACCGCGGCAATGCCTTTCGGGCCAGGCCCGCTACATCTTCACCCGTTCCCCCTTCGAGTCGTAGAAGGGCCGGAAAGAGGCCTCGGCGGGATAGCGTTCGCAGGCAATCTCGATCTCGAACCTGGCGCTCTCCAAGAGTTTCTCTGTCACGCCCTCCGGATGGTGGACGTAACCCATGCCGACCGAGCATCCGAGGGTGAATCCGTAAGCGCCGGAGCTTAAGTAGCCGACGATCCTGCCATCCAGGCGAATGAGTTCGTCGTGGAAAAGAAGCGGTTCCGGATCCACCAGCTTGAACATGACCAGGCGCTTGTCGAGCGCCCTTCCGCGTTGCGCCTCGAGTGTTTCGTGGCCGATGAAGCCGCCCGGCTTATCCATCTTCGCGGTGTAACCGAGCCCCGCCTCGTAAGGGGTGTCCGACGGCGAGATGTCGAGCCCGTGCGCGCGGTAGGCGCGCTCCGAGCGGAGATGATCGAGGGCTCGGTGACCGGCTTGGCGCAGGCCGAATTCGGCACCGGCGTCGACCAGGATGTCGAAGACGTCCTGGGCAAACTCGGTCGGAATGTGGAGCTCCCATCCGAGCTCGCCGACGAAGGTCAGGCGCGTGGC
>DASCNF010000078.1:0-4633 GCA_036011345.1 Rhodospirillales bacterium | reverse complement strand
GGTGATGCCGGGGGACAACGTATCGATGGAAGTGACGCTGATTTCGCCGATTGCCATGGACGAGGGCCTGCGCTTCGCCATCCGCGAGGGCGGGCGCACGGTGGGCGCCGGCGTCGTCGCCTCGATCATCGAATAAGCGGGGGAGAGGGCCGGAGGCTCCGGAGAGGGCTTGGGCCGAGTATTTGCGGGTGCTTTACGAGCGTTGCATTTGTTCGCCGGGCGGGCCGGAAAAGGACGTGGGCGGCGGACGCCACGCAATAGGAGTGTAGCTCAATTGGCTAGAGCACCGGTCTCCAAAACCGGGGGTTGTGGGTTCGAGTCCCGCCACTCCTGCCAATACACGTGGCGCCGGCGGGGACCGTTTCCCGCCGGGCGCCGGTAAAGTTTGGATAGCGGAAGGATGGCGAAAACGTCACCGGCACGGTTTATTCAGCAGGTCCGCCAGGAGACCGCAAAGGTGACGTGGCCGACACGCAAGGAGTCGGCCATATCCACCGGTATGGTGTTCGTGATGGTAATCGCGGCGGCGGTGTTTTTCTTTCTCGTCGATCAGGTGATGTCCCTGGGCGTGCGGTTGGTTTTCGGGCTTGGAGGCTGAGGCCGATGGCTGGGCAATGGTACGTCGTTCACGTCTATTCGGGCTTCGAAAAGAAGGTAGCCCAGTCGATCGAGGAGCAAGCCCACCAAATGGGCATGGAGGAGGACGTTGAGAAGCTTCTCGTTCCCGTCGAGGAGGTCGTAGAGATGCGCCGCGGCGCCAAGGTCAGCGCCGAGCGCAAGTTTTTTCCGGGCTACGTGCTGGTCAAGATGAATATGACCGACGAGAGTTGGCACTTGGTAAAGAATACGCCCAAGGTGACCGGTTTTCTCGGTGGGCGTGGCCGCCCGACGCCGATCACCGAGGCCGAGGCCGGGCGCATCATGCGTCAAGTGCAGGATGGCGTCGATCGGCCGAAGCCGTCAGTTACCTTCGATATAGGTGAGCAGGTGCGTGTGTGCGACGGCCCGTTCACCTCGTTCAACGGGATCATCGACGATGTCGATGAAGAGCGCGCCCGGGTCAAGGTGGCGGTTTCGATCTTCGGGCGCTCGACGCCGGTCGAGCTGGAATATTCCCAGGTCGAGAAACTGTGACGTATCGACGATTGATAACAATGCTGAGCTGAGGCGAACATGGCAAAAAAAATAACCGGATACGTCAGGCTTCAGGTGCCGGCAGGGCAGGCCAATCCGTCGCCGCCCATCGGCCCGGCGCTCGGCCAGGCCGGGCTGAATATCATGGAGTTCTGCAAGATCTTCAACGCCGAGACCCAGAAGATGGAACCCGGTGTGCCGATTCCCGTGGTCATTTCGGTCTATGGCGACCGCACCTTCACCTTCGTCACCAAGACGCCGCCGGCCAGCTATTTTATCAAAAAGGCGGCGGGCCTCGAAAAGGCGGCGGCGGAACCCGGCAAGGAACCGGTCGGCATGATAACCATGCGTCAGGTGCGCGAGATCGCGGAAAAGAAGATGGAAGACCTCAACACGAAGGATATGGATGCCGCCAGCCGGATGATCGCGGGTTCGGCGCGCTCTATGGGTATAGAGGTCATGGAGTAGGACGATGGCGAGCAAGGGAAAGCGCTTGAAAAGCGCCTATGAAAATATCGACCGCGAGGCCTTTTACGGGGTCTCCGAGGCGGTGCGGGTGATCAAGGAAAGCGCGTCGACGAAGTTCGATGAGACGGTGGAGATTGCCATCAACCTGGGCATCGACCCGCGCCACGCCGACCAAATGGTGCGCGGCGTTATCGCCCTGCCGCACGGCACCGGCAAGGAGACGCGGGTCGCCGTCTTCGCCAAGGGCGACAAGGCCGACGAGGCCAAGGCCGCGGGCGCCGACGTGGTCGGTGCCGAAGACCTCGCGGAAATCGTTCAAAAAGGCGAAATCGATTTCGATCGGTGCATCGCCTCGCCCGACATGATGGCCGTGGTGGGCCGCCTCGGAAAGATCCTGGGACCCCGCGGCTTGATGCCCAATCCCAAGCTCGGCACCGTGACCGCCAATCTCACCGAAGCGGTGGCGGCGGCGAAGGGAGGACAATTGGAATTCCGTGCCGAAAAGTCGGGCATCGTCCACGCCGGCGTCGGCAAGACGAGCTTCAAGGCGGAGGCCCTGGAGGAGAACATCAAGGTATTCGTCGGCGCCATCGGCAAGGCCAAGCCCAGCGGCACCAAGGGCACGTATATGAAACGCGTCAGCCTGTCCTCGACGGTGGGGCCGGGCGTGAAACTGGATATTGCGAGCGTGGTCGGCTAAGGCTGGCCGCGGAGAAACCGGGTTTCTGCCGCCGGGCGTGGCGCGCGGCGGCGGATACGGAGGCCGGCAATTGGCCTTCAAGCCCTGTCCAAGACTGTAGATGCCGCCCCGGGGGCGATTCCCCGAGGTGGTTTTAAAGGAAAGAGCCGCCTGCATAGACAGTGATGAGAACCGTTTCGCGGCATTGTTATTAGGTGCCTCCGAACGGCTTGAACCGTTGGACTGGATGAGAAGCAGGCCTCGATTCGAATGGGGCCACACGTCCACAAGCGCCTCGCCGGTCCCTCATGGGGTCACCGGCGGCGTATGAACACGGAGACGATTGGTGGATCGAGTAAGTAAAGAGGAATTGGTCGCCTCGCTGCATCGCCTTTTCAACGAGACGTCCGTCTTGGTGGTCACCCATTACTCGGGATTGAACGTCGCCAAGATGAACGAACTCCGCGACAAGATGAGGGAAGCGGGCGCCGGATTCAAAGTGATCAAGAATCGGCTCACGCGTCTCGCTATCGCCGACACGAAGTACCAGGACTTGAGCGACCTGTTTACCGGGCCCACGGCCATCGCCTATTCCAAGGATCCGGTATCGGCGCCCAAGGTCGTTGTGAACTTTGCCAAGCAAAACGACCAGCTGGTGGTTTTGGGTGGCTTCTTTGACGACCAGCGGCTCGACAGGGAAAGCGTCAAGGCTTTGGCGAGCCTCCCCTCTCTCGACGAGTTGAGGGGCGGCATCGTAGGCATGCTGAATGCGCCGGCGACGCATCTTGTCGGCATTCTGCAGGCGCCGGGCGGGCAAGTCGCCCGCGTCGTCGGTGCGTACGAACAATCGGGCGAGGCCGCGTAAGGCCGCATGAAGCCGTAAAGTAAAAGATCGAAGTTCAAGCCGAAGGAGCACATAAGAAATGTCAGATCTGGAAAAAATTGTCGAAGACCTCTCGAGTCTGACCGTCATGGAGGCGGCCGAGCTCAGCAAGCTGCTGGAAGAAAAATGGGGTGTCTCGGCGGCTGCCCCGGTCGCCGCAGTTGCCGCAGCCGGCGGCGCGCCCGCCGCCGAGGCCGCCGAGGAGAAGGTGGATTTCGACGTCATCCTCACCACGTTCGGTGAAAAGAAGATCAATGTCATCAAGGAGGTTCGTGCCGCCACCAACCTGGGCCTCAAGGAGGCCAAGGACCTTGTGGAATCGGTGCCCGCCGCGGTGAAGGAGGGCATCACGAAGGATGAAGCCGAAGAGATCAAGAAGAAGTTGGAAGAGGCCGGCGCCACGGTCGAGCTCAAATAAGGTGCCCGGCAACACCGAGTTACGATGTCCGGATGGCGAGTGGTGCACCGGCGCGTTGGTGCGTGCCGCCGCCGCCAACGTCTATGTCAACGCATTCGCCCGAATTGGCTTCGCCGTGGCCGGCAAAGCGGATGCGGCTATTCCGTCGAAATGCCGAGACCGGGTCACGGGGCCGGCCTCGGCCGCCGGGAACGGCAGGGTCAACGAGAATATCCAGTTCTAGGGAGTTGTAATGGTTGATTCCTTTACGGGCCGCAAGCGTGTTCGTAAGACGTTCGGTAGCATCTCCGCCGCCACGCCGATGCCCAACCTCATAGAGGTGCAAAAGACATCCTACGACCAATTTCTGCAGCTGGTGGTGCCGGCGGCGGAGCGGATAAATAACGGTCTGCAGGAAGTCTTCAGATCCGTCTTCCCAATCCGTGATTTCTCCGAGCGCGGCACCCTGGAATTCGTCAAGTACGAGTTTGAGGATCCCAAGTACGACGTCGAGGAATGCCAGCAGCGGGGCATGACGTACGCGGCGCCGCTCAAGGTGACCCTGCGTCTGGTCGTATGGGACATCGACGAGGAAACCGGTTCGCGCTCCATCCGCGACATCAAGGAACAGGAAGTCTACATGGGTGACATGCCGTTGATGACCGACAACGGCACCTTCTTCGTCAATGGCACCGAGCGCGTGATCGTCTCCCAGATGCACCGCTCGCCCGGCGTCTTCTTCGATCACGACAAGGGCAAGACCCATTCCTCGGGAAAATTTCTATTTAGCGCGCGCATCATCCCCTATCGCGGCTCTTGGCTGGATTTCGAATTCGATGCCAAGGACATGGTCTACGTACGCATCGACCGGCGGCGCAAGTTGCCGGTCACCACGTTGCTGATGGCGCTGGACAACGACGAAACGGCAGCGCTGCGCCGCGAGAGCCTGGAATCGGGAGAATTCCCCGATCCCGGCACGGTGAACGGCATGTCGGCCGAGGACATCCTCGACTACTACTACGGCAGCGTCGACTTCACCCGTACAAAGAAAGGCTGGAAGACGGAGTTCATC
>DASCNF010000077.1:0-8894 GCA_036011345.1 Rhodospirillales bacterium | reverse complement strand
GACAGCTCACCATGGGGGCCATCTGCGGCGGCGGCCTGGCGTTGGCGTTTTACGGTGACGAGGGACCGTGGCTGTTGCCGTTGATGACCGTCGGTGGCGGCCTCGGCGGCATGGCGTGGGGGGCCATTCCGGCGTTCCTGAAGACCCGCTTCAACGCCAATGAGATTCTCACCAGCCTCATGCTCGCCTACGTGGCCATCCAGGTGCTGGGCTATCTGGTGCACGGGCCGTGGCGCGATCCCGAGGGGTTCAACTTTCCGGAGACGCGGCTATTCGGGGAAGACGCCCTGCTACCCGTCCTCATCGAGGGTACGCGCTTTCATTTCGGCGTCGTGCTGGCAGTGCTCGCCGCGCTGATCGGGTGGGTGTTCGTGACCCGCACCTTCGCCGGGTTCCAGATCAAGGTTGTGGGCCAGGCCATGGCCGCCGCAAATTACGCCGGCTACAGCGCCAATCGGGTGGTGTGGACGGGCTTCCTCATCGGCGGCGGTCTGGCGGGATTGGCGGGGCTCGGCGAGGTCGCCGGCCCCATGGGACAGCTCAACCCGACCATTTCGCCGGGCTACGGATTCGCTGCCATCATCGTCGCCTTCCTAGGCCGGCTGCATCCGGCCGGGGTGCTGCTGGCCAGCTTGCTGATGGCGCTCATGTACTTGGGGGGCGAGTCCTTGCAGATGAACCTCCACCTGCCCCTTGCCATCACCGGTGTCTTCCAGGGCACGTTGTTGTTTTTCGTGCTCGCCTCGGATGTCTTTATCCGCTTTCGCGTCAAGCTCATACCCAACGTTGCCAGGACGGCCCCGTGATGGCCGAGATCGATACCATTGTGGCCATCCTCGTCGCCACCATGCGCGCCGGGACGCCGCTGCTGTTCGCCGCGTTGGGCGAACTGATCACGGAGAAAGCGGGCGTCCTCAACCTCGGCATCGAGGGCATGATGCTGGTCGGCGCCGTCGCCGGGTTCATCGCCATGGTGCTCACCGGCAGCCCGTTGATCGGCGTCCTCGCTGCTATGGTGACTGGAATGGCCATGTCCGGACTGTTCGGGTTCCTCACACTGACGCTGATGACCAACCAGGTGGCGACGGGCTTGGCGCTCACCATCTTTGGCGTCGGGCTCAGCGCTTTCGTAGGCCTCAGCTACATCGGCAACCCCATTCAAGGCCTCCCCGGTCTGGCCATCCCGGTGCTTGGCGACATCCCCGTCCTCGGGCCTTTGCTCTTCAACCACGACCCGCTGGTGTACGTCTCCTTGGTCTTGCTCGCCGCGGTGACGTGGTTCCTCTACAGGTCGCGGGCCGGGCTCATCCTGCGCGCCGTCGGTGAATCCCACGAGGCGGCGCACGCCATCGGTTATTCGGTGCTGAAGATCCGCTACCTCGCCGTTCTTTTCGGGGGCGCCACCAGCGGCATCGCTGGCGCCTACCTGTCGCTCGTCTACACGCCGCAGTGGGCCGAGAACATGACGGCGGGGCGCGGTTGGATCGCGCTGGCGCTGGTGGTGTTCGCTACTTGGCGGCCGGCGTGGGTCCTGCTCGGCGCCTATCTGTTCGGCGGCATCACCATCATGGGGCTGCATGTCCAGGCGGCGGGGTTCGCCATTTCCTCGCATTTGGTCGCCACCTTGCCCTATCTGGCCACTGTCTTGGTGCTGGTCCTGATCTCGCGCGACGCCACCCGCATCAAGCTCAACGCGCCGGCCGCCCTCGGTAAGCCGTTCCACTCCAGCGGATAGGGCGTAAACTGGCGACAGAAATGATCATCGACGTTCATCATAACCCCACCATCAAACACAAGGAGGAAACCATGAAATCGAAGAACCACTTCAAGGGTCTCGTAGCCGCCGTCGTCGCCGTCGTGCTGGCCACAGGGGCCACCGTGGGCGGCGCGCCGGCAGCCCAGGCGGCGGAGCAACTCAAGATCGGCTTCGTCTACGTCAGTCCCGTCGGCGACGCCGGATGGACCTACCAGCACGACATCAGCCGCAAAGACCTGGAAAAGGCGCTGGGTGCTAAGATAAAGACCAGCTTCGTCGAGAGCGTACCCGAAGGGGCGGACGCCGAGCGCGTCATCCGCGAGTTCGCGGCGAGCGGCCACAAGCTCATATTCACCACCTCGTTCGGTTACATGAACCCGACCATCAAGGTCGCCAAGCGGTTCCCGGGCATTACCTTCGAGCACGCCACCGGCTACAAGCGCGCCAAGAACGTCGGAACCTATCTGGCGCGTTTTTACGAGGGGCGTTACCTGACCGGTATCGTCGCCGGCAAGATGACCAAATCGAACAAGATCGGCTATGTTGCCGCCTTCCCCATTCCCGAGGTGGTGCGCGGCATCAACGCCTTCACTCGAGGCCTGCGCAGCGTCAACCCGAAGGCCCAGGTCAACGTGGTCTGGGTGAGCTCCTGGTACGATCCTGGCAAGGAGCGCGAAGCCGCCGAGACCCTGATCGCCCAGGGCGCCGACCTGGTCACCCAGCACACGGATTCGACGGCCCCCGTGCAGGCAGCCGAGGACAAGGGGGTCTACGCCATCGGCTATCACTCCGACATGTCCAAGTACGGCAAGAAGGCGCACCTGACCGCCGCCACCCATTACTGGGGCGGCCACTACATCTCCGCCGCCAAGGCGGTGATGGCCGGCACCTGGAAGTCGCAAGGCATCTGGGGCGGCATCAAGGGAGGCATGATCAAGCTGGCGCCTTACGGCTCTGCCGTGCCCGCTAACGTGCGCGCGCTGGCCGATGCCAAGGGCAAGGAAATCGCCTCGGGAAAGCTCCATCCCTTCGAGGGGCCGGTCAAGGACCAGTCGGGCAAGGTCCGCATCCCGGCCGGCCAGACCATGTCGGACAAGGACATGTTGGGCTTCAACTGGTACGTGGAAGGCGTCGTCGGCAAGTTGCCGAAGTAAGCGCCGATCCACGCGCGACAAGACCCCACCGCTCTTCGGAGCGCGCGGGGTCTTTTTTTGGAGTTTTACCCCTCGGTCTCGCGGTAGACGGAGAGGGCTTCGGCCACGGCGGCGCCCGCCGGCAGCTTGAATTTCTGCTGCAGAAGAGTCGCCTCCAGCGCGCCCAGGCATTTGAGCGCGTTCTCCTTGCGGCAGGTGTAGCCCATGGTGCCGATGCGCCAGACGCGCCCGTGCAGGGGCCCGAACGAGGTGCCAATCTCGATACCGAAATCGTCGAGCATTGCGGCGCGCACGGCGTGGCCGCCGACGCCCTTGGGGATGACGACGCCGGTGATGTTGTCCATCTTGTGGGCGAGGTCGCCGTAAAGCTCCAGGCCCATGGCCGTAAGCCCGGCGACCATGGCGCGGCTGGTCAGGCGGTGGCGTTCGAAGCGCGCCTCCAAACCCTCGCCAAGCGCAAGGCGCGCGCATTCGCGCGCCGCGTACAGCATCGAGGTGGCCTCGGTGTGATGGTTGAGGCGCTCGGTGCTCCAGTAGCCGATGAGCTGCGGCAGGTCGAGGTAGTTGGACGTGATGGTCGGCCCGGTGCCCGCCTCGAAGCCTTCGGGGCGAATGCCTTCTTCCACGTGCTTGCGGCGCTCGACGACTTCGACGACACGCTCGTTGAAGGTGGCGGGGGCCGAGCCCGGGGGCCCCGACATGCACTTCTGCAGGCCGGCCGAGATGGCGTCGATTTGCCAGCCGTCCACATCCACGTCCATGCCGCCCAGCGTCGCCGTGGCATCCACGTACAGAAGCGCGCCATGGTCACGGCAGGCCGGGCCGACCGCGTCCATGGGCTGAGCCATGGTGGTCGAGGTGTCACCATGGACGAGCGCCACTACCTTGGGCCGGTGTTCGGCTATCGCCGCGATGATCCGTTCCTGGGGAAAGACCGTTCCCCAATCGGTTTCGATGATGCCTACCTCGCCGCCGGCGCGTTCCGCGATTTCCTTCATGAGGTGGCCGAAGCGCCCGAAGATGGGCACTAGCACCACATCACCGGGCTCGATCATCGAGCTCAGACAAGCCTCGGTGGCCGAGCGCGCCGTGCCGTCGACGAGAATCGCCCATTGGTTCTTGGTCTTGAAGACCTGCCGGTAGAGATCCATGACCTCGTTCATGTAGCCCGTGAAGTGAGGGTCGAACTGCCCCAAGAGCGGCATCGACATGGCGTTGAGCACGCGCGGGTCGGCATCGACGGGACCGGGCCCCATGAGGATTCGGGGCGGAGGATTGAGGTCGTCGTAGAGTTTGGGCATGGAGTTTGTCCGCTTGGTTGGGGTTCCGTGTTGCCGGGACGCCGCTCTTCAGCTCCCCCGATAGGTGGTGTAGCTCCACGGCGTCACGAGCAGCGGCACGTGATAGTGCTGGGTGGCATCGGCGATGGCGAAGCGCACCGGCACCCGGTCGAGGAACGACGGCTCGGGAAGGTTGTAGCCGCGCCCGGCAAAGTATTCCCCGACGTGGAAGATAAGTTCGTAACGCCCCGCGGCCATGGCCGCGGGCTCGATCAGCGGTCCGTCGGTGCGGCCGTCGGCGTCGGTGGTCGCCGTCGCCAGTAGCCGCGCCGGTGTGTCGTTGTCGATGGTAAAAAGCTCGACGCGGACGCCGTCGGCGGGCCGCCCGCTGGCGGTATCTAGGACGTGCGTGGTCAGGCCGGCTATGGCGTGGTCTCCTTGTCCCCCGGGCGCCGGTTTTCAGGCATCCGCCGGCTCGCCGATCAAGGCATTTAGGCGAAGACGGGTGATGACGCCGATCTCGCCAAGCGCTGCCTCGATTTCGTGTTCGATGGTTTGACCCAGGCGCTCCTCGAAGGCGGCGAGGATGCTCTCCAGGGTAAGGTTCCTGACCGCGATGATGAAGGGAAAGTCGAATTTTTCCCGATAGGCGGAATTGAGGCGGTTGAAACGCTCGTACTCGGCGTCGCTCAGGTGGTCCAGTCCGGCCCTCGATTGTTCGCTTCTGGAATCGGCGGTCATGGTTCCGATACGCGCCGCCTTGCCCGCCAGGTCCGGGTGGGCGCGCAAAAGGCGCAACTTTTCCTCATCCGGTGCGCCCCTGACCGTTTCCATCATCGCCTTGTGCAGGCCGTCGGCTGACGCCAAGGGCCGTGCCGCCCAGACCTCGGCGGCGACCCACGGCGAATGCTCGAAGACGCCGCCCAGAGCCTCGACGAATTCGGCCTGGCTCATCCCATTGATTTGGGTAACGTCGAGCCGGCCATCGGTCATGGCGATTCGCTCCCTGTTTCCGTGTCGTTATCGAATTATTGTCGCGCAAACAACACTAAATTGTATACAATTTATTTCCTGTATCCTGATTCTTGAAAAGGCCCTTCTCGGTGAATACACGATCAGCCAGGCAAAAAAAAAGCAAAGGCGCCATCGCTGCCGGCGCTCCCCATGCCGGGCCGGCGCCCGAGGCGCTCATGTACGATCACATGCACCGGGCCATCGCCGACCGCCGCCTGCCTCCTGGAACCAAGCTGGTAGAGGAAGGCTTGGCCGAGATATTCGAGGTCAGCCGGGCCCGCGTGCGCAAGGTGCTGCAGCGCCTGGCCCACGACAAGATGGTAACGCTGGAGCCCAACCGGGGCGCCTTCGTGGCGCGCCCCTCAGTCGACGAGGCGCGCCACGTCTTCGCGGCGCGGCGCGTCATCGAGGACGCCATCATCCGGGCGGTGGCGAGCGATGTCGGGGACCGGGCAATCGACGGGCTCAGGCGCCTCAATCAGGCCGAGCACGAAGCCCACGAGGGTCGCGACCCGCACGGCGCTATCCGGCTATCCGGCGAGTTTCACCTGCAACTCGCGGCGTACTGCGGCAATCCGATCCTCGCCGGGTTCCTGCGCGAGCTGGTGTCCCGCAGCTCTCTGATCATCGCCGTCTACGAGACCCCGGGCGGCCCCGACTGTGCCTTCGACGAACACCAGAAGATCATCGACGCCCTTGCCGCGGGGGACGCCAACGCGGCGGCCCGCGAGATGCGCGCCCACCTGGAGCAGATCGAATCCCGCCTCAACCTGACGGAGTCGGAAGCCGCGCCGATCGAGCTCGGGCACGTCTTTGCGGAATTGACCGGCCACTAGTGGCCCCGCGGTCTTTTCGCGCACATCCCATGGTCGCCGAGATATCCGGTTTCTTGTAGTATGTACGTGCTGCGGGATGTTGCAGGGGTGCGCAGCGGAAGGGGAGAGACCGTGAAAATCGCAATCGTCAATCTGGACAAGATAGCCACCGGCGACTGGCGCGATCCGTTAGCGGATGGCGACACCGTCGTCATGGAGGAAGGAAAGTTTACGCGCGTCGGCACCGCATCCGCCGATGACCTCAAGGGCTGCGACTTGGTGCTCGACGCCGGCGGCATGTCCGCCTTTCCCGGGCTCATCGATTCTCAGGTCCATATCACCTTCGGCGACTACACGCCGCGCCAGAAGACCGTGGGCTACCTGGAGAGCTACCTGCACGGTGGCACGACGACGTCGATCTCGGCGTCCGAGGTGCACGTGCCGGGCCGCCCCGGCGACCCGGAAGGGGTAAAGGCGTTGGCCGTCACCGCCATGAAGTGCTTCGAGACCTACCGCCCTGGAGGCATGCGGGTGCACGCCGGCGCCGTCATCCTCGAGCCCGGCCTGACCCAGGCCGATTTCAAGGAAATTGCCGACAAGGGGGTGTGGCTCGCCAAGGCCGGCTTCGGCGCCGTGGAAAGCCCCTACGAGTATACGCCCATGGTGCGCGCCGCCCAGAGCGTCGGCATGATCGTCAACGTGCACACGGGCGGCGCCTCCATTCTCGGTTCCTCGGCAATTACCGGCGATCACCTGCTCGATATGATGCCCGACGTCTCCTTCCACGTGAACGGTGGGCCGGTGGCCATGCCCGACGCCGACTTCCAGCGCGTCATCGACGAAAGCGAGATTGCCCTGCAGGTGTGCCAGGCCGGCAACATCCGCACGGCGGTGATGTGTCTGAACCTCGCCGTCGAGGCCGACGCCTTCGACCGCTTCCTCATCGCGACTGACACGCCCACCGGCACCGGTGTCATGCCGTGCGGCATGATGAAGTCGATGTGCGAGATGGCAAGCCTCACTGACCATCCCGCCGAGTGGATGGTGGCCGCCGCCACCGGCAACGTGGCCGAGGTCTACCGGCTGGAAACCGGTTTCATTCGCGAGGGCAAGGAGGCCGACATCATCGTCGTCGACGCGGCGCTCGGCGGTACCCAGGACGATGCGCTTTCTTCTATCAAGCACGGCGACTACTTCTCCATCGCCGGGTGTTTCACCGCCGGCGAGCCGCGTTTCATCGGCAAGAGCCGCAACACGCCACCCTCCAAACGCAAGGTGGAGATTGTCCACAACAACATTCCCAACCCTTTTACCCCGGCGTCGCACCTGTGAACCCAGGGCGTTTGGAGATAGCTTCTTGAGTACCGCCGTCGATCCCTTTTCCGTGCCTGTCGTTGTCAAGTGGGCCGACTTCGACCCGGCCGGCCTTCTGCACCCGTCGCGGGCCATCTATTACGCCATGGACGTGCTCGAGGCGTGGTTTCGCGACGTCGTTGGCGTGAGCTGGCAGGAATTCCTCGACGATTACGACATCGATACCCCGAGCGTGCGCGCCGAATGCGACTTCCTGCGTCCCACCAAGGCGGATATGGTGATCGACTTCGGGGTCGGCGTGGGACGCCTGGGACGCACCTCCGTGACCTTTTCGCTGGACGGCCGCGACGGTGCCGGGATTCACTACTTCCAGATCAGAATGGTTATGGTCTTCGTCAGCATGAAGGATGGCTACAAGGCGTGCGAGGTGCCGCCCCGGCTTCGCCAGCGCATCATCGCCTACCGGGACGCCCGCGGCGACGCGTAGAAAAATCCGCGAAACGAGGGCTTTGATTCCATCGGCGATACGCTACATTCGGGAAGAAATCACACAAGTACGAGGAGAGAACAATGCGCGCGGTTGTGGTCAAGAAATTGGGGCCACCAGAGTCCCTGAGCATCGAGAACGTGCCGACGCCAGTGCCGGATGACGGCGAAGTGTTGGTGGACTTCCACGCCTGCAGCATCAACTATCCCGACCTGCTGTTCATGGCAGGGAAGTATCAGGTTGTGCCCGACTTGCCGTTCAGCCCCGGCTTCGACGCCGCCGGCGTGGTTTCGGCGGTTGATGGTGGCGTCAAGAACCTCAAGCCCGGCGACCGGGTGATGGTGCGCTTGCCCAGGGGCGGCGGCTATGCTGAGCAGGCGGTGTCGCCGGAGCACCTTTGCTACCCGATGCCCGATGACATGAGCTTCGTAGACGCCGCCGCCATGGGCATGGTCTATCAGACAGCCTATTTTGGGCTTCTTGACCGTGGGCAGTACAAGGAAGGCGAGACGGTCATGGTCAACGGCGCTTCTGGCGGCGTCGGCATCGCCTCGGTGCAGTTCGCTAAGGCATTGGGGGCGACGGTTCTGGCGGCGGTGAGCAAGCCGGAGAGGGGAGAGGTGGTGCGTGCCGCGGGCGCCGACCACGTCATCGATCTCAGCACCGACGACCTGCGCGAGTCCCTGCGTCAGCAGGTTTTCGCGGTGACGGACGGCAAGGGCGCCGACGTCATCCTCGATTCCATCGGCGGCGCCGTCTTCGAGGCCAGCCTGCGGGCCCTGGCATGGTGCGGACGTATCGTCATCGTCGGCTATATGTCGGGCGACATCCCGAGCGTCAAGACCAACTACATCATGATCAAGAACATCGCCGTCTCCGGCCTCTCGGCGGCCAATTACCTGTATCGCACTCCGGAGTGGACGGCCCGGGTGCAGCAGGAGCTCTTCGACCTCTACACGCAAGGAAAGCTTGAGCCCCACGTCATGAAAACATATCCCCTGGAGGACTACATGGAGGCGCTCGCTGTCATCCGGAACCGCGAAGTGCAGGGCAAGGTGGTGATGACCTTCAAGA
>DASCNF010000076.1:0-10794 GCA_036011345.1 Rhodospirillales bacterium | reverse complement strand
GATGATCGAACGGCTCGCCCGGTTGTCCTCGGCGATCGACCGCATGCGGATGGCGCCCATGTGGATGAAAAGGTTCTCGGTCATCCGGGCGATCAGGTCGCTGCCGCTCATCTTGAGCAAGGCTTGGTGAAAGCGGATGTTGGTCTCCGAATATTCGTCGATCTTGGCTTCCACCTGGTCGTTCTCGAAGGTGGCGAACATGCGGCGCAGGCCGGCGATCTCGGCATCCGTGGCGTTCTCGGTGATGAGGCGGGCCGCCATGCTCTCGAGCGCCGCCCATACGACGATCATCTCTACCACTTGGCGTTGCGACTTGCGGACGACGAACGCTCCCCTGCGGGGGATGATGCGCACCAGCCCTTCCTGTTCAAGGCGGACGAGGGCCTCGCGGATGGGTGTCCGGCTGACGCCGAGCACCTCCGAGAGCTGGCGTTCGTCGAGGCGTTGTTCGGCGCCGTCCTGGTAGATGTTCATCGACGCGATCGCCCCCTTGAGGGCGTCGTACGTCTTGTTGGTGAGGCTGGCATCGACCTGTATGGGCCGAATGAAGGCTTCCACATCGGCCATGGTCGGAGGAGATCCGTCTTTCGATCGATGGTTCGGTAATCGGCCGCTATGTCTGGTATACAGTATACCAGACATAGCGGCCGATGCAACAAGAAAAAGGCCCTCTAGAGCGGCGTTTTGGAGATTCGATGGCGCACCATGTTGCGCAAGACGTTGACCAGCGGCAGGAAAATAAGGATGAGGGCGACGACCATGATGGTGCCCGAGATGGGGCGCACGAAGAACTCCATGATGTCGCCGTGCGAGCTGATCAGGGTCTGGCGCATGGAGCGCTCAGCGAGCGGGCCGAGCACGATTGCGAGGACGGCCGGCGCCATCGGGTAATCGAGCTTGCGCATCAGATACCCGACGACACCGAATATCACCATCAGCCAGAGGTCGTGCATGCTTCGGGTGGGAGCGTACCCGCCGATCACGCACAGCCCGAAGATCAGCGGTACCAGGACGGTGAATGGCAGTCTCAGCACCCAGATGAAGACTGGGATGAAGCCGATATTGATGAGTAGCGCGAAGAGGTTGGCGGCGTACAGGCTGGCGATCAGCCCCCATACGAAGTCGGCGTGATTGACGAACAAAAGAGGCCCCGGCTCAAGCCCCCAGATGACCATGCCGCCAAGCAGGATGGCGGTGGTCGGCGAGCCCGGAATGCCGAGGGTCAGCATGGGCAGCATGGAGCCCGTCGAGGCCGCGTTGTTGGCCGATTCGGGGGCCACCACGCCATCCATGTTGCCCTTGCCGAAGCTGTCCGGGTCCTTGCTGATGGTCTTGGCGATGCCGTAGGCTATCAAGGACCCGGGCGTCGCCCCGGCGGCCGGCAGGATGCCCACGAAATAGCCCAGGAACGACCCCATCAACATGGTCTTGATGGTGCCTTTGAGGTTCTTCAGCCCGGCGACGACGCGCGCCAAGGTCACCGTCGCCTGCGACACCATGACTTCGCCCTTGCTGATTTCCACCGTCCACAGAATCTCGCCGATGCCGTAGATTCCGATGGCTAGCACCAGGAAATTTATTCCGTGAAAGAAGCCGGGCAGGCCGCCGAAGATCAGCCGTGGCTCACCGCTGACGATATCAAGGCCGACGGCGCTCATCACCAGTCCGATGCAGATGGAGAAGAAGGTCTTCGGGATGTCGTCGCCGCCGAGCCCGATGAAGGTGGCGAAGGCGAGGATCATCAAGGCGAATTCCTCGGGCGGGCCGAAGGCGAGCGCCACCTCGGCGAGGGGCGGCGCGAACAGGGTGAACAGCACGATCGAAATGGAACCGCCGACGAACGACGCGACCGCCGCTGCGATCAGGGCTTCGTCCGCCCTGCCTTGCATGGCCATGGGGCGGCCGTCAAAGGTGGTGGCCACCGCCGTCGAGGCGCCGGGGATGCCCAGCATGATCGAGCTTATCGCACCCCCGTACATGGCGCCGTAATAGATCGCGCCGAGGAAAATGATGGCCGAGGTCGGCGGCACAAGGAACGTCATGGGTAGCAGAATGGCGACCCCGTTGACGGAGCCCAGGCCCGGCATGGCGCCGATGAACAGCCCAACCGCGCATCCGAAGATGACGAGCCCCAGGTTGAGGGGCTCGAAGGCGATCAGGAAACCATCGGCGAGGTGGGCGAAAATTTCCATGCTTGCTAGCTCGGCCGCATTTCCGGCCGATCACATAAAGATGTCGTAGAGGGGATAGAACAGCGGCTCCGTCATGCCCTTGGGCAGTTCAATCTTCAGGGCGATCTCGAAGAAAAGGAACGAAACGACAGGGGTGGCGACGGCAATGCCGCCGACGGTCTTCCATGAGTGTCTGCCGAGGGCACGCATGTAGAAAATCATAAAGAGCGGCAGCGAGATATAGACGCCAATGACGTGGATTAGACCGATCATCACCGTCAGCGAACCCATCACCAGAGAAAACAGCTTGAGCGTATGGGGGGCCATGTAAGGGGCCGTGGAACGCGACGGAGGGCTGGCCCTAAGCGCCCAACGGACGATGATGGCGATGCAGCAGAGCAGCATCGCCGCCGACAGCCAGAACGGAAACGCCCCACCGCCTGGACCCTCTCCGGGAATCCAGCCGATGGGGAGCTCCGTGCTTTTCCACATCAGCAAAAGGGAGAACACCGCCATGGCGACGGCCATGACGAGTTCGGCAACGCGCATGACGGTGTTTTTCCTCCCGGTTTTCCCGATGTCCGCTATCGCGGCGCGGCTACTTTATTTCGCCTGCCGCCTTGAGCATGGCGCGATGGGCCTCGCGCTCCTTTACGAAGTACTTGGTGAGTTGCTTGCCCGTCAGCCAACCCGGAATCAAGCCCTTCTTGCCCAGGTAGTCCTGCCATTCCTTGGACTTGTAGACCTTTTCGAAAACGCTGACGTAGAAGGCCTGTACGTCCTTGTCGATGCCTTCAGGGGCGATGACGCTACGCTGCATGTAGTAGACCATTTCGCTGCCGTAGCCCAGGTCCTCGAAGGTCGGAATTTTGCTGAAGCGGCCCTTCAGTTTGCCCTTGGGCGTGAAGCTGGCGAGCGGCCGCGACTTGCCGGCCTCCCAGAAACCGGCCTGCTCGGATGGGTTGTTGACGGTCGAGTTGATGTGCTTGCCGATGAGCTGCTTGGCGACCGTTCCGCCGCCCTTGAAGGGAACATAGGTCACCTTGATGCCGAACTTCTTCTCCAGCATTCCGGTGACCAGCGAATCCTCCTGGCCCTTGCCGGTACCGCCCATCTTCCAGTTGGTGCCGCCCGCCGTTTTCACGGCCTTGACGTAGTCGTCGACCGTCTTGATGTCGGTGTCGGAATGGACCTAAAGCTGGAAGGTGTCTTCGGCCAAGCGCGTGATCGGCGTGAACTTCTCGATATTGACGCCAAGCCTGGGCTGGCGCAGGGGCGTCGTGTAGTAGCTGTTGAGCGTCGCCATGATGACGTGGGGGTTGCCTTTGTTGTCCTTAAGGTAACGCAACGCCTCGGCGCCCGACCCGCCACCCTTGTTGATGGGCACGAAGGGCTTCGACGACAGCTTGTGCTTCTCGATGATGCCCTGGATGAAGCGGGCAAGCCGGTCGGCGCCGCCGCCCTTGCCGGCCATTATGACGAACTCGACGGGCTTCTTGGGCTCCCACGCCGCCTGCGCCGAGAGTTGCGGAACCGCGGTCGCCGCAAGGCCCAACAAGAACGCCAAGCAAAGCCCCGCCGCGCCGGATTTCCATAATGCTTTCATTGCGTCCCTGCTTTCTTGTTTGCCGCCAAACACAAGCCCGGCTCCAGGCGTCAAGGCCTCGGCTCAAGCTTGATCTCGTTGTTCTCTAAGGCAATTCCTTGCCTCCCTGAAGACACCAGCCTATTTTGAGTGGCCGGTCATGTATAGTAACTTTGATCAGTAACTGCCGCCGTTTATGAACACTGGGTTGGGCGGCGCGGTGGGCAAATTTCCGTTCTTATTTTGGGTGCTCGAGTGAAGGGCCGAACCGCATGAGCGAGCACCTGGATACTCCCGAGCGCCTTCTCGTCGCCATCGGCGGCAACGCCTTCCACCCGGGAGACATCGAGGGCACGGTCGAGCAGCAGGTCGACATCGCCGCCCACACCGGCGACTCGCTGCTGCCCATCATGCAAATGGATAACGAGCTGATTATCACCCACGGCAACGGTCCGGTGGTGGGGAAGATCCTCATGCGCCAGGTACTGGCCCGAAAAGAGGTCGTGCCCATGACCCTCGACATCTGCGTGGCCCACAGCCAGGGCGGCATCGCCTACCTGCTCATGCAGGCCCTGGAGAATGCACTCCGCGAGGCCGGCAACCAGCGCCATGCGGTGTGCCTGCTGACCCAGGTGGAGGTCGATGCCGACGACCCCGCCTTCAAGAACCCCAGCAAGCCGATCGGATACTTTTATAACGAGGAACAGGCCCGCGATCTGGAAGAAAGGCTGGGCTGGATCATGATCGAGGACGCGGGGCGCGGCTGGCGCCAGGTAGTGGCTTCACCCATGCCCAAGCATGTCTGCGATATTTCCCTCATCGACACGGTGGCGAAAAGCGGCGCCATCGCCATCGCCGGCGGCGGCGGCGGCATCCCCGTCACCCGTGGCCCGAAGGGCGCCCGCCACGGGATCGAGGCGGTCATCGACAAGGACCTGACGTCGGCCCTCATGGCGAACGTGCTGGACATCGAGGTGATGATGATCCTCACCGCCGTGCCCCGCATCGCCATCGACTTCGGCACGCCCAAGGAGCGCCATCTCGGCGAGGTGTCGCTCGCCGAGATGCGCACCTATCACGCCGAAGGACAGTTTCCGGCGGGCAGCATGGGCCCCAAGGTGGAGGCGGCGATCCGCTTTCTCGAGGGCGGCGGTAAGCGGGTGATCATCGGCGACCTCGAGGAGGCCATGCTGGCCTTGCGTGGAGAGAGCGGCACCCACGTCGTCGCCGGCGATGGCTGAGCCCGGCGTCTGTCGCGCCGCGCCTTTCACGTTTCCGGTAACGCTGCTCGGCGCTGGCGCCGAACGGGCGCTGGCGTCCGGCCTAGACGGCCGGGTAATGGCGGTCTTCCGGCGCAGCTTCTATGTGGAAAGCGAGGCCGCCGGGCTCGCCTGCCTGGGGCCGCCATCCCTCGGCGCCGGGCCGCTCAACGTCATCGCAGCGTTGCCCGGCGGCATCGATTGGCAGGCTAGCGGCCTCGTCGCTGGCGCCTGGGCGCGCCGCGGCGGTGACGCGTTGGTGGTGGGTGGGCGCTTCGCCTTCCCCCTCGCCGGAGCGCCGGCGTGGCGGCCGGTACCGCCCTACGAATCATGGACGGCGGCGGATCTTGGGCGTGGACTCGACACCCTGGCGGCGCCAGCGCGCCAAGCCGCGCCGGCCGACTGCCTGGGCTCCCTGATCCCGGGAATGGCGGGCCGAAAAGGCGCCGTCGGCGAAGGAGATTCCACCGGATCGCCTTTCCTGCGCGCCGCCTCGGCGGCGGTGATGGCTCTGCGCGCCTGGCTGGAATCGGTGCTCGGCGATGACCGGTGGGGAGAGGGAGAAGACGCCCAGCGGCTGCGCGGGGTGGCGGGCCTCATCGGCCTCGGCCCGGGGCTCACGCCATCAGGAGACGACTTCGTGGGCGGCGCCATGATCGCGCTCCGTACCTTCGGCCAAGGCGGTGCGGCGGACCGACTGGCGGGGTGGGCGCTGCCGCTGGCCCGCACGCAAACCGGCGCTATCAGCTACGCGCACTTGGCTTGCGCCGCCCAAGGAGAGGGCGCCGCCGCTCTGCACGAAACCCTGGCCGGGCTCGGTACGCCCGGCGCGCCCGGCCTTGACGCCCACCTCGGCGCCATCAACGCCATCGGCCACACTTCGGGGTGGGACGCGCTGGCCGGCGCCGTGGCAGCGGTGGCGGCACTTGGCCGCCGGTAAAGCATTCAGGAAAATTGAGCGGCGGAATTACGTTATGTATTACTCTAGGTGCCCGGCGACGGCCAGTGCCAGGGCAGTGGCGCGGGCGTTAGACGGTGCCACCATGACCCCGGCCTTGCGCAGTTTTACGATCTGCTCGGAATAGACCTGGGGGTCGTCCTCGGTGCCGGTGACCGAGGCAATGATGACGGGGCCGCCGCTCTTCGCTCCCTTCAGCACGTCGGCCAGATCGCCGACCGGGTCGGCGTGGGCGCCATGGCCGATCACCATGTCGAGCAGGATCACGGCGGCGTCGGGCTCGGCCAACGCGACTTCGAGCACGTCGTTGCGCACCGCCGGTTCGATCATCGGGTGGGGCCGGCCGACGGTGTACTCATCGGCGCCGAGGTCGATGGCGCTGTGTCCGGAGATCGCATCGCCGAGGGGCAGGGCGCCGGGAATGGGGACGTTGGATAGAACATTCTGGCCGGCTACGCGGAAGATGACCTGGGTCTCGGCGCACATGGTGCCGCCGGCGAAAAGGGCTCTAATCCAGCGCCGGCCTTCATCCATCCCCTTGGCCAACTCGGCGGTCTTGGCCTCCTCGTCGGGCGAAAGCTCGGAGAGGGGATTGCCGAGCGCGTCGGCGGCGGCGGCTTCCAGGGTCGTTGCCATGGCCGCGTTGTCGGGCAGGTTGAAGCTCTCCAGACCGAGAAAACAAATGGTGAAGGTCTTGGGACTTTCGGCGATGCGCGCCAGAACGGTCTTGGCCACGGCGTCGGAAGGCGGTTTGGAAATAAGCACGATGTGCTTGGTCCGCGCGTCCACGTCGAGGGCATCGATGGCCATCAGCGTCATCAGCCCGCCGACCTTGTCGCCGAGGTCGCGTCCGCCCACTCCGATGCCGTGAGACACGCCCTTGCCGCCGCGCGCGATGAGGCACGAGACCTCCTGAAGCCCGGTGCCCGACGCCGACACCAAGCCGATGGCGCCGCGCGGCACCTCGTTGGCGAAGGCCAACGGCACGCCGCCGATAATCGCCGTGCCGCAGTCCGGCCCCATGACCAGCAAGCCGCGGCGCCGCGCTTCCTCCTTGAGGGCACGTTCATCCTCGATGGTTACGTTGTCGCTGAAGATCATCACGTGGAGGCCCTTGGCCAGCGCCTTGCGCGCCTCGTCGGCGGCGAATTCCCCGGGTACGGAAATCAGCGCCAGATTGGCGCCGGCTAGGGCTTCGAGCGCCGTCTCCAGGCTCTTCGGGTGCCAGGTGCCCGCTTCATCGCCGGCTATCGCCGGACGGTCGAGAAGGGCCTCGGCTTCCGTGAGGGCCGCTTCGCCGGTCTCGGTGCTCTCCGCGCGCACCGCGATGATGAGGTCGTTGGGCTCTGCGCCGCGGCCCTCGTCGGCGAGGAGGCCGGCGTCCTCCATAATCCCCTTGTTGGATTCGGAGCCGATCATCATGGTCGCCGTCTCGACACCGGGAAGCGCTGCGACGGCTTGCGAATAGCGCATGAGGGCCACCGAATCCAGGTAAAAACCCGGCCGGGCCCGGTTGAGGACTGAGACTCCGCTCATGTCACACCGATGGCGGCGGCGAAGGCCTCGAGGGCTTGAGCGAAGCAGGCCATGGGCGCCCTGACAATGCCGGCCCCGACCTGCCCGACGCCGGGCTCGCGGTGGGCGATGCCGGTGTTGATGGTGGGGGCGATCCCGGTCTCCAGCACCTTGCGGATGTCGATGCCGGTCGGCGCGCCGGCGAAGTCGAGGGAGGGCAACGTCCAGTCCGGGTTTCGCCCGGCCGTGATCTCGTACATGGTGCGCGTGTAGTTGGCGGCGTCGGCGGCCGAGCCGGCGCCGACGAAGCCAGCCACCGCCGGCGCCGCCGCCATGGCGAAGCCGCCGAGACCGACTGTCTCGACGATGGTCGAATCCCCCATGTCGGGGTTGGCGTCTTCCTCGGTGTAGCCGGGGAAGTAGAGGCCGTTGGGCATTTCCACGGGCGCGGTGAACCAATCGTCGCCGGTGCCGCTGACGCGGATGCCGAAGTCGGTGCCATTGCGCGACATTGCGGTGACGATGGTCGAGTCCTCGATGCCGCGCACCGGGTCGGTGATGGCCTTGCCCATGACCATGGCGATGTTAAGGAAGAACTGGTCGTTGCCGGCGATGAACTCGAGGACCGCGGCCAGAGTTTTGGTATCGCTGGCGGAGCGCGCCAGGGCGGGGGAAATCTCGCGCAAGAAGAGGCTGGTGCAGGCGATATTGCGCTGATGCATCTCGTCGCCCATCGACAACCCGCGGGCGACGATGCCCTTGAGGGGCAAACCGCCGGCAACCGCCAGGGCCGTGGCCAGCGCCGGACCCAGCACGTCGGCTAGCCAGCGCAGGCGGTCCAGCACCTCGGCGTCGTTACCGCCGAAGCGCATGACCTTGCCCAGCCCCTCGTTGAGGGTGCAGTACGCCCGGTTCCCAAAGGCCCGGTTCTCGACCACCATCACCGGCATGCTCTTGGTGGTGATCCCGGTCATCGGGCCGACGGCGTCGAAGTGGTGGTTGGGGTGAAACGTGATGGCGCCCGACGCGGCTAGGTCGGCGGCGGCCTCCAGGTCGGCGGCCCATCCCTCGAAGACGGCGGCCCCGGCGATGGCGCCCTGCAAGGGGCCGCACATGCGCGTCCAGTCAATGGGGGGGCCGGCATGCAGAACCATGTGGTCCTCGAGGTCGGCCATGGCCTCGGCGGCGGGGCGCACGTCGACGAGCACGGGCTCGGCAGCGAACATCCTTTCCAGGGCCTGTTGGTTGGCCTTTTCGATTTTTTCCCGCATGGCGTCTCTTGGCCCCATCAGGATCCGAGCTTGGCGAGGAGGTCGCGGATCCGGGCGTTCGCCGCCGGCGGCGACCACTCCACGTGCACCGTGGGCACGCCGCGCTCGCCGAGCTCTCGGGCGAAACTTTCGAGGCCGATGTTGACGACCTTGATATCGGATTCGAGAAACTCGTTGGCGTCCATGTCAAACCTTTCGCGCCGTCTGGTTCCTCTACATACCCGGACGGAAGAACGCTTTCGAGTTTTTTATGTCGGGCGTCGAAATGGAAGCTTGTGCTGTGATCGGGGAATGGGGCTATCATCCTGGCGCACGGTGAAACAGCCAGGCGCGGCAAAAAAGGAAAGAGAAAAAAACCGTGGCGAAAATTGTCGTCGAGCCCGGCTATCGGGTGTATCCGCCCAAGGTGAACATCTTCCACTACGCCGTGGAGCGTCATGCCGCTTCCGAGCTTGGCGATGCCCGCGCCATGGTCTGGGACGGCGGCGTCTTCACCTACAAAGAGCTCGAGGCCGAGGTCAACCGCGCGGCGGTGGCCCTCAAACGCCTCGGCGTGAAGCGCGGCGACATGGTGTTGCTGAGAAGCCGAAACCATCCTCATTACTGCGTCGGCGCGCTAGCCTGCTGGAAGCTGGGCGCCGTTTCCGTGCTGTCCAACTCGCTCCTGCGGCCCGAGGAGGTGGACTACGTGCTTGGCAACTGCGAGGCGCGTGTCGCCCTTGCCATGGAGGACGTGGCGGCGCCGCTGCGCGATTTTTTGAAGGCGGGTCGCCTCGATCACCTGGTAATTCTGGACGCCGCCGCCGGGCCCGAGGCCGGAGAGCATTCCTACAAGAACCTGACGGCGGCGTCGAACGGGGCTGCAGACATCGTAGACACCGTGGACACGGACGCTCTGGACCCCGCCTTCATGTGCTATTCGTCGGGTACCACCGGTAACCCCAAGGGGATTCTGCACGCGCACCGCTGGGTGATCACGCTCGGCGACGTCATCAAGCTCCACATGGAGTTCGTACTGGGCGACGTCATGCTGGCCCCGGGCGAGTTCAGCTTCATGGGCTCGATCGGGCAGGGGTACATCGCGGCGCTTTATTGCGGCGTCACCATGGTCGCCTACCACGAGCGGGTGACGCCGCTGGGAATCCTGGAGGCCATCGAACGCCACAAGGTGACCAAGTTTTTCAGCGTGCCCACCCTTTATCGCCGAATTCTGTCGGAAGAGGGATGCGAGAAGGGCATCGACCTGTCCAGCCTGGAGTTCATCATCAGCTCGGGCGAGCACATGGGCTCGGCCATCCCCGAGCTTTGGGCCGAGCGCTTCGATGTCCCCATTTACGAGGTCTACGGGGTGGGTGAGGTGCAGACCTGTATCGGCAATCTAAGGGCGTGGAAGCAGGTCAAGGGATCGATCGGCCGGCCGTTGCCCGGCTTCAGGGTGGCGCTCCTCGACGAGGCGCTCGAACGCGTGCCGGTGGGGGCGCCCGGCCGCTTCATGATCCACCGCTCGGACCCTGGGTTTTTCCTCACCTACCACAAGCAGCCGGAGAAATGGCGCAACGCCCACAAGGGCGATTGGTACGATACCGGAGACGTCATGATCGCTGACGAAGAGGGTTTTCTGTTCTTCCAGGGACGCCAGGACGATCTGTTCAAGAGCCGCGGCTACTTCATCTCGCCGCAGGAAGTGGAAAACGTCCTCATCAAGCATCCCAAAATCAAGGAAGTCGCCGTCATCGGCCTTCCCGACGAGCGCTATGGAAACCGGGTCTACGCCTACGTGGTGCCGGCGGAAGGGACGGCACCGTCGGACGCCCTCGGCGCCGAGGTTCTGGACTTCGCCCGGAACCAATTGGCCCCTTATAAAATTCCCAAGACCCTCGAGTTCTTGGAAAAAATTCCCAAGAACCCGGTGGGCAAGATCCTGCGCCGGGCCCTCAAAACGGAAAACGCCTGAAGGGACGCTACCAATGATCGACCTTTACATGTTTGCTACGCCCAATTGCTGGAAGGCCTCCATCGCCCTCGAAGAGATGGA
>DASCNF010000075.1:0-5724 GCA_036011345.1 Rhodospirillales bacterium | reverse complement strand
GCCATATAGTCCTCAAGACATTCGGGAAACAACGTGCTCTGGCTGCGGTCAACGCCCTCGATAAAACGCTTCATCAAAAAACCCCGCCGGTACCATGACGGGATTCTATCAGACCTCACGTTTTTACACAGCCTGGGTCAGGAGCAGAAGCGCAGATGGCCCTGCTCCAATGTCTACTGTTGGGTATAAAGCAAACATGAACGGCTAAGAAGTGGACGTTCATGGGTGAAGTCGCGCGGTGACAAGAACCCATTTTAACGGCGAACGCTCCGGCGTGTGTAATTCGTGTGAAAGTGTGCGCGGAAAGAGCGGGAACAAGTGGGAAAGCCCGGCGCATCCATCATGTACCTGAACCCTCTCTAATGACTTGATTTAAAAGGTTTGTTTCTCATATAAGCAAGTTCAGGTAGATTAGGCCCTGTTATTCCTAATCTGAAGGTCGCAGGTTCGAATCCTGCCGGGGTCGTCAGAATCAATGCTGTTACGCTTGGCAACGCCATGGACGAGATGCCCGTCACCACCGTCGTCGCCGCGCTGGGCTTCCTTCTCGGCATCGTCTTCGGGGCGACCGCCCAGCGCTCCCGCTTCTGCGCCATGGGGGCGGTTTCGGACATCGTCTTGATGGGCGAGTGGAACCGTTTCCGGGCCTGGCTGCTGGCCATCGCGGTGGCCACCCTCGGCAGCCAGATCTTGCACGGGACGGGTGCCGTCGACCTCGGCGAGTCGATCTATGTCTCGGGCAATCTCGGCTGGGCGGGCGGCATCGTAGGCGGCGCCCTGTTCGGCTTCGGCATGACGCTCACCGGGGGCTGCGGCAATCGGACCCTGGTGCGCCTGGGCGCCGGCAACCTGAAGTCGGCGGTGGTCATGCTGTTCCTGGGCATCTTCGCCTACGTGACGCTTTCGGGGTTGCTCGCGCCGGCGCGCATCGCCTTGGACGGCGCCACGCGTATCGACGTTACCTCTCTGGCACTGGAAACCCACACCATCCCCGACATCCTCACCGCCGGCGGGCTGGCCGCCGGGACTGCGCGCTGGGTCGCCGTCATTGCCGTCGCCGGGGGCATGCTGGTGTTCTGCTTCAAGAGTGCGGCGTTCCGCGCCTCGCCGCTGAACATCGCCGCCGGGCTAGTCATCGGCGTGCTCGTGACGGCGGCCTGGGCCGTCACCGGCATCGCGGGGTTCGACAACTTCGAGCTGACGCCCTTGGCATCGGTCACATTCGTCGCGCCTGTGGGCGAGGCCATTCTTTATCTGATGACCTTCACCGGAGCTACCATCAGCTTCGGCGTCGCGGTGGTGGGAGGCGTCATCGTCGGCTCCTTCCTCATGGCCAGGGCGAGCGGCACCTTCCGCGTCGAGACCTTCACCGAGGCCTCGGACATGGTCCGCAACATGATCGGCGGGGCGATGATGGGCGTGGGTGGCGTCCTCGCACTCGGGTGCACCATCGGCCAGGGGATCACCGGCATGTCGACGCTGGCGCTGGGCTCGGTGATCGCCTGGCTCTCAATCATCACCGGCGGCATCCTCGGCGTAAAATTCCTAGAGGAGGGGAGTCTCGGCGGGGCGTTTCGGGCCCTCGTGGCCCGGGGTTGAGCCGCCGCAGACGACTTGTGGCGCGCGCAATAGCGGCTATAGTTGGATCATCGGGGATTTAAGGGGCCGGGCCCGAAGACCGCCCCTTTGTCCTTGGAGGGTAGGCATGGGCGAACACTGGAAACCCTGGACCCGCCGTGACGCCCTGAAGGCCGCCGGCGCCGTCACCCTCGCCGGCTGGGCGTTGTCGCCGGCCGCGGCGTTGGCAACGCCCGACGAGGCGAAGGCCGTGCTCGACAAGCTCACCGGCGGCGCATCCATGAAGGAAGGCAGTGTTACCGTCAAGCTTCCCGCCATCGCCGAGAACGGCTCGACCGTGCCCATCACCGTCATCGTCGCCAGCCCCATGAGCGAGGCCGACCACGTCAAGGCCATCCACATCGTCTCGGAGGAGAACCCCAACGCCGAGGTGGCGTCCTTCCACTTCTCGCCAAGGAGCGGCAAGGCCGAGGTGGCGACCCGCATCCGCCTCGCCAAGACGCAGACGGTTCTGGCGGTCGCCGTCATGAACGATGGTTTGATCTACATTGCCCGCACACCGGTGACAGTGACGGTCGGCGGCTGCGGCAACTGATACGGTTAGGGTGGCAAAGAAACCCAAGGTGCGGGTCCCCAAGACCGCCAAAAAGGGGCAGGTCATTCGGATCAAGACCCTCTTCCCCCACAGGATGGAATCGGGACAGCGCAAGGACCCGAAGACCGGCGAGAAGATCCCGCGTTTCATCGTCAAGGAGTTCGTCTGCGCCTTTAACGGCGAGGAGGTGTTCCGCGCCGACATGCACCCAGGCATCGCGGCGAATCCGTTTTTTTCCTTTTTCACCAGGGTATCGGAAAGCGGCACCTTCGAGTTCAAGTGGACCGACGACAGGGACGAGACGGTCACCGTGCACAGAGGCATCAAGGTAGACTGAGGGGGCAAGCGGTGGCAGTCAGAGGCCTTCATCGGCAACCATAAAGTGTGCTGCATCGCGTTCTGCGTGAGGCGAGGGCCCAGGTGGACCCCAGGCCCAGATCGCGCTCGACGCCGTGGCCGAAAAGTTCCTGGACTGGCTGGATGGAAAGGACGGGAGAGCGGCGGCCCTCAATTGCAGGGCCATGCTCGCAACAATACCGATGACAGCCACTGCGGACGAATGTCGATTATACTAGGGCGAACACCCCGTAGGCTGTCTGATGTCAGACACATCAACTCAACCCGCGCCAAACTCTAACTTAAGCGGTGGACCACTTGATAGGGGCAGGCCAGAAGCCCCGCGCGCCGCTTCCGCCATCTGCACCGGGGACGTCCAGTTGGGTGCGGCGAGGGCGTGGGTCAGGCCCACCGCCGAGACCACGGATATGAGGGAAATTGCAATCGCATGGGTGCGTTTCATCGCTATGTTCCTTGCCAATGCGTGTTTCTTTATCGATTATGACAAAATTATTGTCATCATGACATTATAGTTGTCAATAGTAAATTTATTTTTTATGTTCAAGGGCCTGTAGCCGTCAGGACGGGCTACCGAAACGGGAGGGATGGGGCGTGAGCGACACGGGAACAGGGAGAACGGCGGAGGGCGCGGCCCTCTTCGATGTCGTCGTCGAGATAAGCCGAACGTTTTTCCGCCTGCGTTCCGCGGGGAAGCACATCGGGGCGGTGAGCCCCTGGGGCGGCGGGCTGTGGGGGTTCCTACGCACTCTGCACATGCAGGGGCCGCAGACGGTGCCGCAAATCGCCCGCGCCCGCCCGGTTTCCCGCCAGCGCATTCAACGCCTGGCCGATGATGCGGCGGAGGACGGCCTCGTCGAATTCACCGATAATCCGGCGCACCGGCGCTCCAAGCTCGTGCGCCTGACGCCGGAAGGCGCCACCCTGCTCCAGCGGCTCACCGAAAACATAACGGATATCAGCAAGGAACTGGCCGACGGCATGGACGAACAAGAGTTGCGAACCACGGCCAAGGTGTTAAGAATGTTGCGTGAGAAGCTGGAAGCAGCGTGAATCGGCCGCGCCTGACACTCCCTAAGCGGAAATTGCTAGATGGCTAGGCCCCGTGACATACCCGCCAAGCTCCGTCGCCACTTGGCTGGCATGGCGGCCACCCTGCTGCTCGCCCTTGCCTTCGCCCACCCCGTAGCGGCGCAGGAGAGCAAGTTCCTGCGCATCGGCACCGGCGCCATCGGCGGCACCTATTTCCCCATCGGCGGCCTCATTGCCAACGCCATCAGCAGCCCGCCGGGATCGCGCTCCTGCGAGGCCGGGGGCAGCTGCGGCGTCCCCGGGCTCATCGCCGTCACCCAATCGACCCAGGGTTCCGTCGAGAACGTGATCGCCGTCGGCGGGGGCGAACTCGAGACCGCGCTCACCCAGGCCGACATCGCCTATTCCGCCTATTTCGGCAAGGGCGTCCTGGCCAAACAGGGGCGCTTCGGCAATCTCAGGGCCATCGCCAATCTGTTTCCCGAGATGGTACATCTGGTGGTGCGCCGCGATTCTGACATTTGGGATGTGGCCGGGCTTAAGAGAAAGCGCGTCAACCTCGGCGAAAAGGGATCGGGTACGCTGGTCGGCGCCCGTATCATTCTCTCCGCCCACGGTCTCAAGGAGGCCGCCGTCAAGTCCTCCCATTACAAGGTGGGCAAAGCCAGCGACCTGCTGCGCGCCGGCAAGATCGACGCCTATTTCATGTTCGGCGGGCTTCCCCTGAACGCCGTTGCTGTGCTTGCGGAAACCGGGGAAATCCGCCTTCTGCCGATCGCCAGCAAAGCCGTCGTGTTCATCCGCAAGGAACATCCCTTCTTCGCCAAGGACCTCATCGCGGAGGGCACCTATAAGGGGATCGGCGCGGTGGCCACCTTAAGCGTCGGCGCCCTGTGGGTGACGCGCCTCGAGGTGAACGCCGATCTCGTCTATGGCATGACGCGGGCCCTGTGGCATCCGAGAAGTCGCCGCGTGCTCGACGGCGGCCATGCGCAGGGAAAGCGCATCCAACTGAAAAAGGCGCTCAACGGCGTCGCCATCCCCATCCATCCGGGGGCGCTGCGCTATTACGAGGAAGCGGGCCTGACGCGGGCACCCCTGGAGTAGCGCCTCCGCCCGAATCACGGTTCGGCTACTGCGGCTGCCGCCCTCTCCTGTATCTCGGGAAGCTCCCATACGGCGTCGGCATAGTCCTTGTCGGCGCCCCCTAGCGCCACGCCATAGGTGCGGAAGCACGAAACCACTGGCGCGAACATGGCGTCGGCCAGGGTGAAGCCGCCGAACAGAAATGGAGCGCCACCGAAACGATCGCGGCAGTGCGCCCACACGGCGAGGACGCGGACGGTGTCCTCGGCGACGCTGGGCGCGATGCCCTCGGCCGGCCGGCGGTCGCGCATGCTGAAAATCCGATAGATGCGCAGCGCCGCGAATCCGGCGTGCATCTCGGCGCTCACCGCCCGCGCCGTGGCCTGCGCCGCTGCGTCCTCGGGGAAGAGTTCGGTCAGGTGCTCGCAGATGGCCAGCGACTCCCAGATGATCGTCTCGCCGTGGCGCAGCACCGGCACCGTGCCGCTCGGCGTCTGGGCATCGAGCGCGGCCCGCGTGTCGGAACGATCGAGGGGGATGACGTGCTCGGTGAAATCGGCCCCGACGCGCTTCAGCGCCAACCAGGCGCGCAGGGACCACGACGACAGGTTTTTTCTGCCGATGACCAGGGTCAGGACGTCCATGGCGACCTCCTTTGTCCGGGGCCGGCACTCAATGGCCGGCGGTGGCGCGCTTGAACCATATCAAATCACCGGCGGGGCGGGGTGCGCTTCCCATCCCGCAAGCATATCCAAATCAAGGTCGCGGAGATTGCCAATGAGGCGAACTTTAGTTACGCCAGCGCAATCATCTCGGCACTGTTTCATGCGGAGCGCGTCGAATTTTTCCAAGTCAATACGGAACGAACTAGCAATGAAGACCGATATGAACGAGATACAGGTGCCCGACCTTTGGCGGCGGACCGTGGTCTCCAGCGTACGCCTCGCGGCGCCCGATCTGACGGCGTGCCAGATGGCATTTCTCCTCAACGTTTATCTGACCCCGCCCCCACACATCGTGCGCGGCATGGCGGAGAAATCGAGGGTATCCAAGCCCGCCATTACTAGGGCGATCGATCG
>DASCNF010000074.1:0-13782 GCA_036011345.1 Rhodospirillales bacterium | reverse complement strand
CCATGGCGCGGCGCTGGCTTTAACCTATCAGGGGGGCGCCTTCGAGAAACGAGTCCGTCCTCTGGCCGCATCGCTAGATGCCGCCATAGTCTGTCCCTGCGACGTCGAGGACGTGGCCAGCATGGATGCGACCTTCGGCGCCCTTGCCGCAGAATGGGGCGCCATCGATTTCGTCGTCCACGCCATGGCCTATTCGGACAAGGAGGAGCTCAAGGGCCGCTACGCGGACACTACGCGAGATAATTTCCTGCGCACCGTGAATATCTCGTGCTTTTCGTTCACCGATATCGCCAAGCGGGCGGCGCCCATGATGAACGGCGGCGGCAGCCTGCTGACCCTGACCTACGCCGGTTCGGAACGTGTGGTCCCCAACTACAACGTCATGGGCGTCGCCAAGGCGGCGCTGGAGACCAGCGTGCGCTACCTGGCGGAAGACTTGGGCAGTGCTGGAATCCGGGTCAACGGGCTGTCGGCGGGGCCCATGAGGACTTTGGCCGGCAGCGCCATCGGAAGTGCCCGCTCCATCCTCAAATGGAACGAACGGTATTCGCCCCTGCGCCGCGGCGTGCGCCTCGAGGAGTTGGGTGGCGCCGCCCTCTACCTGCTGAGCGATTTGTCCAAGGGTGTGACCGGAGAGATTCTCCACGTCGACAGCGGCTACAATATCGTCGGCGTGCCTTCGCACCCCCAGGAAGCGTCCTGACCCACACCCCGCGACGTGCCGAGCTCCTAACGCTGTCAGGCCGGTTATGTAGGACGAAGCGGGCGATCTCATAACCATAATTTAATTATTGTTATGTGCGGTTATGGGATTTACCATGGGCCTTATTATAATTATTTAAAATCGAAGGCTGTGAGTGCCACCTTTTCAGCCTTCGGCGAGACCGGAGCAATTGTTAGGGATATGAATGCCGTGAGACCCTTTAGCCACGTTTTGGATCAATTGCGCGCCGTCGGCCTGCGTCCCACCCGACAACGCTTGGCGCTGGCCAAGCTTTTGTTCGAGGGGGTAAACAGGCACACTACCGCCGAGGTACTGCACGCCGAGGCCTTGCGCGCCGACATTCGCGTTTCCTTGGCCACGGTCTACAACACACTCCATCAGTTCACGACGGTCGGCCTGTTGCGCGAGATCATCGTCGATGCATCGCGCTCTTATTTCGATACCAACACCAGCGAGCATCATCATTTCTTCGTCGAGGAAACGGGGCGCCTCGACGACATTTCCGGCGACCAGATCATCGTATCGGAACTCCCCGAGGCGCCCGAGGGAACTTCGGTCAAGCGCGTCGACGTGATCGTCAGGGTGACAGAATCGTCTTGACGAGCTTTCGTCATTTCAGCATGATCCGCAAATGTTTAGAATTTATCTAATTTATTGACTCGATTGCCGCCGGGTCGTATATTAGGGGGATCAACCGCCCGAGTGGCACGATAGGTCGCGGCCTACACCAGTTTGCCAAGCGTGAGAAATTCTGCATAGGGAGAGATAGAGATGCCCGCGTTGAAGGGAACCAAGACCGAACAAAACCTGAAGGATGCTTTCTCCGGCGAATCACAGGCCAACCGCCGCTACCTGTATTTCGCGCAGAAGGCGGACGTCGAGGGCTACAACGACGTTTCCACCGTTTTCCGCTCGACCGCCGAAGGCGAAACCGGTCACGCTCACGGCCACCTGGAATTCCTGGAAGAGGTCGGCGATCCGGCCACCGGCGAGCCCATTGGCGGCACAGCCGACAACCTCAAGGCGGCCATCGCCGGCGAGACCCACGAGTACACCGACATGTACCCGGGCATGGCCAAGTCGGCCCGCGAGGAGGGCTTCGACGAGATCGCCAATTGGTTCGAGACCCTGGCCAAGGCCGAGAAGTCGCACGCCGGCCGCTTCCAGAAGGCCCTCGACACCCTCGATTGACGAGGTCCGCCTTCGAAAGATCCCGCGGGGGGGGGCGTCACCGGCCCCCCCCATTGCCGTTTGCCGCCCTTGGGTCTTAATCGTTTTAGATCGAAACGATCGCACGCTAATGTCCGGTTGATGGGCCGCCCGCGCCGGACACGCCAGGAGAACAGCCATGGGCGAAGGTAGCCTGGAGGCCCCCGAGCGCCGCCCCATTCCCTGGCGCGACACCGCGTACTACGACGTCGAAGACCTCGATGCCGAGTTGCGCCGCGTGTTTGACATCTGCCACGGCTGCCGGCGTTGCTTCAACCTGTGCGACAGCTTCCCGCGCTTGTTCGACACCATCGACGAATCCGAGACCGGCGAGCTCGACTCGGTGTCGAGCGCCGCCTTCAAGGCCGTCGCCGACGCCTGCACGCTGTGTGACATTTGCTTCAGGACCAAGTGCCCCTACGTGCCGCCTCATGAGTTCGACCTGGACTTCCCGCATCTCATGGTGCGCTACCGGGCTCTCGAGGCGCGCCTGGGAAAGATCGGGGTCGCCGTGCACCAACTCACCAAGACCGACCGCAATGGTCGCCTCGGGTGCGCCATGCCGGGGCTGGTGAACTGGGCATCAAAGCGCTCCAACGCCCTCACCCGGCCGGTGTTGGAAGGGGTGGCCGGTGTGCATCGGGACGCCGAGCTACCGTGCTACCACTCCCGCACTTTGGTGGCGCGCGCCGCCGCTGCAGCGCCCGCCGTCAACCGCGAGGCCCCCGCTTTCGGGCGCAAGGTGGTGATCTACGCCACTTGTTTCGCCAACTACAACTGCCCGGACATCGGTTTGGCGGGACGCGCCGTGCTCGCCCGCAACGGCGTCGAGACCGAAGTGGTCCACCCGGCGTGCTGTGGCATGCCGCAGTTCGAGAACGGCGATATTGCCGCCGCCGCCGCCGCCGCTGCCAGGGTCGCCGCCAAGTTGGTCGGATGGATCGACAAGGGCTACGATGTGGTTTCCCTGGTCCCTTCTTGCAGCCTCATGCTGAAGTTCGAATGGCCGCTCATCGTGCCCGACAACGCGGACGTCGGGCGCCTGAGCGGGGCGACCCGCGACATCGCCGAATACGTGGTCGACATCGCCAAGACCGAAGGCCTGGCCGACGGCATGTCGACCCTCGACGGCGGCGTGACGGTCCACATCGCCTGCCACGCCCGGGCCCAGAACATGGGCCAGAAGGCGGCCGAGATGCTGCGCCTCCTGCCCGACACCAAACTCACGGTGATCGAGCGCTGCTCGGGCCACGGCGGGTCGTGGGGGGTGATGAAGGACAACTTCGAGGTCGCCCTCAAGGTGGGCCGCCTAGTGGCCAAGTCGGCGGCCGAAGCCGGCAACGCCTACCTGGTGTCCGAATGCCCGCTGGCGCGCCAGCACATCGTTCAAGGACTGGAGCGTCTCGGCGAGAACACCGGGCGCTTGCACCACGCCGTCCACCCCGTCGAGCTGATGGCCAGAGCGTACGGCCTGTGACGAAACGTGTAACGAACACGGAGCCAACGACGATGGGAAAACATGAAATCATTGCCGCCGACATCATGCCTCTGGGGGACTATGCCAAGGTGCGCAAGGAGCGCCGGCACGCCATCACCGAGCTCAAGCGCAACCGCCGCGTCGCCGTCGGCCCCGACGCCACCTTCTATTTCGAGTGCTACGAGACCATGTGGCACCAAATTCACGAGATGCTGTACATCGAAAAGGGCGGGGACGATCAGATTCCGGGCGAACTCGCGGCTTACAATCCGCTCATCCCCGGGGGGCGCGAGCTGGTTGCCACGCTCATGTTCGAGGTCGACGACCCGGCCCGCCGCGCCCGTCTGCTGGCCGCACTCGGCGGCGTCGAGGAAACGGTGAGCCTGGAGTTCGACGGCGAGACCGTCCGGACCATCGCCGAGGCCGACGTCGAGCGCACCAACGCCACCGGCAAGGCATCGTCGGTGCACTTCCTCCACTTTCCCTTCACCGACGATCAGGTATGGAAATTAGCCGTTTCCGGCACCCGCGTCGTGCTCGCCATCGGCCACCCCGATTACGCCTACATGACTGTATTGCCGGAAGCCGTGCGCCAGGCGCTGGCCGGGGATTTCGACTGATTTTGAGCGGTCAGCGGTCAGCGGTCAGCGGTCAGCGGTCAGCGGTCAGCGGTCAGCGGTCAGCGGTCAGCATAGATAAGGCCTTGCTGGCTGATAGCTGATCGTTGATGGCCGACCGCTGTTCACCTCACCACCTCGTCGCCATAGACGCCCCAGAACTCGACGCGCCGGAACCAACCCTCGAACCCGTCGACCTCCACCCGGCACCAAGTGCTGGCGTCCGGGCATTCCAGGAGGCGCGCGATGACACCGGTCTCGGCCTGGGCGACGGGCCGGCCCGTGGTGTCCGACTTGTGCCGCAGGGTGCGCAGCTTGCCGGTGACGACGACGGTGCGCTCGTTGCTCATCATGCTCTGGTGGACCCAGCCTTCGGTGCCCTGCCAGTCCCGGATCTTCCGCCACGTGTTGTATTCGGCGATGACCTCGACCGGCAGGTGGCGGCGGCGATAGACCCAGTCGATCGGGTACTGGACCCCGGGGCCGGTGCGCAGGTTGACCTCGTCGGCGCGCAGGGTGACGAAGCGTGGCAAAGGCAGGCCCGTGGTTTCGGCCGCGACGGCGTCCGCTCTCGCCGCTGTCAGCGCCAGAACGGCGCCGAGGAATAATAGGACAGCGGGTGGTAATGCCATATGTCTGATCCAGGACACTGGGGCCGCGCTCGCACAGGAAAAAGTGGCGGACAGATTATACCGGATCGTCGCCGGTCCCGGTCAAGGTGGCACGCCGGCCCACGCGGCGCTGGACAAGCCTCCGCCATGTTGGTATGGCCACCATAAGTTAAATTTCACCGACTAGGCGGCGGCGCGTTCCCCGGGGGATTGCCATGGCCAAGAAGAAAGCACTCGTGCACGTCACTCGAAAACTTCCCGACGTTATCGAGACGCGGATGATGGAGCTCTTCGACGCCAAGCTCAATCTGGGCGACAAGCCCCTCGGAAAGGATGGATTGACGGCCGCCGTAAAGGAGGCGCAAATCCTGGTGCCCACGGTGACCGACCGCCTCGACGCCGAAGTGCTGGCGGCGGCGGGAAAGAAGCTCCGCCTCATCGCCAACTACGGCGCCGGGATCGACCACGTCGACCTCGACGCCGCCCACAAAAAGGGAATCGTCGTCACTAACACGCCGGATGTGCTGACCGAGGACACCGCCGACATGACCATGGCGATCATCCTAGCGGTGCCGCGGCGCCTAGCCGAGGGCGAGAGGGTCATACGTACGGGCGCGTGGACGGGATGGTCGCCAACCTGGATGCTCGGCCACCGAGTGTATGGCAAGCGCCTCGGCATCGTCGGCATGGGGCGAATCGGCCAGGCCTTGGCGCGCCGCGCCTGCGGCTTCGGGCTTTCCATCCACTACCACAACCGCAATCGGGTGCATTCGGAAATCGAGGCCGAACTCGAGGCTACCTACTGGGAAAGCCTGGATCAGATGCTGGCCCGCATCGACATTGTCTCGGTCAACTGCCCGCACACGCCGGCCACCTATCACCTGCTTTCCGCCCGGCGGCTCAAACTCATTCAACCGCACGCCTATATCGTCAACACCTCGCGCGGCGAGGTCATTGACGAGGCGGCGCTGACCCGTCTGCTGGCCAGCGGCGACATCGCCGGGGCCGGTCTCGACGTGTACGAGCACGAGCCGGCGGTCACCTCCAAGCTCCTCAAACTCGACAACGTGGTGCTGCTGCCCCACATGAGCTCGGCCACCTTCGAGGGACGCATCGCCATGGGCGAGAGGGTGGTGGTAAACATCAAAACCTTCGTCGACGGCCACCAGCCGCCGGACCGGGTACTGTTCGAGGCATTTTGAGAATTACGTTTAGGCCCGGTTTCAGACGAACACCACGGAACCGTCCGCCGAGGCGTCGTTGAGGAAGGTGACGATGCCCGCCGCCTCGATGGGGACGTCGCCGCGCAGGCCTTGGCGCTCCATATCCATTGCCCGCAGTCCCATCTCGCAGACGATGAAGCGCACCCCGAGCTCGGCGCACGATTCCAGAAGCTCCTCGAAACCGGCAACGCCGCGCTCCCTGTAGGCGCCGTCGCGCGAACCGCCGGCGCCCTCGCCCTCGCTCACCGGCATGTCGTGCCAGGCGGGCTCACCCGTGGGGCCGGGCGGCAGCAGCGCCCGGCACGCCCCCATGGTGAAGAAGAGGGTCGCCGGCATGCCGATGGCGGCGGCAGCGGCGGCCATGGCGAGGGCATAATGGAGCTTGTCGAAATCGCCCGAATAGACGACGAGGGAAAGCTTGTCGGGGGGCGAGGTGCTGTCAGCCGGCATGGATGGAAAGGTCCTTGATTGTGGGCTGCACGCCGCACAGCGGACACCCGGGATCTCGTCTCAACGCGATCTTGCGGAATTCCGCCGAAAGCGCGTCGCAGAGGAGCAACGAGCCCGACAGGCTCTTGCCGATGCCGAGGATTTCCTTGATCACCTCGCCCGCCTGCAAGGACCCCACCATGCCACACAGCGCCCCCAGCACACCGGCCTCCACGCACGACGGAATCTGGCCGGCCGGCGGTGGCTCCCCGAACAGGCAGCGGTAACAGGGATTGTCGCCTTCCTCGAAGGCCTTGAAGGTGGAGACTTGGCCGTCGAAACGGAGGATGGCCGCCGAGACCAGGGGTGTGGCCGCGAAGTAGCAGGCGTCGTTGACTAGGAAGCGGGTGGCGAAGTTGTCGCTGCCGTCGGCCACGATGTCGTAGCCGGCAATGAGATCGAGGGCGTTGCCGGCGGCGATGCGCGCCTTGAGGGCAACGAGCCGCACGTCGGGATTGATGGCGGCTAACGTCTCCTTGGCGCTCTCTACCTTTGGGCGGCCGACGGCGCCAGTGGTGTGGACCACCTGGCGCTGCAGGTTGGTGAGGTCGACGGTGTCGTCGTCGACGACGCCGATGGTGCCTACGCCGGCGGCGGCCAGATAGAGTAGCAGCGGGGAACCCAGGCCGCCGGCGCCGATGACCAGGACCCGTGCGTCTAGAAGCTTGGCCTGGCCGGCGCCGCCCACTTCTTTGAGCAGGATGTGCCGCGCATAGCGCCGCACTTGGTTGTCGTTGAATTCCATGGGCTCATTGTAGTCGAGACGCCGGGTGCCGAACAGGGCGGCCCGGAGCGCCGTCTCGGCCCGCCTCAACCCGGCGCGTTACCGTTGCCCGTGGAACCGAATCCGCCGCCGCCACGCCGGCTCGCGGGGAGCTCTTCGAGCTCGTTCCAGGCCACGGTGCTCACCGGGGCGACGACCATCTGCGCGACGCGCATGCCGGGCTCGACGCGGAAGGGCGCATCGCCCAGATTGACGAGCGTGACACCGATCTCGCCGCGGTAATCGGTGTCGATGGTGCCCGGCGCGTTGAGCACGGTGATCCCGTGCTTGGCGGCGAGACCCGAACGGGAGCGCACCTGGGCCTCGTAGCCGGAGGGCAGGGCGATGGCGATGCCGGTCGGCACAACGGCCCGGCCCATGGGCGGCAGGTCGACAGGGGCTGTGATCGCCGCCATCAGGTCGAGGCCGGCGCTGCCCTCGGTGGCATAGGTTGGCAGGGGCAGGCCGGCGCCGTGGGCCACGCGGCGGACGGGCACCTCGAGGCGGCTCACGGGGCGCCCTCCAGGACCTCGGCGATGCCGAGCGCCAGCCTTTCGGCGACGTCCTCTTTCGACAAAGTGGGCCAGTCGTCGACGCCGGCGGCGGACACCAGATGCACCGTGTTGGAGTCGCCGCCGAAGGTGCCGGTCCCGGCTGACACGTCGTTGGCGACGATCCAGTCGCAGCCCTTGGCGGCGCGCTTGGTGATGGCGTTGTCGATGACCAATCCGGTTTCGGCGGCGAAACCGACAACTAGGCGCGGGCGCTCGGGCCCAGCTCTGCTCAGGGTTGCCAGGATGTCTGGATTCTCCACCAGTTCCAGGGTTTGGGACTGTTTCCTGTTCTTCTTCTTGAGTTTCCGCGGGGCCGCTTCGGCGACCCTCCAGTCGGAAACGGCGGCGGCGCACACCACGATATCGGCGGGCCTGGCAGCCTCGCAGGCGGCCAGCATGTCGCGCGCGGATTCGACGTTCACCACGGCGACGCCGGGCGGGTCGGGCTGCTCGGTAGGCCCGGAAACCAGGGTGGTATTGGCGCCCAGGCGCGCCAGGGCGGCGGCGATGGCGTGACCCTGCTTGCCTGACGAGCGGTTGGCGATGTAGCGCACTGGATCGATGGCCTCAATCGTAGGCCCGCTGGTCACCAGTGCTCGCTTGCCCTGGAGTCGCTGTCCGGCGCCGAAAAACGCTTCGAGGGCGGCGAGGATGTCGACGGGTTCGGCCATGCGCCCGACACCCCAGGCCTCGGCCTCAGCCATCTCGCCCGCTGCCGGCCCGACGCGGCTGACGCTGCGCCTCTCGAGGACGGCGATGTTGGACTGGGTCGCGGGGTGTTCCCACATGTGCGGGTTCATGGCGGGCGCCACCATCACCGGCTGGTCGGTGGCCAGCAACGCGGTGGTCGCCAGGTCGTTGGCGATGCCGGCCGCCATGCGCGCCAGGATGTCGGCGGTGGCCGGTGCCACCAGCACCAGGTTGGCATCGCGCGCCAGGCGGATGTGGCCGATCTCGCTCTCGTCGGTGAGTGAGAACAAGTCCTGGTAGACCTTGTCGCCGCTGATTGCGGCGAGCGACAGGGGGGTGACGAAACGTGCCCCCGCCGCGGTCAGAACGCAACGCACAGCCGCCCCGCGTTTGCGCAAGCGGCGGATGAACTCCAGGCACTTGTAAGCGGCGATGCCGCCGGAGACGATCAAAAGGATCCGCTTGCCGGCGAGCGCCGTGTTTTGCGGCACGTCCACCACGGTGCTTCCGGAGATCGCCGCCTCCAACTTGCTCAAGGTCTCGGCGGTTGGGTTCCATTCGGCGCTCTCTAGGCCGCGCAACGCGTTGGCCGTGAGGCCGGCGCTGACGGCGAGCCCCGATTTGGAGGCGTGGCCGGCCGCGACGTAGGCCCGCACGCGATGAATAGTATCCTTGACCGGCGCCATGGCCACCAAGGTAATCACAATGTGGTATGAATTTCAATAATTGTACATCAAAAGGATATGAAAAATGGTCAGTTAATGAGCAGTGTATCGCATTTTGATGTTTAAATACGGCTCGACTTCATCTGATCAACAGGAGTCCCATGCCGACGAGGAGGATGACGATCCACAGGGTGCGCAGGTAAATCCGGCGGTCGGGCGCGCGCAGGGCGCGGATGGTCTTGGGGTGGAGTTCGAGGCGGCCACCGGAGAACATGGAGGCGCCTTTCTCCACTTCGCCGAGCAGGCGCGGTAGGCGTTCGAGGGTGCTGGCCACCTCGGCCACCGATTCGCGGATCCGCGCCTCCGCTCCCAGGTTGTCGGCCACCCACGCCTCGATGTGCGCCCGGGCCAGGAACCACATGTTGGCTTCCGGCGCCAGCTTGCGCCCGGTGCCTTCGGCCACCAGCATGGTTTTCTGCAAAAGCAAGAGTTCCGGCTGGGCTTCCATATCGAAGGTCTCGGTGACCTGGAAGAGTTGGGCCAGCAAACGGGCTATGGAAATCTCGTTCTGGGGCTTGTCCAGGATGGGCTCGGCGATGGAGCGGCAGGCCTGGGTGAAGGCATCCACGGACTTGTGCGCCGGTACCCATCCTGCCTCGAAGTGGACCTCGGCGGCGCGCCGGTAATCGCGGTCCAGGAACGCCGCCAGCAACTCCGCGAGATGGCGGCGCTGGCGGGGACCGAGGCGCCCCATGATGCCGAAATCGACGGCGGCGATCGATCCGTCTTCCTGTACGAAAAGGTTGCCAGCGTGGAGGTCAGCGTGGAAGAAGCCGTCCCGGAAAACCTGTATGAAGAAAGAGGTCGCCGCTTTTTCCAGTACCGCCTCGGGGTCGTGCCCGGCGGCGGTAATGGCCTCCCGGTCGTCGATGCGGATACCGTGGACCCGCGCCGTGGTCAGGACGCGCCGCCCGGTGCGCGGCCAATCCACCTCGGGCACGTGAAACTCCGGGTCATCCGCAAAATTTTCACCGAGCTCGGCGGCGGCGGCGGCCTCGAAGCGCAGGTCCATCTCCATTTCCACCGTATCGGCCAGAGTCCCCACCATCTCGATGGGTTTCAGACGGCGCCATTCCGGGCGCGCCGCCTCGATCATCTCGGCCCCCCACAGGAACAGGTCGAGGTCGCGGGCGAAGGCTTCTTCGATGCCCGGGCGCAGCACCTTGACCGCCACGTCGCGGCCATCGTCGGTAACCGCGAAGTGGACCTGGGCGATGGAGGCGGCGGCGACGGGAATGTCGTCGAATTGCGAGAACATGTCGCCGAGCGGCGCTTCAAACTCGTCTTCGATGGCGGTGCGGGCCAGGGCGCCACTAAAGGGCGGTAGGCGGTCCTGCAATTCCGAAAGATCGGCGGCCACCTCTTGGCCGAGAAGATCGGAACGGGTAGAAAGACCCTGCCCCAGCTTGATGAAGCTCGGTCCTGCCTCGCTGAGGGCGGTGGCCAGCCGCTGGCCGGGTCGGCCCTCGGCCCGGCGTCCCGAAAGGACGCGCGCCGCCAGCACCACGATCGGTGCCACCTCGATCCGCTCGAGAAGGAACAAAGCGTCGTGGCGCGCCAGGGTGCGGGCGATGCCGAGAAGCCGGACGGCATTGCGAAGGGAGCGGAACACGGTGACTAGATCCGCCACGCCGAATGGATCGCTGCGATGCCGCCCGAAAGGTTGCGGTACTTGACTTGCGCCAGCCCGGCCTCAGCGACGAGGACGGCGAAGGCGTCTTGATCGGGAAAACACCGGATGCTCTCCGCCAGGTAGCGATAGGCCTCGCGGTCGCCGGCGACGATCTCGCCGAGCGCCGGCAGCACGCGGAAGGAGTAGGCGTCGTAAAGGGGCTTGAGAACGCTGAGCGTCAGGCGGCTGAACTCCAGGCACAGGAAGCGTCCGCCCGGCTTCAGAACACGGCGAGCTTCGCTGAGCGCCCGCTCAATATGAGTGACGTTGCGCAGGCAGAAGCCGGTGGTGTAGGCGTCGATGCTGGCGTCGGCGATTGGCAGGTCCTCGGCGTCGCCGCAGACCCAGGCGATCCCTTCGACGATGCCGCTATCGAGGGCGCGGCCGCGGCCCGCCGCCGCCATCCCGGTGTTGATGTCGCAGACGACGGCTCCGCCGCCGCCCCGCTCCGTGAAGCGGCGGGCGATATCGCCGGTGCCGCCGCCGACATCGAGGAGCCGCATGGCCGGCGCCGGCGCCAGCCAATCGAGGAGTGCCGCCTTCCACAGCCGGTGGACGCCGAGGCTCATAAGATCGTTCATGAGGTCGTAGCGCGGTGCGACGCTGTCGAAAACGGCGCGCACCAGCGGCGCCTTTTCGCGCTCAGCGACGCGGCGGAATCCGAAATGGACGGTGTCCTCTCGCGGTTCCGCCGCCACGGCCTCCTGGTGGCGATCGGACATCGCCAGGACCATAGCCTAAGGCACAGGGGTGCGCTACTTTTGTCCCCATGCCCGAGCTTCCCGAGGTCGAGACCGTCCGCCGTGGCCTAGCGCCCGTCCTCGAGGGGCGGCGGCTCGTCCGTGTCGTCGCGGCGCGCGCCGATCTGCGGGTGCCACTGCCGGTCGATCTCGCTCAGCGGCTGGTCGGGCGGCGCATTACCGCCGTGGGGCGCCGCGGCAAGTACCTATTGGTGAACAGCGAGAGCGGGGCGGTCCTCATCGTGCACCTCGGCATGACGGGGCGCATGAAGGTGTTCAAGGGCGCCGCGCCGCCGCCCGAGCCTCACGATCACGTGGTGTTCGAGACCGACGAAGGTGTCACCATCCGCTATTGCGATCCGCGGCGCTTCGGTCTCATGGTTCTTGCCGAGGAAGATGGGCTGGCCGATCATCCCTTGCTAGCCCACCTCGGGCCGGAACCCCTTGGCGGCGAATTTCACGGCGCCCTTCTCGGGGCGCGCCTGGCGGGGCGCTCGGGCCCCATTAAGACGGTGCTCTTGGACCAAGGGGTGGTGGCGGGCCTCGGCAACATCTACGTCTGCGAGAGCCTATTTCGGGCCGGCCTGTCGCCGTGCCGCAAGGCTTCGACGGTGCGCGCGCGCCGCGCCGAAAGGCTGGCCGAGGCGATCAAGGCGGTGCTCATCGAGGCCATCGCGGCTAGCGGCTCGAGCTTGCGCGACCACCGCCACCCCTCGGGCGAACTCGGTTACTTCCAGCACAGCTTCGCGGCCTATGGGCGTGAGGGAGGGCCCTGCCCGCGGTGCGTGGGAGAGGGCCTTGACGGCGCCGCTGGCGGCGCCGGCGGACGTATACGGCGCATCGTCCAGGCGGGGCGCTCGACTTTCTATTGTGCGACCCACCAGCGCTGAGGTAATAGCGGGGTCCCATGAGTTGCCGCATACGCCGCGCCCGCGCTATAGCCGTCACCCTCGCCGTCATCCTCGCCGTTGCGGCCGGGCCGTGGTGGGTGCCGGCGGCGGCCGGCGAGGCCGGCGGCTTCCTAAGCGGCATCGAGGATTTGCCGCTGATGCCCCATCTCAATGAAAACACCGACGGCGGCATGGTGTTCGATACCCCCGCCGGGCGCATCGTCGAGGCGTTCGCGTCGGGTGCCGTGACGCGGGCCCAGGTGCTGGCGTTCTATGCCGCGACCCTCCCCCAATTGGGGTGGACGATGGAGGAGGCGGCGCGCTACAGCCGGGAAGGCGAGATATTGAGGCTGGAGTTCACGGAAAACCATCCGATGCCAAAAAGCGCGGCGGCCCTGACGGTCCATTTTGCGCTTTCTCCCGATCTAACCGGCGGCAACCGCCGATAACCCGCTCCCCCAGGAGGACCCCGATGGCTTACAACAACATCATTGCCGAAAAGCGAGGCTGCGTCGGCCTGATCACCCTAAACCGGCCGAAGGCCATGAACGCCCTCAACCCGGAGTTGATGTCGGAACTGGCGCGGGCGTTAGACGAGTTTGAGGTCGACGACGGCGTCGGCGCCATCGTGCTCGCCGGCAGCGACAAGGCCTTTGCCGCCGGTGCCGACATCAAGGACATGCGGGAAAAAACCTTTATGGATGCCTACCTCGAGGACTTCATCACCAAGGATTGGGGGCGGACCGCTGAATGCCGCAAGCCGACCATCGCTGCCGTCGCCGGCTACGCGTTGGGCGGCGGATGCGAGATCGCCATGATGTGCGATGTCATTCTGGCCGCCGAAAACGCCCGCTTCGGCCAGCCCGAGATCACCATCGGTACCATACCCGGAAGCGGCGGCACCCAGCGACTGATCCGCCAGGTCGGCAAGTCGAAGGCCATGGAGATGTGCCTGACGGGGCGCATGATGGACGCCGAGGAAGCGGAGCGCGTCGGCCTAGTGAGCCGAATCGTGCCCGCCGCCGACCTGCTCGACGAGGCCATCAAGACGGCCGACACCATCTCTAAGATGTCGCTGCCCATCACCTACATGGTAAAGGAAGCCATCAATTACGCCTACGAGGCGCCCTTAACCGAGGGCATCCGTTTCGAGCGCCGTCTGTTCCACGCGTCCTTCGCCACCGCGGACCAGAAAGAGGGTATGGACGCCTTCGTCGAGAAGCGCCGGCCAGACTTCAAAAACAAGTGACGGGGCCGGAGCCGGCGATGATCGGGGGGGCGCCCCCGGTTAGGGTTGACGGCCCGTGGTGTCAGCATTATAAGCCAGCCTCCCTCGGCAAGAACCGCACGTTTTCAGGAAGGCCAATGGCCAATACCAAGTCGGCGAAAAAGCGCGTC
>DASCNF010000073.1:0-6282 GCA_036011345.1 Rhodospirillales bacterium | reverse complement strand
ACTGGAAAGAGTCGACGTGGAAATCGCCACCGAAAAGCTGGAGGAGCTCCTCTCGGCGGCGGCATGAGCGATCCCGCGGATCGCCGGCCGTCCGGCCGTTTCGGGACGTAACGCCGCATCGACGAATTCCCTCGAATCGGGATCGACGCGCTGTTCGGATGCCGAAAACAAAGGTAATCGCGACACTGCCGGCACCGCGCCGGACTTGGGCCGTGGCCTCCGTTGGTGGCGAGGCCACACGCTTGCGCGCCTTGCACGCCAAGCTCTCCCAGCGCATCCGTGCCGACGAGAACGTCGTTTACCTGGGCAACATCCTGGGCCACGGCGACGCCGTCGGTGACGCCGTCGAGGAGTTGCTGTCTTTCCGCCGGGCCCATTTGGCGCGGCCCGGCGGTGAGTTTCGGAGCATCGTCTATCTGCGCGGCAGCCAGGAGGAGATGTGGCAGAAACTGCTGCAGATCCAGTTCGCCACCGATCCCCGGGAGGTCCTGCAATGGATGCTGGACCGCGGCGTCGGGGCGACCCTGGAGGCCTACGGCGGAAGCGCCGACGAGGGCATGGTAGCGGCCATGAAGGGCCCCGTAGCCCTCACCGAATGGACGGGAAACCTGCGTGACGCCATGCGCGCCCGTGACGGACACAACGCCCTCATGAGCGCTTCTTGCCACGCCGCCCGCACCGAGGACGGTACCTTCTTGTTCGTCCACGCCGGCGTCGACACGGAACGTTCCCTTGCCCAGCAAACCGACAACTTCTGGTGGGGCGCCGGCGGGTTCGAGGAGATCACCGCGCCCTATGGCGGCTTCAGCAAGCTGGTGCGCGGCTTCGACCGGCGCCACCCGGGCATCGAGGCCGCCGCCTTTACCGCCACCGTGGACGGAGGCTGCGGGTTCGGTGGCCCCTTGCTCGCCGCGTGCTTCGACGGCGACGGCGAGTTGGTCGATACCCTGGACACTTGACACCAAGGACCGTTGGTATGAGGACGCCGTGGCACGCCCATCGACGCTGGTGAAAATCGTCTCCGGTGGCCAAACCGGAGTGGACCAGGCGGCCCTGGACGTCGCTCTCGACCTCGGCATCGCGTGTGGCGGCTGGTGCCCGCGCGGCCGCGCTGCCGAGGACGGTGTCCTCGCCGCTTCCTATCCCCTACGCGAAACGGAATCCTCCGACTATGCCGAGCGCACCCGCTTCAACGTACGCGATTCGGACGCCACCCTGGTGCTCACCCGCGGCCGGCCCAGCGGCGGCACGGCACTCACCCTTGACTTTGCCAGGATGCTGGGGCGTTCTTCCCTGGTCGTCGATCTCGGCTCAGCCGACGACGGCGCGCCGGACAGCGCCGGCGCGTGGATCGAAGCCGAGGGCGTCGCCACCCTGAACGTGGCCGGGCCGCGCGAAAGCACGTCACCGGGGATCCACCAAGAGGCATCGGCGTTTCTCAGGGAGTTGTTGAGGTAGGGAGGACACCGGCAAAATCCGGCCCTCGGCCCTTAGTGGCCGACCGTCTTGAGCACGCTGCCGGCAACCAGGGGCTCGCCCCTTTGCAGGCCGTTGAGGGTCTCGAACCACTCCAACGCGAACTTCTCGAAGGGCATGCGCGCCGCCAGGCTGGCCGCTGTATCGCCGTCCTCGACGACGACGAAGCGCAGGCGCAGCGGGCGCAGCGCCGACGCTTCTTCCGGCGACAGGCGGCGGAAGCTGAAGGTGGTGCGCTGCAAGTCCTCGGCCAGGCGTGCCGTGACCGCCGGCGGCGTGATGAAGGCAAAACGGAAGATGCGCTCCCGCGTCTGGTGGATGGCCACCAGGCGCATGTCCCGGGTGCCTTCGCGCATCGAGGCGCGGCCAAGGCCGGTGGCGCCGTTCAAGCCATTGATCTCTATCCTCTCCACGTCCTTCAGCAACAGCCCCTGTCCCCAATGGCGCGTCAGGTAGAGCAACACGTCATCGAAGGTCTTGGCCTTTTTCGGCGCCTCCATGTCAAAGACGATGACGGCGTCGTCCGGGCCCCGCGCCACCACCCGCGCCGGACTGTTGAACATGACGAAACCCGGCGGCACCTCGAAGCGGAACCCCATCCCCGGATGGGTGAAGACGCGCCCGGCGCGCACGCCCTGCTTGGGATCGTCGCCGAACAGCATTCCGTCGACGCGGGCGATGTAGTCGCCGCGCCCGGTCCGCGGGTCGGCCACCGGCGCCATCTGGGCCAGCAGGATGGCCTGTTGGATGCGCTCCGTGGTGCGCGGGTGCGTGGACATGATGTTGAAGCGCTCCGCGTTCTCGGGGTGCCCCGCCAGCGCCGCCTCCAACTTGCTGTGGGCCTTGAGTTTTCTCAGGAAACGGACGGCGGCGTTGGGGTCGTAGCCGAGCCGCGACATGTAGCGGACGCCGAGCATGTCGGCCTCCAGCTCTTGTTCGCGCGAGAAGCCTTGCAGGTAAATCTGGGTACCGTAGGAAGCCAGTCGGCCAAACTCAGAGGGCATGCCGGCGGTGCTGCCCAGAGCGCCGAAAAGAGTGAGTCCGATGTTGGCCGCCATCGCCTTGGAGTAGCGCTGGGCCGTGTGGCGCGCCGTGACGTGGCCGAGTTCGTGGGCGAGGACAGCGACCATTTCCGCCTCGTCGTCGGCAAGGGCCAGCAAGCCGCGTGTCATGTAGATGTAGCCGCCGGGAAGCGCGAAGGCGTTGACATCATCGGAATTGAGCATGGTGAAGGTGTAGGGCATGTCCGGCACTTCGGACACCTGGGTCAGGGCGACAGCGATGTTCCTGACGTAGTCGGCGAGGTCCCTGTCCGCGTAAGCGCCGCCGAACCCCTTGAGGATCTTGGGGTGTTCCTTCTTGCCGATTTCCATCTCGTCGGCGCGCGACATGAAGGCCGTGAAGCTCTGCTCGCCGGTCGCCGGGTTCACCGAGCAGCCTGCCAGCGCCAGCAATGGCCCGGCCAGCGCCAGTAGTGGCAATGACAGGACGAAGACGCGCGTCAGGGCTTTCATGGGACCATTATACAGGCCCCGTCATCGCGCCGAAATGCCGCTTTTCCAGTATCGTGCCGGGTCCCCCGGTTCGGCGAGGTATCAGCGCGACAGCACCTCGATCTGCTCGGGGTGACTGGCGTCGATCAGGAGGCCGTTGAAGCGCTTGATCCATACCCCGTGCACGCACGCGGCGTCCCTATTAGGGCGAGAAAATCGAGCCCGGCCTTCTCGAACAGCCGGCGCGCTTTCGCCGACAAGGAAACGGTGAAGTCGGTGCGCCAGTCGGCGCCGAAATTCAAGTAGATGCGGCCCTTCACCCGCGCCGCGTCGAGCACGATGCCCTCGACGATCTGGAAGGTGTCGATGAATCGCCCCGCCTCCCCGGGCACGCGGATGGAGTAGAAGGGATGCGCCCAGAGGCCTTTCCCGCCAACTTTATCCTCGACATGGAGATGGGCGAGCAAGAGGCCGTGGCGGTCGAGGCACTGCCTGCCGTGGCGAAAGCGGACGGCGCGCCCCCGCACCATGGCCTCGAGCGCCCACTTAGACTGCCTAGCGAGCGGCCAAGCTACGAACCCGGTGCAGCCGAGGGGCAGCTTAGGCGCCTGGATACCAACCAGGCGCACCTGGGTGGCGCCGGCGATGACGTTCTCCAATCTCACCGTATCGCCGTCCCCCACTTCGTGCACCACGGCTCGGCCGCCTCTTCCAGGCCCCCGGCGGCGAAGGCCGGCGTGGCCGGTGAAAGGACGGCCAGGAAGAGCGCGGCAATGGCGTGGCGGCGGGCGGTCATGGTTTGCGGAGCATAGCGGAGCGGCATGCCAGGTTGCAAAATGGCAGCCGCTGGGCGGAGAGGTTCCCCTGACCGCCTGATTTACATATAGTGGGCCGGCGCCGCGCCGTGTCACGCGGTGTCACTGGATGGAATCTGACGGGTCGGCCATGGACACGCACACGGAACGCCGGGATTTGTTCCCGGAGATTGCACCGTTCGAACACGGCGAGATCGCCCTCGACGGGCCCCACAAGATGTACTGGGAGCAATCGGGCAACCCGGAGGGAGCGCCGGTTCTGTTCCTGCATGGCGGCCCCGGCACCGGAGCGACGCCGGCCCACCGTTGCTTTTTCGACCCCGCCCATTACCGCATCATCATCTTCGACCAGCGCGGCGCTGGCCGTTCTAAGCCGCTTGGCGAGACCGCCGGCAACACCACCGAGCACCTGATCGCCGACATCGAGATCCTGAGAACCCGCCTCGGCGTCGAGCGCTGGTTGATATTCGGCGGATCGTGGGGTGCCACCCTGGCCCTCGCCTACGGCATCCGCCACCCCGAGCGCTGCACGGGCTTCGTGTTGAGGGGCGTCTTCCTCGGCCGCGCGGCGGAGCGCGACTGGTTCATCCATGGCATGCGCACCTTTTTTCCGGAGGCCTGGCGCGCCTTCTCCGAATTCCTTCCCGAGGACGAGCGCGGCGATTTGCTGGGCTCCTACTACGCGCGGCTGACCGACTCCGACCCGACGGTTCATGGGGCCGCAGCCCTGGCCTGGAGCCGCTACGAGAGCGCCTGCTCCAAGCTGGCTCCGGGCTATGACGCGCCCGGCAATCACGCCTCCGGTCCGGCGCTCGGCCTGGCGCGCCTCGAGGCCCATTACATCAAGAACCGCATATTCATGCCGGAGAACTACCTGTTGGAAAACATCTCCCGCCTGCACCTACTCCCCGGCATCGTCGTGCAGGGCCGCTACGACATGATCTGCCCCATAGTCACCGCCGACGAGCTGTGCTGCGCCTGGCCCAACGCCGAGTTGGTGGTCGTTCAGGACGCCGGGCACTCGGCCATGGAGCCCGGCATCCGTTCGGCCCTGGTTGCCGCCACCGAGGCCTTCAAGAAGCCGCGCTGAGCCCGCCTCGGGCCGACCGGGACGGCGCCAAAGAGATTGCAACTTGGTGCCCTTGCCGTAAAATGCAACCAATCGACAATCCCTCGGGGGCGTGCCTGTGAGAAAAGGGACAATCAGGGTGATCGCCGCCGCCGCCACCGCGTGGATGCTCCTTCCTTCGGCCGCCGCCTTGGCCGACGACCCCGGTTTCGTGGCCTTCGGCGCCGGCTGGTTCGACTGGAACCGCCAGAAGAAACAGGCCGGCGAGATCAACCTGGAGTACCGCTCGGACAAGAAATTCTGGATATTCAAGCCCTTGGCCGGGGCCATGGCAACCACCACCGGCTCGTTCTACGGCTACGCCGGTGTCGGCGTCGACGTCTTCTTCGGGCGGCGCTTCGTGGTCACGCCGAGCTTCGCGCCGGGCCTGTACATCGAAGGCGGCGGCCACGACCTCGGCCACGTCATCGAGTTCCGTTCGCAGGCCGAGTTCGCCTACCGCTTCGATGACCGCTCGCGCCTCGGCTTCGCCATCTCGCACATCTCCAACGCCAGCATCGGCGACAACAACCCCGGCACCGAGCTGTTCACCCTCTACTATTCGGTTCCCTTTTCGAAGCTGTTCGGCCGCTGAGCAAGCGTACCGCGTTGGTGCTATAATGGGTGCCGCGCGGCCCCGTAGCTCAGTCGGATAGAGCGTCGGATTCCTAATCCGAAGGTCGGAGGTTCGAATCCTCTCGGGGTCGCCATTACTTTCAATAAGTTATCAGCATCTCCACGCGGTCAGAACTATGGGCGTGTGTAATTCCTGTGAAAACAGGTCAGCCACTTACCGCCTCGAACCTTGTGTTCGTTAAATCCGGCATCAGCCGAATGGTTTCCACAGTAAAATCAGCTTTGGCAGCACTGTGAGTGCTGCCAAAAGGGCAATGAACATTGCCGCCCCGGTTAACACACCAAAATAGATAGTGGGAATGAAGTTGGACAACATCAAGATGGAGAAGCCGAAGATGATGGTCATGGTCGTGTAGAACACCGCTTTGCCGATATTGGAATGGCAAATGTGCAGGGTCTCCACATAACTGTGCGTAAGGGCGTACTCTTCTCTGAAGCGGTAGATGTAGTGAATTCCATTGTCGACGGCGATACCGATGGTGATGGCCGCGATCGTAATAGTCATCATGTCCATAGGGATTTTCGACCACCCCATAACACCCAAAACCACCACGGCACCCAACAAGTTCGGCAGAATGCCGATAATCGACAAGGTGATTGACCGGAACAACACCAGGAACGTGATCGCAATACCCAGCATCACGACACCGATGGTCTTGATCTGCGATGCGAACAAGCTCTGTAGCATGTTGTTGTAGAGCACGAGCAGCCCACTCACGGTCACGTCCTTGACCATAAGCTTGTATGTGGCGAG
>DASCNF010000072.1:0-3273 GCA_036011345.1 Rhodospirillales bacterium | reverse complement strand
CTACACCCAGGCCATCATCGGCTGGTGCCAGGGCTATTTCTTCGACATCGGGCGCTCGCAAGTCGTCCAGGGCGAGCCCACCCGGGAGCAGGAGGACTTCTTGTGCCTGCTCAGACGGTTCGCCGAGGTGCAGACCGAGGCCATGCAGGTGGGCCGCACCTTCCACGACGCCGCCGAGGTCGGCATGAAGTACTTCGTCGAGGAGAACAAGGAATTCACCACCAAAGACTTCGAGGCCGGCGTCCTCGGCTGCTTCGCCTCCTACGGCCACAGCCTGGGCCTCGCCTGGTCGCGGCCCTATCTTCGCGAAGGCGAGGACATGGTCATCCAGCCCGGCATGTACATCCAAGTCGAGGCCGTCCATGGCCGCCCCGGCCTGGGCATGGGCGAGGCCGAACTCGGCGTCGAGATCACCAAGGATGGGCCCCGCATGTTGTCCCTGCCCTGAGCCTAGAGCAACCCCCGGTTAGTTTTACGCAGCGTAATGCCTATTCGACACGGTCGGGTCTGAGACCCGCCCCTACATTCAGCAAACAGCGTAGGGGCCGGTCTCAGACCGGCCCGCTAGCGGTGCTTACACCTAAACGGGTAAGGCGCTAGGGCGCGCCCTAAAGCTGGATGGCCTTGATCTCGAGGAATTCCTCTAGGCCGAAACGGCCCCATTCGCGTCCGTTTCCCGATTGCTTGTAGCCGCCGAACGGCGCCTCCGGGTTGAAGCGCCCGCCGTTGATATCGATCATGCCGGTGCGCATGCGCCGGGCGACGTTCATGGCACGGTCCTCGTCGAACGACCACACACCGCCGGAAAGCCCGTAGATCGAATTATTGGCGATGGCGATGGCATCGTCCTCGTCGGTGTAGGTGAGGATCGACAGCACGGGCCCGAATATCTCGTTCTGGGCGATAGTCGCGTCGGGATCGACACGCCCGAAGACCGTCGGCCTGACGAAGTAGCCCCGGTCCAGGCCGTCGGGCTTGCCGGTGCCGCCAAGGACCAACTCGGCGCCCTCGTCGATCCCCTTTTGGATGTAGGCCTCGACACGCTCCCATTGAGTTTGCGAGGCGACCGGGCCGAGCCGCGTCCCATCGACCATGGGGTCGCCCACGGTCCAGCCTCCAACTGCCTCGGCGACCAGCTTTTTGACTTCCTCGTAGCTCTCTTCCGGCACCAGCATGCGGGTATGGGCGACGCAGGTCTGGCCCGAATTTAGGAAACACGCCGCGACCGCGCCCTTGACCGCTTTGGCCAGGTCAGCATCGTCCAGGATGATGGCGGCGGACTTGCCGCCGAGTTCCAGCGAGACGTGCTTGACGGTTTCAGCCGCAACCGCCGAAATACGCCGTCCCGCCCCGGTCGAGCCGGTGAAGGAGACCACATCGGTTTCCGGGTGCGCCACCATGGGCTCGCCGACCACCGCGCCAAACCCCGTTACCAAGTTGAAGACACCGTCCGGAAAGCCCGCCGCGTCGATGATCTCGGCGAGGATGAAGGCGGTGAGCGGCGCCACCTCGCTGGGCTTCAAGGCCACGGTACACCCGGCGGCCAGCGCCGGCGCCACCTTGACGCCGACCTGGTTAAGGGGAAAGTTCCACGGCGTGATGCAGACGGCGACACCGATGGGCTCGCGCAAGACCCGCGTATTGCCGATCGTTTCCTCGAAATCGAACGACGACAAGAGCCCGGCGGCTTGTTTGAACTGTATCGCCGGGTTGCCGGCCTGGATGATTTTCGACAGCTTGATCGGCATGCCGACCTCGCCGGTCACGGTCTCGGCAATTTCGTCGGCGCGTGCCACGACGCCCTCGTGGACCTTGGTCAAAAGCTCGGCGCGGTGCTCCCTGGAGGTCGCGCTCCAGCCCGGAAAGGCGGCGCGCGCCGCGTTGACAGCCTTGTCGGCATCCTCGGCGGTAGCCGCCGGGACGCGCCCCATGACCTCTTCGGTGGTCGCGTTGTGGACCTCGATCGACTCGCTACCGCCGGACGCCACCCATTGGCCGTCCAAGTAGATTTTGTCGTGATTACGCATATCGCCTCATCGTTCTCTGGGAATGTCACGGGAGCTGCAAGTGGCCAGGACCTCGTCGAAAGGGGCCAGGGCCTAGTGGAAGGGTTTATTGCTCCTCGCCGAGATATTACGCGGCCGTCGCCGGGCGGCGCAAGTGTCGCCGGGGTGTCTCGGCGCCCCCTATTTCTCGGGATGGCTGTCCACATGGACCTCGATCTCGGCGTTAACCGCATCGGCATGGGACATGGGCGAGGTGTGCCCGGCGCCGGCAATCTCGACCAGCCGATTGTCGGGCAGGGTGCGGTGCAGCAGCTCGACGACGCGCCGCGACGGCGCCACCGTCCGCGTCCCACGCATGAGCAGCGTCGGCACTTTGAGGCGCCGATACTCGGCCAGGGCTACCCGGGGCGCAAATATGGCGGCGAAGCCCTTGGTATGGGCCGGCATGAGAGCGGCGACGGCGGCCCGGCGATCCTCCCCCATGCCCCGCCACGTGGCAACCCCGAACCAATAGCCGATGGAACGCTCAGCCGCCTCCATGAGCCTACCCTGGCCGACAAGATCAACGTGCGCCTCGCACAAAGCGTGAATTTCCCGATAGTCGCCGCCCGCCCCGTCGTCACGCAGGAGGTGGAAGGCCGAGGGTTCGATCAGGGTCAGGCTCGACAGGCGCTCGCCGGCCACAAGCGCCCCGTCGAGGGCGACCCAGCCGCCATAGGAGTGCGCGACCAGGTGGGCCGGCCCAGGCGCCAACCGGAACATGGCCTCGACGAGCTTCCATTCGTCGGCCAACGACAGGGGTCGCCCGGCCGTCCATTCGGAAGTCTCGCCCTGGCCGTGGAAGTCCGGCGCCAACACGCGGTAGCGCCGGCGCAGGCCGGCGATCAGCTTGCCCCATTGCCGGGCGCTGCTGGCCCCGGCATGGAGCAGCACGACGGGCGCCCCCCGCCCCTCGTCGATGAAGTTCAGCGTTGCTCTGTCCACGTCGAGCCTGGGCAAGCTCGGCCCTCCTCATCGGCGTTGCGCAAGGATGCGGAAACTTATCACGCCGGGTGCCGCGGCGTGATAGCGAAACCGGGTGATCGTAACCGGGCGTAGCCAACACATGAAGTAAGCGATACCGGTTGTGGAGTTGTCCACCGCGTCAAAGGCGGCCTGTTTCACAAATTCTTGCGAAGAAAGGTGACCACGTCTTTCCAGTAATTTCCGACCTCGAAGAACATGGCATGGCCGTCGGTGCCGTAGGCAGGGTATTCGATGTAGCTGA
>DASCNF010000071.1:0-5609 GCA_036011345.1 Rhodospirillales bacterium | reverse complement strand
GTGTAGGTGACGGCGCGCACCTTCTCGTCCTTTTCGTAGTCTTCCTCCACGAGATGGGGAAGGAGCTTGTCGATGGCGGTGTAGAGGGCCGAGGAATCCTCAGCGGCGCCGGAGATGATCAACGGCGTGCGCGCCTCGTCGATGAGGATGGAGTCGACCTCGTCGACGATGGCGTAGGAAAAGGACCGTTGCACCATGTCCTCAAGACGAAACTTCATGTTGTCGCGCAGATAATCGAAGCCAAGTTCGTTGTTGGTGCCATAGGTGACGTCGGCGGCATAGGCAGCGCGGCGCTCATCGTCGTCGAGCCCGTGCATGATGCAGCCCACCTCGAGCCCCAGGAAGCCGTAGATCCGGCCCATCCATTCGGCATCGCGCTTGGCCAGGTAGTCGTTGACGGTGACCACGTGAACGCCCTGGCCACCGAGTGCGTTGAGGTAGACCGGCAGGGTTGCCACCAGGGTCTTGCCCTCGCCGGTCTTCATTTCCGAGATCATGCCCCGGTGCAGCACGATGCCGCCCATGAGTTGCACGTCGAACGGACGCTCGCCGAGGGTCCGCTTGGCCGCCTCGCGCACCGTGGCGAAGGCGTCGACCAGCAGATCGTTCACGTCCTCGCCGTTCTCCAGGCGGGCGCGCAACCACGGGGTGCGGGCGCTGAGCTCCTCATCGCTCAGGCTTTCGAGCTCGGGCTCGACGGCGTTGATGTCGTCGACGATCTTATGAAGGCCCTTGAGAAAGCGCTCGTTGGCGCTGCCAAACACCCTTTTGGCGATGGCTTCCAGCATGAAATACCTCGAAGAAAGCTGAAGGGGGCCAACCGGCGCGGCCCGCCACTGACCAAGCCAAGAGATAGAGTCCCCCAGGGCTCCTGTCAATGTGGCGGCGCCGTGCCCCCGGATGACGCGCCGGCCGGGGCCGAGTGCCCCTTGCCGTGGCGCCGGCAATGTGCTTTATGCGCCTCGACATCGTTGGCCGAAGCGCGCCGCCGGGCCGGAGGAAACATCCATGAACTGCCGAGTGCTTTTTGCCGCTCTTCTGGCCGCCTTGGCCTGGGTTTCGGCGGTACCCCCGGGGCTGGCCGCGGACGCCGCGCAAGCCGAGCCCGACGACGTCGTCGTCGCCATCGTCAACGGCACCAAAATTTACCGTTCCGACGTCAAGGAATCGATCGCCGGCCTACCTGAACGCTACGGAAAGATGCCACCTCTGGCTCGTTTCCAGCTCATCGTCAACAGCCTGATCGACAGCAAGCTGGTGGCCGCCGAGGCGCGCCGTGAAGGCCTGCACGAGACGGCGGCGGTCAAGCGGCGGGTGGCGCGCATCGAGGAGCAAATCCTCGAACGCTCGCTGCTCGTGCGGCGGATCACCGAGGGAACCAGCGAGGATACGCTCCAGGAACGCTATCGGGCGCTGGTCGAGAAGACCGATGGCGAGAAGGAGTTGCACGCCCGCCACATCCTGGTCAAAACCGTGATCGAGGCCAATGAAGTGATCGCCGAAATCAAGAAGGGGGGCGATTTCGCCGCCTTGGCGAAGCGCAGTTCCATCGGTCCCTCGGCGCCCAATGGGGGAGACCTCGGCTATTTCGGGCGCGGCGACATGTTGGCTCAGTTTTCCGAAGCCGCCTTCGCGCTGGTCGACGGCGAGATAACCAAAAAGCCGGTAAGGACCCTGTATGGATGGCACGTGATCAAGGCGATCGCCCGGCGCGACGTCGTCCCGCCGTCCTTCGCGGCGACGGCCGATAAATTGCGCGAAAAGCTGTCGCGGGAAATCGGCGTCGGCGTAATGAAGGACCTGCGCGCCCAGGCCGTCATCGAACGCTTCAATCCCGATGGATCGCCGTTGGAAGCGGACGCCAAATCCGATTAGATTTTTTTCGGCGCGCCGGTACTGTTAGGGCCCGGCGCAGCCCGGCAGGTAAACCCATGATCAAGGTATCTCCTTTCGCGCCCAAGAACTTTCCCGAGTTACCGCCGATTCCTGGCGTGCGCCTGGGCGTCGGCGCCATCGGCCCCGGTTCGCCAAGGCGGCCCAACCTCCTGCTCGCCGAATTGGCCGAGGGAACGAGCGTCGCCGGCGCCCTGACGCGGTCCAAGACCGCCTCGGCCCCTGTCGAATGGTGCCGCCAGGTCCTGGGCGGTGGCCGTGCGCGGGTGCTGTTGGTCAACTCGGGCAACGCCAACGCCTTCGTCGGTCAGGCCGGGCGGACGGCCATGGAGCGCACCATAGAGGCCACCGCCCGCCAGGTTTCCTGTGCGCCCGAACGGGTCTTCGTGGCCTCCACTGGGGTAATCGGCGAGCCCCTCGACGCGGGGCCGATCATCGGCGCCCTGTCGGCCCTCGGGGACAATCTGGGCAGCGCCGGCTGGGAGGCCGCTGCCACCGCCATCCGTACCACCGACACCTATACCAAGGGCGCCACCCGCAACGCCAGGATCGGCGGCGTCGACGTCACCCTGAACGGCATCGCCAAGGGGGCCGGCATGATCGCCCCTGACATGGCGACCATGCTGGCCTTCGTCTTCACCGACGCCGACCTGCCGGCGGGTGTGCTGCACGACCTGCTCAAGCGCGCCGTGCTAGGCTCGTTCAACTGCATCACGGTGGACGGCGACACCTCGACCAGCGATACAGTGCTGGCCTTCGCCACCGGCCGGGCGGCGCACCCGCCCATCGCCTCGGCGGGTGATACGCGCCTTCGCGACTTCCGCCGCCAGCTTCACGACCTGTGCCTCAATCTGGCCCACCAGATCGTGCGCGACGGCGAGGGCGCCACCAAGTTCATCACCATTTCCGTCAGCGGCGCCACCTCGGCCAAGGCGGCGCGCCGCATCGGGCTGGCCATCGCCAACTCACCCCTGGTCAAGACGGCGTTCGCCGGCGAGGACGCCAACTGGGGCCGCATCGTCATGGCCGTCGGCAAGTCTGGCGAGGAGGCCGACCGCGACCGACTGGCGATCTCGTTCGGCGGCGTGCCGGTGGCCGAAAAGGGCGCCGCCGTCGCCGGCTACGACGAGGCGCCGGTGGCCCGCCACCTGAAGGGCTCCGAGATCGATGTTGCCGTCGATATCGGGCTCGGGTGCGGGCGTGCTACGGTGTGGACCTGCGACTTCACCCACGGATACATCGACATCAATGCCGATTACCGGTCCTGATCCCGCCTGCCTGGAGGCCGAGGGGCGCTCCGGTCCCGCCCCACCGGTGGTGCTGGTGGCGGCGGCGGCGCTTGTCGATGTCGATGGCCGGGTGCTGCTGGCGCGTCGCCCCGAGGGCAAGCCGATGGCCGGCCTGTGGGAGTTTCCGGGCGGCAAGGTGGACGCCGGAGAGACCCTGGAGGCGGCCCTGGTGCGCGAACTCGCCGAGGAGCTCGCCATCGACATCACGGAAAGCTGCCTGGCGCCCTTGACCTTCGCGTCGCATGCCTACGACGACTTTCACCTGCTCATGACGCTTCACGTCGCCCGCGTGTGGAAGGGGACGCCGACGCCCCGGGAGGGCCAGACCCTCAAATGGGCGTGGCCCAGGGACATGAGCGCGCTCTCCATGCCGCCGGCCGACGCGCCCTTGGTGGCGTTGCTCCGCGAGTTCTTGTAGGGGGCGTCGCCTTCGGTCGCTGGCTCGCCGGTTTTCCCGCGCCGCGCCGGTTGCTAGTATGCGCCGGCTTTGACCGCCCGGGGGGAGTCCATGGGGCAAAACCGCGTCTATACCGCCTGCGTCATCATCATCGGCAACGAGGTTTTATCGGGGCGCACCCGCGACGCCAACCTCCAGTACCTGGGCAGGCGCCTCAACGACCTCGGCATCCGCCTCGCCGAGGCGCGCGTCATCCGCGACGACGACGAGGTCATCCAGCACACCGTCAACGAATGCCGCGCCGCCTTCGACTACGTGATCACCACCGGCGGCATCGGCCCCACCCACGACGACATCACGTCGGCCAGCATCGCCAAGGCCTTCGGCGTCGAGCTGCGCCAGGACGCCGAGGCCGTGGCCCTTCTCAAGCGCCACTACACCGACGACGAGTTCAACGAGGCCCGCCAGAAGATGACCTACGTGCCCAAAGGCGCGAGCCTCGTCAAGAACCTGATCTCCAGCGCCCCGGGTTTCCGCATGGATAACGTCTTCGTGCTGGCCGGGGTGCCCATGATAATGCGCGCCATGTTCGAGGAATTGCAGGACAGCTTGGCCGGCGGCCGCCCTATGGTGTCGCGCACCGTCGCCGCTCACGTCACCGAGGGTGCCCTCGCCGCCGGCCTCGGCGCTGTTCAGGGCAGGTTCGCCGACGTCGAGATGGGCAGCTACCCCTTCTACCGCAAGGGCCGGATCGGGGTCAGCGTGGTCCTGCGCGGCGTCGACGGCGGGCGCGTCGAGGAAGCCGCCGCCGACATCGCCGACCTCATCCGCGGCCTCGGCGCCGAACCCATGAACGAAGCGGGTATCTAGGGTCTAGCGCCTGCCCTGGACGCGCACGATCCAGGCGATGACGGCGTCGCCGATCCAGACGGCGAGCGGCACCCTGAAGATGTACTCGGAGAAGGGATGGCCGGGATCGGCAGTGGTGACGGCGAGGACCAGCAACATCCACGCCGCCGTCACCGCGTAGGCGATCTGTATCCACGGGAACCGGCGCCCGGCCGCGGGGGCCCTCCAGCGCCTCGGGGTCGGGCCTGTGCTCCGCCATGGCGCCACTAAAGCGCCTCCGGGGGGGGCGGGGGATAGGAAAGGGCAACATGGCAAGTCCCCTTGCCCCTTGCCCCTTGCCGCCGGCCGGAGCCGGGGCTAGGGTTTGCTAGCCCAGCCCGCTTGGCGGAACTGGTAGACGCAAGGGACTTAAAATCCCTTGGCCTTCGGGCCGTCCCGGTTCGAGTCCGGGAGCGGGCACCATTTATCTTAATAGGGTAGCCGGCGCCCCTCCGGGGGCGAAGCCAACCCTGGCAATTTGGCCGGTTAGCCCCCACGTATCCCAAAGTAGGAAAATTCAAGGGTAGGACGCGATGCGGCGCGTCGTCCGCATGGTCGTGGTCGTCGCCGGGCTGGTGCTCGGCCCGCCCACCTGGGCGAAGACCGTCACCAAGGGGGGCTTCCCGGTTTGTTCCAACGGCGCCCACATCGACGGCGCCATCAAGGCGATCGAGACCGGCGGCAAGGCCGCCCTCAAGAAATTCAAAGGCTGCAAGATATGGAAGGCCGGCCTCCCCTTAAAGCACCTGAAGCGCCTCGACGGCTGGTTCTGGGGCGGCACGTGCAAGGCCAAGGCGCGGTCACGGAACTACAACGAATGGTTCGTCGTGTGGATCGCCTGCGACAACATCGTCGATAAGAAATAGGATTTCAGGGGCGGCACCTTTTGGCCGCTTCGACGACCTCGAGCCATCCCGGATACATCTCGGTCAGGGGGCGGCGCTCCCTGGGCAACTGGTTGATGTATTCGATGGCCAGGTAAGGGGTCTCGGCGATGAGGAAACCGTCGCACCCGGTAACGTTGCCGTCGGTGGCCGCTTGCGGTGTCTATAGAAGCCTCCATAATCATCGCGCGCCCCGGTGTGATCCTTTATGATGAAACAATAAAACAAAAAACTTCTTCTGGAAAAACTATTCCTGAG
>DASCNF010000070.1:0-5951 GCA_036011345.1 Rhodospirillales bacterium | reverse complement strand
AAATATTTCTTAGAAACCTCATCCGGTGTCGCCCTGATTTGGGTATAATTTATATTTGTATTTTTAAATATTAGAATTAACTCTTCGAATCCTTGTTTTCCCATATCTTCGTCAATCTTGGTAACGTCGACCAGTATTGCAAGCTCACTTTCCTGGTAGTCGCGCAATCTGGACTGAAAAAAACGCAATCCAATCGCTCTCGTTGATGGTCGTCGTCGGGCGCGCCGGGAGATAACGCCTTCCAGCCGTTTCCACCCAATGCCATGCGAATTTGCCGTCGACCAGCATCCCGCGCCCTCCGGGCTCGCCTAAGCTAAAATTGTATCATTCGTTATTCCCTACTGAAAGCGAGGACAAACACCCTAAGCTAGGGCATGAACCGGTGGCGTCGGCTAGTGGATGCGCCAGAGTCTCAAATGGTCATCTCCACATCCCTCTTTTTACTTTTCCTCCGCGTTCCTCGGCGCCCGCGGCGTTTCCGACCGTGGCTTGAAAGGCCGCGTCTTCGCTTGATCGGCCTCCGGCGGGGGGCTAGGTTTCCAACCCCTGATTTTTTTCACGCGAGGCCGCGCCATGGATGTCCGCGACGGCTTCTTCGACGCCATCGGCAACACGCCCCTGATCCGTCTGCGCCAAGCCAGCGAGAGCACCGGCTGCGACATTTACGGCAAGGCTGACTTCCTCAACCTCGGCGGCTCGGTCAAGGACCGCGCTGCCCTGGCCATCGTCGAGGGCACAGCGGGCAACACCGGCATCGGCCTGGCCCTCGTCGCCAACGCGCTCGGCTACCGCACCGTCATCGTCATCCCCGGCAACCAGAGCCAAGAAAAGAAGGACATGCTCAGGCTGTGCGGCGCCGAGTTGCGCGAGATGCCGCCGGCCCCTACAAGGATCCGAACAACTACGCCCACGTCTCGCGGCGCCTGGCAAAGGAACTGGCCGACAGCGGGGCTGCCGGGGCGGTGTGGGCCAACCAGTTCGACAACGTGGCCAACCATCAGGGCCATTACGAGACCGCAGGCCCGGAGATATGGGAGCAAACGAACGGCGCCATCGACGGTTTCATCTGCTCGCTGGGCACCGGCGGCACGCTCGGCGGTGTGGCATTGGCGCTCAAGGAACGCAGCAAGGACGTGGTCATCAGCCTCGCCGACCCCATGGGCGCGGCGCTGTATAGATACTACGCGCACGGCGAACTCAAATCGGAAGGCTAATCGATCACCGAGGGCATCGGCCAGGGGCGCGTCACCAAGAACCTCGAGGACGTGCCCGTCGATGAGGCCTTCCGGATCACCGATGCCGACATGCTGCCGGTCCTTTACGGCCTGTTGCGCACCGAGGGGGTGTGCCTGGGCGGCTCGTCGGGCATCAACGTGCTCGGCGCCATGCGCCTGGCCGGGAAGCTCGGCCCCGGCCACACCATCGTCACCATCCTCGGCGATTCTGGTGCCCGTTAGATGAGCAAGCTCTACAACCCCGCGTTTCTCGCCGAGCGCGGCCTGCCCGTACCGGAATGGCTGGACGACCAGGCGCGCGCCTGAAAGAGGAAACACCTTCATGGACTACACCAACTCCAACGCCCTGGCCGAAACACAATGGCTGGCCGCCAACCTGGATGTGCCCGGCGTCGCCGTCGTCGACGCCACATGGTATCTGCCCACCGCCGACAAGGACCCGCGCGCCGAGCACGAGGCGCGCCACATCCCCGGCGCCGTCTACTTCGACATCGACGATATCCGCGCCCCCGACCGCGCGCTTCCCCACATGTTGCCAACGCCCGAGACCTTCGCTGCCAAGGTCGGCGCCCTGGGCCTGAGCAACGCCGAGCGCATCGTCGTCTACGACGCCAACGGCGGCGCCGGGGCGGCCATGCGGGCGTGGTGGATGTTCCGCGTCTTCGGCCATGACGACGTGGCTGTGCTCAACGGTGGCCTGGCCAAATGGCTGGCCGAGGGCCGCCCCACCGAGACCGGCGTAGCCGGCCCGAAGCCCGGCCGCTTCACCGCCAAGCCCCGCCCACACCTAGTGCGCGACGCATCCGAGTTGCTGGAAAACCTGAAGAGCGGCGCCCACCAGGTGGTGGATGCGCGCGCCGCCGAGCGCTACGCCGGCACCGCGCCGGAGCCCCGCCCGGCCAGGAAGGCCGGCCACATCCCGGGCAGCCTGAACCTGCCCTACACCCAACTCATCGACGCTGAGAGTGATTTCACCATGCGCCCGGCCGACGAACTGGCAACGCAATTTTTCGGCGTCGGCCTCGACATGGCGCGCCCCGTCGTCGCTAGCTGCGGCTCGGGGGTATCGGCGGCGGTTCTCGTCTTCGCCCTTTACCTGCTGGGCCATGAGAGCGCCGCCGTCTACGACGGCTCGTGGAGTGAATGGGGCAACCGTGACGACACCCCGGTGGAGACCTGAGCCTAGTATGGGCAAGACACCGGCCAGGCAAGCCAGGCCAAATAAAATAGACACCGTCGTCACCTTCCTGGAGATGAAGAGACCGCCCGACGCCGCCTCGCCCGAGGCGCCGATGGACGGCATCACGATCGAGCTAGAGGAAGCGCCGAGCGTCGAATTCTACCGCCACCTCTACGACGCCGTCGGCGCGCCGTGGCTCTGGTACGAACGCCGGCTTCTCGACGACCAAGCGCTGGCCGCCATCATCGGCGACCCCGGGGTTGAGGTCTACGTGCTGCGCGCCGGCGGCGCCCTCGCCGGCTACAGCGAGCTCGACCTGCGGACGCTCCCCGACATCGATATCGCCTACTTCGGCCTGGTGCCGCGGTTCATCGGCCGCCGCCTCGGTCCCTACCTGCTCGGCTGGACCGTGGAACGCGCCTGGGCGCGCCTTCCGACACGGCTCCTCGTCAACACCTGTACCCTCGATCACCCCAAGGCGCTCGCCCTCTACGAGAGCTTCGGCTTCAAGGGCTACAAGATTGCCGGGCGCAGCTTCGACGATCCGCGCCAGACGGGAGTGATTTCCTGAGACTCGCCCGGCTGGCGCCCGGGCGCAAAAGTTGACATGATCGCGCCGCCCTCCCCAATGCAACCGCAGAGCCCTGTTGTTCAAATGAAAAAAAACACCAAGCTCGTCACCGCCGGCCGCCGGCCGGATGCCAACCACGGGATTCCCAACCCGCCAGTCTACCATGCCTCGACCGTCGCCTTTCCGACGGTGGCGGCCCTCGAGGCAGCCCGAGACGACCGCCTGAACGCGGTATACTACGGCCGTTACGGCACGCCGACGTCCTTCGCCTTCGAGGAGGCGGTGGCGGCGCTGGAAGGCGGCCACCGGACGGTGACGACGCCGTCCGGGCTGGCCGCTATCACGTGCGCGCTGTTGTCGTTCCTGAAAGCCGGCGACCACCTGCTCATGGTGGACAGCGCCTATTTCCCAACGCGTCACCTGTGCGGCAGCGTACTCGCCGGGCTCGGCGTCGAGACCACCTACTACGACCCCATGATCGGCGCCGCCGTCGCCGACCTGATGCGTCCGGAAACCAAGGTGGTGTATACAGAATCCCCCTGCTCGCTGACCTTCGAGGTGCAGGACATCCCGGCTATCGCCAGCGCCGCGCGCGCCGCCGGCGCCAAGGTGCTCATGGACAATACGTGGAGCGGCGGGCTCTATTTTCAGCCCTTCGAGCACGGCATCGACGTTTCCATCCAGTCCGCAACCAAGTACATCGGCGGCCATTCCGACGTCATGCTGGGGGCCATCACCACCACCGAGGAAACCTACGAGACCGTCAAGTGGACGGCGGTCGCCCTGGGCACCTGCGCCGCGTCCGATGATTGTTATCTCGGGCTCAGGGGCCTAAGAAGCCTGAGCGCGCGCCTATCGCGTCACCAAGAAAACGGGCTGGCTCTGGCCGGCTGGCTGGTCGATAGGCGCGAGGTCAGGCGCGTGCTGCACCCGGCGCTGCCGGGCGCCGCCGGCCATGACACCTGGAAGCGCGACTTCTCAGGCGCCAGCGGGCTTTTCGGCGTGGTCCTCGGCGACTATCCCAAACAAGCCGTGGCCACCATGCTCGATGGCCTCGAGCATTACGCCATGGGATTTAGTTGGGGCGGTGTTGAGAGCCTCATCCTCCCCACCGACCCCAGCTCCGCGCGCAGCGCCGTGGCGTGGACCGAAAGCGGCGTCTGCCTGCGCATCCACGCCGGGATCGAGGACATTGAGGACCTCATCGCCGACCTGGAGAAGGGCTTCGCCCGCTTGACAGCCGCCGCTTGAAGTCCGATGTAAGGGCCGGGAGGAGCGGGTACCATGAGCGAGAACTTGGCGGGTGCCGCTGAACAGGTCCTGGAGTCCATCCAATTCGACGCCGACGGTCTGGTCCCGGCCATCGCCCAGCAATTCGATACCGGCGAAGTGCTGATGATGGCCTGGATGAACCGCCAGGCGGTGGCTGAAACGCTGGCCACCGGCTTCGTCCATTACTGGTCGCGCTCGCGCAACAAGCTGTGGCGCAAGGGCGAAACCTCGGGCCAGGTGCAGGTGCTCAAGGACTTCCGCTGGGATTGCGACAACGACACGGTCCTGGTGCTCGTCGAACAGACGGGGGTGGCCTGCCACACGGGGCGGCGCAGTTGCTTCTTCAACGCCGTTCGCGACGGTAAGGCGGTGGTGGTAGCCAACGCCGAGGTCAATCCCAAGACCCTCTACGGCTGATGCAACGGGAAATTGAGCCGGCGGCGGTCCAGGCCATCCCGGTTTCCGTCATCACCGGGTTCCTGGGTAGCGGCAAGACGACACTCCTCAACCATCTTCTCGCCCACCCCGGCATGGGAGAGACCGCCGTGCTCATCAACGAGTTCGGCGAGGTCGGCCTCGATCACCTGCTGGTGCGCCAGATCAGCGAGGACATTGTGCTCCTCAACTCGGGCTGCCTGTGCTGCACGGTGCGCGGCGATTTGGTGGATTCGTTGCGCGAGCTTTTCCTCAAGCGCGGCCGCGGCGAGGTGCCTGAGTTCCGCCGTACCGTGGTCGAGACCACCGGCCTCGCCGACCCCGCCCCCATCATCCACACGTTGATGACCGATCCGGTGCTGGGAAAGCGCTACCGACTCGACGGCATCGTCAGCACCGTCGATGCCGTCCACGGTTCGGCACAGCTCGATACCCACGCCGAACCGGTCAAGCAGGCCGCCGTCGCCGACCGCCTAGTGCTGACCAAGACGGACATCGCCGACGGCGCGGCGGTCGAGGCCTTGCGCGCCCGCCTCGCCGTCATCAACCCCTCGGCACCGGTCATCGTCGCCGTCGACGGTGCCGCCGAACCCGACGCGCTCTTCGACTGCGGACTTTTCAACCCAAAAACCAAGGCCCCTGACGTCGCTGGGTGGCTCAACGAGGAGGCTTACGGGCAAGCGCGCAGCGACGGCCACCATCACGACGTCAACCGCCACGACGACCGCATCGGCACCTTTTGCATGACCGTCGACGATCCCATTGAGTGGGACGCCTTCGCCATGTGGCTGGAAATGCTGCTCGCCACCCGCGGCGAAAACGTGCTGCGCATCAAAGGGATCCTCAACATCGCCGGCGAGGCCAAGCCGGTGGCCATCCACGGCGTCCAGCACGTCTTTCACCCGCCGGCGGCGCTTGCCGAATGGCCAGACGCGGAGCGCCGCTCGCGCATCGTCTTCATTACGCGCGACATGGGGCGCCAGGCCATCGAAGATACTTTTCGCGCCGTATACGGCTATCACGCCGAAAGCGCGCAATAGTCTCCGCCCCGCCATCGCCGATGCCGCACGGCATCATTTTCCCACCCACGAAGCCACGTTTTTCCCGGAATCCTTGGATTGACCTTCCCCCACGAACGATAGCACTTTTTTAGTTAGACTCGATGTCGAGGGAAGGCCTGATCTGGTCGTAGTCCCCGTTGAACGAAGACCTGATCAGGCCTTTCCGGGATGACGGTTTTCGGTGCTGGGGGCCTGTA
>DASCNF010000069.1:0-4891 GCA_036011345.1 Rhodospirillales bacterium | reverse complement strand
CATCTCGCGCCAATACTTGGAGATCCAGGATATCGCCCGCTTCGAGTTTCCGGTGCTCATCGTGCTGGCGACGCTTGGCATGATGATGATGATTTCCGCCAACGACCTGATCTCCCTTTACCTGGGCCTGGAGCTGCAGAGCCTGTGCCTCTACGTGGTGGCGGCCTTCCAGAAGGACGACGCGCGCTCCACGGAGGCGGGGCTCAAGTATTTCGTGCTGGGCGCCCTGGCGTCGGGCATGCTGCTCTATGGCTGCTCTCTGGTTTACGGCTTCGCCGGCACAACCGGCTTCGAGGGCTTGGCAACCCGGTTCCACGGCGCCGCCGGCGAAAGCCCGTCCGTCGGCCTCATCATCGGCATCGTCTTCATCCTCGCCGGCCTCGCCTTCAAGGTTTCGGCGGTGCCTTTCCACATGTGGACGCCGGATGTCTACGAAGGAGCGCCGACGCCGGTGACCGCTTTTTTCTCGGTGGCCCCGAAGATCGCCGCCATCGCCCTGTTCGTGCGCGTCATGGTGGGGCCGTTTGGGGACTTGGCCGCCCAGTGGCAGCAGATCGTCATCTTCATCTCCATCGCCTCCATGCTTCTCGGCGCCTTCGCCGCCATCAATCAGCACAACATCAAGCGCCTCATGGCGTACAGCTCCATTGGCCATGTCGGCTTCGCGCTCATTGGGCTGGCGGTCGGCGACGCCATCGGTGTTCGCGCCATCCTCATCTACATGGCCATCTATCTCTTCATGACGATCGGCACCTTCACCTGCATCCTATGCATGCGCCGCAACAACCGCATGGTCGAGGAGATCGACGACTTGGCCGGGTTTTCCAAGAGTCACCCGATGGTGGCCCTGGCCATGGCGGTTTTCATGTTCTCCATGGCGGGCATACCGCCGCTGGCGGGATTTTTCGGGAAGTTCTACATCTTCCTGGCCGCCATCGAGGCCCAACTCTACACGCTGGCCATCATCGGCGTGTTCTCCAGCGTCGTCGCCGCCTTTTATTACCTGCGCATCATCAAGGTCATGTACTTCGACGAATTGACCGACTCCTTGGACAAGCCGATCGGCCGCGAAATGGCCGCCGTTCTCGTCGGCACCGGCCTCGTGGTCGTGCTCTTTTTCGGCTTCCTAGCCCCTGTCGTCTCCGGGGCCGAAGGGGCGGCGGCGGCCTTGTTTGCGGGATGAGCGAAGCGCCTGACCTGCCGCCCTACTACCGACTGGCCTCCCTCGACAGTGTCGACAGCACCAACGAAGAGGCCAAACGCCTGGCTCGCCGGGGGCCCGGCGCCGGCCCCGACGGCACCGTGGTGTGGGCGCGCAGCCAGACGGCGGGCCGCGGCCGGCGCGGACGCGCCTGGGTCTCGCCCGCAGGCAACCTCCATTGTTCGATGCTGCTGCGCCCGCGATGCCCGGCGGTGGTGGCGGCGCAGTTGTCGTTCGCCGCAGCGTTGGCCGTTGCCGACGCCATCGTCGCCGTCGCCGGACCGGGCTCCGCGGTTTGCTGCAAATGGCCGAACGACGTCCTAATGGGCAACAGGAAGGTGGCCGGTATTTTGCTGGAATCGGAGGCCGGCGCCGGGGAAACGGTGGACTGGGTGGTCATTGGCGTGGGCGTGAACGTGGCCCATTTTCCCAAAGCGACGGAGACGCCTGCCACTTCGCTGTGGGCGGAAGGATGCACGTGGTTGAGCGTCCAGCAGATTCTGGAAGCTTACTGCGCCACCCTCCTTACCTGGAAGGAACGGCTGCTTGACGAGGGCTTTGGGCCCGTGCGCGAACGCTGGCTCGGCTTGGCCAAGGGGCTCGGCGAGCCCATCGAGGTCAGGCTTGACAAGGAAATTCTGACTGGCAGGTTTGCCGGTGTCGACGCCAACGGCGCCTTGATCCTCGAGGAGACGGACGGTGGGCGACATCTGATCGGCGCCGGCGATGTGTTCTTCCCCGCCGCCTGAGGAAACGTAACATGCTGCTTGCCATTGATTCGGGAAACACCAATGTCGTCTTCGCCGTCTTCGACGACACCGGCGAGATACGCGGCGAATGGCGCAGCGCCACCGATACTGGGCGTACCGCCGACGAGTACGGCGTGTGGCTCGGCCAGTTGATGGAGCTTGGCGGTATTCAGCACGCCGAGGTCACTTCAGCCATCATCGCCACCGTGGTGCCGGATACGCTGTTCAACCTCAAGACCCTGTGCCGCAAGTACATGGGGTGCGACCCCCTGATCGTCGGCGATCCCGGCGTCGAACTCGGCCTCGGCGTGCTCGTCGGGCGGCCCGACGAGGTCGGCGCCGACCGCCTGGTCACCGCCGTTGCCGCCCATGAGCGCTTCGGCGGACCGCTCATCGTCATCGACTTCGGGACGGCCACCACTTTCGACGTCATCGACGGTGACGGTAACTATACCGGCGGCGTCATCGCGCCCGGTATCAACCTTTCTCTCGAGGCCCTGCACATGGCCGCCGCCAAACTGCCGCGGGTGGCCATCGAGAGTCCCCCCCGGGTCATCGGCAGGGGCACGGTGGAGGCCATGCAGTCGGGCATATTCTGGGGCTATGTCAGCATGATCGAGGGGATGGTGCGGCGCATTCAGGACGAGACCGAGTCCAAGATGCAGGTCATCGCCACCGGCGGCCTGGCGCCGCTGTTCAGCGAGGCGACGGATAGCATCGAACGCGCCGACACCAACCTCACTCTCTACGGGCTGCTGTCGGTGCATCGCCGCAACCGGGCGCAATGACGGCCAAGGATTCCCTGCCGAAGAGCGAACTCGTCTTCGTGCCACTCGGCGGCACCGGTGAGATCGGCATGAACCTCAACCTTTATGGCCTCGGCCCGCCGGGGGCGGAACGCTGGCTGATGGTCGACCTGGGCGTCACCTTCGGTGGTGGCGACCTGCCGGGCGTCGACGTCATCACGCCCGACCCCACCTTCATCGCCGAGCGCCGCGACGCCCTCGAGGGACTGGTCATCACCCACGCCCACGAGGATCACCTGGGCGCCGTGCCCTATCTCTGGGAGCGCCTGCGGTGTCCCGTTTACGCGACGCCGTTCACCGCCTCGATCTTGCGGCGCAAGCTCCGCGAGGTCCACCTCGAGAGCGAAGTGCCGCTCAGCAAGGTGGTGCTCGGCGCGAGGTTCTCGGTGGGGCCGTTCGACCTGGAATTCATCACCGTCACCCACTCCATCCCCGAGCCCAATGCCGTCGCCATCCGCACGCCGGCGGGCACGGTGCTGCATACCGGCGACTGGAAGTTCGATCCCGATCCCGTGCTCGGGCCGACGGCGGACGAAGAGACGCTGGGACGCCTCGGCGACGAGGGTGTGCTGGCCATGGTCTGTGATTCCACCAACGCGTTGCAACCCGGCACCTCAGGATCGGAGGCCGATCTGTTGCCCAGGCTCAGCGAGTTGATCGGCCGCGCCAAGGGGCGCGTCGCCGTCGCCTGCTTCGCCACCAACGTGGCGCGCCTCGAGACCATCGCGGCGGCGGCCGCCGCCCAGGGCCGCGACGTGGTGCTGGCGGGAAGATCGTTGAAGCGTGTCGACAAGGCGGCCCGCGAGAACGGCTACTTGGCCGAGGTGCCGGCCTTTATCGACGAGAAGGATGCCGGCTACCTGCCCGCCGACAAGATGGTGCTCATCTGCACGGGTAGCCAGGGCGAGCCACGGGCGGCGCTCAGCCGCATCGCCGCCGGCGACAACCCAAGCATGGCGCTCGGCGAGGGCGATACCGTCATCTTTTCGTCGCGTGTCATCCCCGGCAACGAAGTCGCCATCGCCGGCGTGCAGAACGCCCTGACCCGGCGCGGCGTCAAAATGGTGACCTGGAAGGACGACCTCGTCCACATCTCCGGGCACCCGGCGCGCGACGAACTGGCGTGTATGTACACCCTGGCGCGTCCACGCATCGCCGTTCCCGTCCACGGCGAGGCGCGCCACCTGGTGGCCCACGCCAAGCTTGCCCGCCAGTGCCAGGTTCCGGAAGTCGTGGTCGCCGAGAACGGCGCCGTGGTGCGCCTCGCCCCCGGGGCGGCCGGCATCGTCGACCACGTCCCGGTGGGGCGCCTCTATGTGGATGGCAAGCGCCTGCTGCCCGCCGACGGCGCGGTGATGCGCCAGCGCGCCCGAGCGCTGCATGGCGGTGCCGCCGTGGTGACCGTGCTCCTCGACGACGTCGGCCTCGCCGCCGAGCCCGAACTCACCACCATCGGGCTTCTCGACGGGGACGGCGGGGACGGCGCCACCGAGGAAATGGTGAGGAGTGCCATTCACCGGGAGATTGACGGCATGGCGGCGCGCGTCCAGCGCGACGACGATGCCGTGCGCGAGTCCGTGCGCCTTGCGGTGCGCCGTGTTTTACGCGAAAGTCTCGGCAAGAAGCCGGTGACCACCGTGCATCTGGTGCGCGTTTAGGAAGGTTCTCGGGATATGCTCGGCAGAATCAATCACGTGGCCCTCGCCGTGCCCGACCTGGAGGCGGCCGTCGCCACTTATCGCGACACCCTGGGCGCCAAGATTTCCGAGCCCAAGGACCTGCCTAAGGAAGGGGTGACCACGGTATTAGTCGAGTTCGCCGGCGAGACCGCCCATGTCGAACTCCTGCACCCGCTCGGCGAGAACTCGCCCATCGCCAAGTTCCTGGAGCAGAATCTGCACGGCGGCATGCACCACGTATGCTACGAGGTCGACGACGTCATCGCCGCGCGCGAGCGCCTGAAGGGGGAGGGGTTGCGTGTCCTGGGCGACGGGGAGCCGCGCATCGGCGTGCATGGAAAGCCGATAGTGTTCCTCCATCCCAAGGACTTCCACGGCACTCTGATCGAGTTGCAACAGGCTTGAATTCCCATGGGGTGGACGACGGGTTTGGCCGTTTATGCGCTCATCTGGTGG
>DASCNF010000068.1:0-4376 GCA_036011345.1 Rhodospirillales bacterium | reverse complement strand
CCATGAGCTGTTCGCAACCGGTCCCTCGGACTCTACGCCAGCCTCGCCGAGCGAACAACGCCCAACCCGGCGCCGCGTGCGCCAGCGCCTTCACCCTGCGATCGAGCTCGAGGAAGGCCCTGTGAAGCTCCAGCCGAACATCGAGCAGCGGGATCAGCGCATGCGCCAAGGCGGCGTTGGCCTCGATTGGTTCACGGGCGGCCTCATCAAAGGCGCCGTGGCGGAGGCCCTAGCGCAACTTGATGCCGAACACCTTTAGCAAACCGCGGACCTCGTTCTCCAGGTCGATGCACTTGCGCAGCAGCGCCTTGCGGCTGGCTAGCAGGGTACGGACATAACGGCTCTCCAGGCTCTTCACATCCACCTCCCGGTACCAGCCGCTGCGCAAGATCTGCGCGATGCCATGGGCATCGTTGCGGTCGGTCTTGTTGCGCATGGCGTCCAGCACCGCCTTCACATGCCGCGCTTCCATCACCACAGGCCGGAAGCCGGCGGCTCGGAGGCCGCAGGTCATCCACTGGGTCAGTGTGCCGGTGTCTTTAATAACGTCTCCAGAGGGCGGTCCTAGGCGTTCACTGAAACCGCGTACGAAAGAAACCATCCACACGCCATGACCAACAACAACTTGTTAAACATCGTCCCCTCCGTTGGCGGCTTCCTGGTACTAGGTGCCTACCATACCGGGCCGGCGACACTAGTGTCTTATCCTATCAGTTGGAGTCATGTCGTCGCCACCCCCACACCCGGCCCATCGAGAGGGAAGGCTATTAATTTGAAAACACGGCGAAATTCTCCCTCCCCCCTTGCGGGGGAGGGTTGGAGTGGGGGGTATTGAATTGGCGCCACTCGACCGGATAACGCACTAGGTCCTGAGCACGCCCTCCGTCGCCTTTTCGACGGCGGCCACCACCTTGTTGGCTACCGCCTCAATCTCGGCATCGGTGAGGGTCTTTTCGGTGGGCCTGAGGGTGACGCCGATGGCCAGGGACTTCTTGCCGGCACCCACACCCTCGCCGGTGTAAACGTCGAACAAGCGCACCTCGGCGATCAGGGCCTTGTCGGCGGCACGGACGGCGCCCAGCACCTTGTCGGCCGGCACCCCGGCATCGACGACGAAGGCGAAGTCGCGCTCCACCGGCTGGAAAGGAGAAAGCTCCAGATGGGGGCGGGTGGCGCTCTTTTTCGCCTTCAGGCGAGGCAGATTGGAGAGCAGGACCTCGAAGCCGGCGATCGGCCCCTTGACGTTCATGCGGCACAACACGCCGGGGTGGATCTCGCCGAAATGGGCGAGCACCGTCTTCGGGCCGAGGCGCACCGCGCCCGACCGTCCCGGGTGATACCATGCCGGCGCGTCCGCCGTGACGTGGACGCTTTCGATCGGCACCTCGAGCGCCTCGAGCACGGCCAGGGCGTCGTCCTTGGCGTCGAAGGCGTCGGCCGGACGCGTCGGCGCCGACCACTCGCGCGGCCGGACGTCGCCAGCACGCACGCCGGCCGCCACGGCCGTCTGGTCTTTCGCCTCGTCGCCAGCGTACTGGGGGCCGACCTCGAACAGCGCCACGTCGGCAAAGCCGCGGTCGGCGTTGCGCCCGCAAGCGGCGATCAGGTTGGGCAGGATGCTGGGCCGCATGACGTCTAGGTCCGAGCTGATCGGGTTGACCAGACAGAGCGTGTCGGGCACGCCCCCGAAGAGCGCCGCCTGGTCCGAGGCCATGAAGGAATATGTCACCGCCTCGGTCAGCCCACGCGCCGCCAGCACGCGGCGCGCCCGGGCGTGACGCCGCTGCTCTAGGGTCAAGGCCGGGCGCGGCAGGGACGTCTCGTTAGCCAGGGGCACCGCCAGCACGCGCTCGTATCCATGAACGCGCACCACTTCCTCGACGAGGCACGCCTCGCCGACGATGTCGCCGCGCCAGGGCGGCACCTGGGCGACCAGCGCGCCGTTCTCCTCGCCGAGTTCGAAACCGAGATCGCCCAGGATGCGCTCGACCTCGGGGCGCGGCACGTCGACGCCGCCTAGGCCCTGCACGCGCTCTGGCCGCAGCGTTATGGCCCGCTGCCACGCCGGCGCGCCGCCGGCGACGACCAGTTCCGAGGGTTCGCCGCCGCACAGCTCCAGCACCAGGCGGGTGGCAATCTCCATGCCGTCCTCGAGGAACGTGGGGTCGATGCCGCGCTCGAAGCGGTAGCGGGCGTCCGAGGTAAGGTTCAACTTGCGCCCGGTGGCCGCCGTGCGCACCGGATCGAACAGCGCCGATTCGAGAAACACGTCGACCGTATCGCCGGTACAGCCCGTGCGCATGCCGCCCATGACGCCGCCCAGCGCCTCCACCGTGTCGTCGTCGGCGATGGCGGTCATCTCTGTATCGAGTTCGTACTCCTTTTCGTTGAGGGCCGCCAGCTTCTCGCCGGGGCGCGCCATGCGCACGTGGATGTCACCTCGCACCTTGTCGGCATCGAAGGCGTGCAGCGGCCGGTTGAGCCCGATGGTCATGAGATTGGTGATATCGACCAGGGCCGAGATAGGCCTCAGCCCGACGCCCTTAAGTTTGTCCTTGAGCCACTTCGGACTGTCGGCGTTGGTGACGCCGCGGATGTAGCGCCCGACGAAATAGGGGCAAGCGTTGGCGCGCTCGGCCTCCAGGTCGAGATGCACGCGGATGGGGCTTTCGAAGGTGCCAACCACCGGCTGGGCGTCCAGGGGCTTGAGCTTGCCGAGGCCGGCCGCTGCCATGTCGCGGGCGATGCCGCGCACGCCCAGGCAATCGCCCCGGTTGGGGGTTATGTTGATATCAAAGACGGTGTCGTCAAGCCCCATAACGGCCACCGCCGGCGATCCCACCTCGGCGTCGTCGGGCAGATCGACGATACCTTCGTGATCGTCGCTGATGTTCATCTCGCGCTCCGAGAGCAGCATGCCGTTGCTCTCGACTCCGCGGATCTTGGTCTTCTTGAGCTTCATACCGGTGCCCGGGACAAAGGAGCCGACGGGCGCGAACACCCCCTTCATGCCGGTGCGCGCGTTGGGGGCGCCGCAGACCACGTCGACGGTGCCAGAACCGGTATCCACCGTGCACACGCTGAGCCGGTCGGCGTCGGGATGGGACCTAGCCTCCACCACCCGGCCGACGGTGAAGCCCCGGAGGCCCTCGGCGCGGTCGATGGCGGTATCGACCTCGAGGCCGAGCATGGTGAGGCGCTCCACAATCTCGGGGACGCCGACGTCGGTCTCCAGGTGCTCGGCGAGCCAAGAAAGGGTGAACTTCACGAACCTAGGCCCCCCACCAGGCTCGGTACGTCGAGGGCGGCGAACCCGTAATGGCGCAGCCAGCGCAGGTCGGACTCGAAAAAAATGCGCAGGTCGGGGATGCCGTACTTCAGCATGGCGATGCGCTCGAGCCCCATGCCGAAGGCGAACCCCTGGTAGCGCGTCGCGTCGACGCCGCAGTTCTCCAGGACCTTCGGATTGACCATGCCGCAGCCCAAAATCTCCAGCCAATCGTCACCGTGGCCGATACGGAACTCTCCGCCCTGGCGCGTGCATCCGATGTCCACCTCGGCCGAGGGCTCCGTGAAGGGGAAGTAGCTCGGCCGGAAGCGCACCGGCAGGTCGTCGACCCCGAAGAAGGCGCGGCAGAATTCGATCAGACATCCCTTGAGGTAGCCGAAGTGGGTGGTCTCGTCCACCACCAGGCCCTCGACCTGATGGAACATGGGCGAATGGGTGGCGTCATAATCGCAGCGGTAGGTGCGTCCGGGAACGATGATGCGATGGGGCGGCGCCTCCGCCTGCATGGCGCGTATCTGCACCGGCGAGGTGTGGGTGCGCAGCACGGCGCGCTGGCCGTCACGCTCGCCCGGCAGGTAGAAGGTGTCGTGCTCCTGGCGCGCCGGGTGCTCGGGCGGGATGTTGAGAGCCGTGAAGTTGTACCAGACGTCCTCGATGTCCGGCCCCTCGGCCACCGTGAACCCCATCTCGCCGAAGATGGCCACCACCTCGTCCACGGTCTGGCTGATCGGGTGGATGTGGCCGCGCGGCTCGGGGCGCGTCGGCAGCGTCACGTCCACCCGCTCGTCGAGCAGGCGGGCGTCGAGGGTTCCGTCCTCGAGTTCCGCCTTGCGCACCTCGATGGCGGCAGCGATGTCGTTCTTTAGCGCGTTGAGGGTGGCACCGGCATCCTTGCGCGTCGCCGCGTCCACGGCGCCCAGGCCCTTCATGAGCTCGGTGATCCGGCTCTTGCGGCCGAGGGCGGTGAGGCGCGCCTTTTCGAGTTGGTCGAGGTCGGCGGCCTCGGAGATGGCCGCCTTCAGTTGAAGGCCGAGGGAGGCGAGGTTTTCCATCCGTCTTCCCCCAAACGCCCGCGGAGACGGCAGCG
>DASCNF010000067.1:0-4690 GCA_036011345.1 Rhodospirillales bacterium | reverse complement strand
GCCTCAGAACCCCTGCTTCCCTTTCACCCATCGGGTGAGCCATATCAACACCCCAAGTCCGCCTATAACATCATGATTCTTATACCAGAATCCGGGTGCGGTGTCGTCAAATTACACGGTCATCTGGGCAATGCGGGTTAAGGTGTATTCCACCGGATAACGGAGGAATACGAGGTGGCTAATCGGCGTCGGTTTACGGTCGACTTCAAGACCAGGGTGGCGCTGGAACCGTTCTGTCGCGGCAAGACGATCCAGGGGATCGCGGCCAAGCACAAGATGCACCCGAATCAGGTAAGCACGTGGAATCGCCGGGCTATCGATTCTCAAATCGCTCGCGCCGCTGCAACTGTTTTTACGCTTGCGCTCTGCGCCATTGTTGCTGTCGGAGTCGGCACAGCACATGCGGTTTCCGAGACTCCGTTATTCATTCCATGCGATGACGCTCCTGCCGAGCCCGTACTTAAAATTCCCGAACCATTTGACAAGTTTGCTGGAATAGCGTGCTAGAAGTACGGCCATTTCATCGAATCCGCGAAGGGCATGTTGTGGACGTTCCCGGGCGGGCTGAAACCAGTCGTGTTTGCGGCTCAGGGAGAACCGACACACCGAAAGCGTTGGTTCACGAGGCTCATTTCGTGAGTGTGCGATTGATCACGTTGCCTCGCGATGAACAAAATCAACGCGTCGAAGACTTCGAGAGGTTTCTCGATTTTGAAGTTGAGCGAGAGGAAATACGCGTGAGCAACCTTCGGGCCGAGGCGAGCACGGGTTTGGTTCAAAACATCTATTTCGCTGTAACCCACGGTAAAATTCGCTGTAACCCACGGTAAAACAAGATTTTCGATGTGGGGCATGGGATGCTTATCCGATTGCACACTGCGCGACGGCACCATGAACAGTAAGCCGTTCCTGGTGATCGGCAAATGAAATTCAATGCAGTGTCAATTGCTCACCCGTGCTTCGCCCGATACGCTGCCACCGCCTTCTCGAAGCACTCCATCGGCGCCTTCACGACCCGGTGCCGACAAACATGGCGGTGGTGACGGGCTTTCAACAGGACGTGATCGGCGTGGCGGTGCGCGGGCAATGGGGCTGTCCGGGAAGCGAGTTGCTTTAAGTTCGAATTGTTGAATAGGATCGCAGTTGGATCACAGCCAGCGCGAGGCAGGAACAAATGAAACGCAGCACAGAACGCATTCTCACGACCCACATCGGCAGCCTGCCGCGGCCGCCCGACCTGGCCGCCATGATTATGGCCAAGCTCGACGGCGCGCCGGTCGATGCCGATGCCTTCGCTCGCCGCGTACAGAGCGCCGTCGCCGCCACCGTCAAGGAGCAGGCGGCGCACGGCATCGACATCGTGGCTGACGGCGAAATGGGCAAAATCGGCTTCATCCCCTACATCAACGAGCGGCTCTCCGGTTTCGAGCCCAGCAAGGGGTCAGGAGGCGGCAGCTATTGGGGCCAATCGCGGGAAGCGAAGGCTTTTCCGGGCTTCTACGAGTGGAATGCCAAGCAAAAGGGCACCGCCGGCAATGTCGGCTCAACGCGCTTGGTGTGCACCGCGCCCATCGCCTACCAGGGCTACGCGGCCGTCAACACCGACATCGACAACCTGAAAGTCGCCCTAGACGGCGTACCCTACGAGGACGTCTTCATGCCGGCGATTTCGCCTGCCAACGTCGAGGACTGGCACAGCAACGAACACTACGAGACCGACGAGGCCTTCTTGTTCGCCATCGCCGACGCCCTGGCTGAGGAATACCAGGCGATCGTCGACGCCGGTTTTCTTTTGCAAATCGACGACCCGGTGCTTACCACCTACTACGTCCTGCACCCGGAGTGCTCGATCGAGCAGTGCCGCCAATGGGCGGAAATCCGCGTCGAGGCGCTGAACCACGCGCTTGGCGGCATCCCCGAGGAAAAGATCCGCTACCACACGTGCTACAGCATCAACATGGGGCCGCGCGTCCACGACATGGAACTGAAGGACATCATCGACATCCTGGTCAAGGTGCGTGCCGGCGCCTATTCCTTCGAGGCGGCCAATCCGCGCCACGATCATGAATGGAGCTTGTGGAAGAATATCGACCTTCCTGACGGCAAGTCGCTGATCCCCGGCGTCATCACCCACTCGTCGGTACTGGTCGAACACCCGGAGCTGGTCGCCCAGCGTCTGGTGCGTTTCGCCGATGTGGTCGGCCGCGAAAACGTCATCGCCGGCGCCGACTGCGGCTTCGCCAGCCTGGGGGGCTCGGCCGAGGTGCACCCGGAAGCGGTGTGGGCCAAGTTCAGCGCCCTGGCCGAAGGCGCTAAGCTGGCCAGCCAGCGACTGTGGCCCGGAGGCTAGGCTTACCCGTACTTCGCCTCCCACACCCCCACCGCCTTCTCGAAGTATTCCATGGACGCCCACACACTGCCGGCGCCGATCTGGCCGCCGCCGATAAGCGCATCGCGCTGGCCACCGGTGCAATCCTCCCAGAGAAGCGGCGCGCCCGAGGTGAGCACGATCTCCCGCGTCATGCTGGGGAGCGCCTCGATGGCTGGCTTGACGTCGACGAGCACCGGTTCGGCGGCGCACAAGCGCTCGAACGCCTCGCGGTTGGCGGACTCGCGGTTGATGGCCTCGCGGCCGGTGGCCTTGGCGCTCATAATCGTTTCCCCGTTTCTCGTTCCCGTTTGGCGCTCGCCATGTCTTATATTGAAAGCAACGGCGGTGGGAAAAGAGCAATGACAAGGAGAGCTATGGCCAAGGCAGGGAACGGACCCAACATTCTCGTCGTTTTGAACGCCACCGGGGCGCAGGCAGGCGTGCTCGGCGAGTGCATCCTGGCGCGCCCGGGCTACTACCTGGGTGTCGCCCCTGGCATCGGTTATAGTGCCGCCGCGCCCGATGAACATCGCGACCTGCCGGATAGCGACGCAGGCTTTGACGGCCTCGTCGTCCTCGGCGGGCCGCAGAGTGCCGGAGACGACGAAGGCAATCCTTATTTTCCGAGACTGATGGAGACGATCCGCGAATTCCACGCCGCCGACAAACCGGTGATGGGGGTCTGCCTGGGCGGCCAGCTCGTCGCCCGCGCCTTCGGGGCGCGCGTCTACGACCAGGGCGCCTTCGATTTCGGGTTCGGCGCCGTCAACCTTATCGAGGAGGGGAGGGGCGACCCCCTGTTCCGCGACATGGACGCCGAACTCGTGTTCATGCAGTCCCACCAGGACGTCTTCGACGTGCCCGAGGACGGCACCCTGCTGGCCCGCGACGCGGCGGGCGGCGTCCAGGGCTTTCGCCTGGGGCGCGCCACCTACGCCTTCCAGTTTCACCCGGAAGTCACCGCCGACATCGTGCGCGAATGGGCGCGCCGACGCAGCGATCAACTGAAGGCTGGGGACGCCAAGGCTTTCCAGCGCCTTGAGGCGCAGATCCGCCAACACATGCACGGTGCCAACCAGACGTGCCGCCGCCTTGGCGAGCGTTGGTTGGACCTCATTGGCGTCTCGAGCTAAGCTTCCTTCAGTAGAGAGGGCGTTGGGCCATAAGAGAAATAATCGCCGCCGTTTCGGCCTTGATTGTTCCGGCGTTGGTGGCGCCGGCCTGGGCCGGGCAGCACTATTCCTCCTGGTCGGCGCCGGGCGCTACAGGAGCCACAGGAATAACCGAAAACGGCCAGGCGGGCTGTGTGCAGAAGATTGTCGACGAGCTCAACACCCTCATCGATCAGGCCGAGAAGGCACGCGTCGCCGACCCGACCTTCCTGCGCGACCTGGCGCGCGGCTTTCATCGGCCATGGCAGAAGCTCGTCCTGGTCGACGATTTCGGCGACGGCGATTTCACCGCCGGCCCGGCGTGGACGGTGAGCGCCGGCCGCTATTGGGTGGAGCGCAACTGGGGCTTGCACAGCACCGTCACCGCCGCCCGAGCGGTGCCCAAGGAGGAGCCGAGGGGCAAGACATCCGGACGCGACGCCGCCAGGCCGGCTTCTGCCGAGCCCGAGTTCGCGGCAATACACTCACCCGTCCCCATTTCCAACGCCTTCGCCATCGAGATCGAAGTGAGCTCGTGGATGGACCAGGGGCGCTTCGATCTCGGCACCTATCAGGGCGCCGACCGCATCACCGGCTACCGTCTGGCGTACACGCCGGGCGGGCCGCTGGAACAGCTGCGGGTTTCGGTGCGCGGCGCGGCGACCATCGACAGCTCGCGCCAAACCCTCACGCTGGAGGACAAGAAGACCCACCAGATTGAATGGACCCGGGGCGTGGACGGCATCATGAAAGTGGCGCTTGACGGTAAGGAGGTGCTGGCCGTTACCGATCGCGGGACCCGCGACCCCTTCGACGGTTTCATGATCGTCAACCGGGGCGGTGACTATATCGTTAAGCGCGCCGCCATTTACGGGGTGGAATAAGACGGCAGGGGCTCACGCCTCTTCGGACATGCGGTGCTGGTGCTCGGTCCAGGTTCCCCCCTCGGGGTGCTTGGCGAGGACCCTGTGGACGTGGTGGTGTTCCTCGGTGCCCTGCTCGATGAGGGTGTAGAGGGAACGGCGGCGCACCTTCCTCCAGAACAAGAGAAGAAGTGCCAGCAAGAGCGCGTAGACGATCCAGCCGAAATCCACCATTTGCCGAGTCCTCACCGTTGTCCGCGCCGCGCCACGGCGGGCGGGAAATTTGCATGTTAACCAACTCATGA
>DASCNF010000066.1:0-34167 GCA_036011345.1 Rhodospirillales bacterium | reverse complement strand
GCTTTTCGTCATCGTGTTTTCCGTCGCTAACCGCGCCGAGGTGGGGGTTAATTTCTGGCCCTTCGAGTACGTGGCGCCATTGCCGCTGTTCGCCGTTGCGCTGGTCGTCACTTTCGCCGGCTTCGTGGCGGGCGCTTTCGTGGCCTGGATATCGGGGCGCGGGGCGCGGCGACGGGGGCGCGCCGCGGCGCGCCGGGCGGCGGCGGCCGAACGGGAAATCCAGCGCCTGCGCGAGCACGCGCGCAAGCTCGAGGACGGCGTGGCGGCCGGCGTGTCCGAAAAGCCGGGCCGCCCTCCGAACCTTCCCGCCCAGGCGGCCTGACGGGGTGTCGACATGCGCGTGATCTCGGGGGACGATCTCAACCGCGTTCTCGACTATGCGTCGGTTATAGACCGCTTGGACGCGCTTTTCCGAAGCGGCAACACTCACCAGGAGCACGCCCACTACCCGGTCAACGTGCCGGGTGGAGCCGAGGCAACCCTGATCGTCATGCCGTGTTGGGAGGAGGGGGCCTACATCGGCGTCAAGATCGTCAACGTCTTCCCCGACAACGGAGCGCGCGGCCTGCCGACGATCACGGCGACCTACATGTTGTCTAGCGGCGAGACCGGCGAGACCCTGGCCATGTTGGACGGCAACACGCTGACGGCGCGGCGCACGGCCTCGGCCTCGGCTCTTGCCTCGCGCTATCTCTCGCGCCCAAGTGCGGCGCGTCTGACGATGGTGGGTACCGGCGTCCTCGCCCCGCACCTGATCCGGGCCCACGCCACCGTGCGCCCGATTGCCGACGTTAAGGTATGGGGACGCGCGCCGGATAAGGCCGAAGCCGTCGCCGAGAAGCTGAATAGCGAGGACTTTCGGGTCGCTGTCACCACCGATTTGCAGGCTGCCGTCGCCGAGGCCGATATTGTCTCCTGCGCCACGCCGTCCCTGGAACCGCTGGTGCTGGGCGCGTGGCTTCGGCCCGGGCAGCACGTGGATCTGGTCGGCAGCTTCAAGCCGGACATGCGCGAGGCCGACGACGAGGTCATGCGGCGCGCCACCATCTTCGCCGACACCCGCGCCGACGTCCTCAAGAAACCGGGCGACATCGTGCAGCCCCTCGAGGCCGGGGTTATCACCGCCGAAGACGTGGTAGGCGACCTCTTCGGTCTGGCCCAGGGGACGTGCGCCGGCCGCCGCGCCGACGACGAGATCACGCTCTTCAAGTCCATGGGGACGGCCATCGAGGACCTGGCCGCCGCAACCCTGGCGCTGGAGCGGCTATGAGGCTATAAATCCGGCCCCTTACCTGGGAGCCGCGCCGCGATGGCCGCCATCCAACCGCCCCAGCGTCTTTTCGTCACCCTCGATACCCCGGACGAGGCCCGGGCGCTGGTCCTCTGTGGACAACTCGCCGGCGTCGCCGGTGGCGTCAAGGTCGGCAACGAGCTGTTCACCGTCGCCGGCCCGGCCGGGGCGGTGCACCTCGGCGCCGATTACCTGGTGGCCGGCCGGCCCACCACCGGCGCCGACGATCCGGCGGCGGCGGCGCGCGCCGTGGTCGCGGGAATCTCCGAGGCGGGGCCATGACCGTCGAGGTCAAAATCTGCGGGCTGTCGACGCCGGAGACGGTGGCCGCCGCGGTGGCCGGCGGCGCGCGCTCCGTCGGCTTCGTCTTCTATCCGGGCTCGCCGCGTTCGGTGACGCCGGAAGAGGCCGGGCGCCTCAGTGCCGCGGTGCCCGCCGGCATCACCCGGGTTGGCGTGGTGGTGGACCGCGATGACGCCGGCCTCGAGGCCATCGTTGCCGGGGCAGGCCTCGACATGCTGCAGCTTCACGGCGCCGAGACCCCGGAGCGCGCCGCCGAGATCAAGCAGCGCTTCGGGCTCGCCGTCATGAAAGCTGTCGCAATCGCGGGTGTGGAAGATGTCGCCCGCACCCGCGCTTACGACGACGTGGTCGACCGCCTCATGTTTGACGCTAAGCCGCCCAAGGATATTGAAGCGCTGCCCGGTGGCAATGCGCTGGCCTTCGACTGGGAGCTTCTCGGCGGCCACCAATGGCAAAAGCCGTGGGCCCTGGCCGGCGGCCTCAATGCCGGCAACGTGGCGGAGGCGGTGCGCGCCTCGGGCGCCCCGGCGGTCGACGTCTCGTCCGGTGTAGAGGAGCGCCCCGGCATCAAGAGCGTCGATAAGATCGACGCCTTCTTGGCGGTGGCGCGGGACCTTTGAACGGGCTCGGGCCGAGCCCACAAAATGCTGCAAATTGGCGAGCTCTTGTGGTTTAGTTGCGCCCCCCATCGGCGAAGATTTACCATCTATCCATGGAAAGCCTGAACACATACCGCGCCGGCCCCGATGAGCGTGGACATTTCGGCATCTACGGCGGGCGCTACGTCGCCGAGACGTTGATGCCGCTGGTCCTGGAGGTGGAGCGCGCCTATGGCGAGGCCCGGGACGATCCCGACTTCGCCCGGGACCTGACCCATTACCTAGCCCACTACGTGGGGCGGCCAAGCCCCCTCTACTTCGCCGAGCGCACGACCAGGGAGCTCGACGGCGCCAAAGTCTACTTCAAGCGCGAAGACCTCAACCACACCGGCGCCCACAAGATCAACAACTGCGTCGGCCAGATCCTCTTGGCCCGGCGCATGGGCAAGAAGCGCATCATCGCCGAGACCGGCGCCGGCCAGCACGGAGTGGCCGCCGCCACGGTGTGCGCGCTGTTCGACATTCCGTGCACCGTCTACATGGGGGGCACCGACATCGAGCGCCAGGCCCCCAACGTCTTCCGCATGAAGATGCTGGGCGCCGAGGTAAGGCCGGTAACGGCGGGCAAGGGGACCCTCAAGGACGCCATGAACGAGACCATCCGCGATTGGGTTGCCAGCGTGGACGACACCTACTACCTGATCGGCACGGTGGCCGGCCCGCACCCCTATCCGGCCATGGTGCGCGACTTCCAGTGTGTTATCGGCGATGAAGTGCGCGCCCAGATGCAAGCGGCCGAGGGCCGCCTGCCCGACACCCTGCTCGCCTGCATCGGCGGTGGCTCCAACGCCATCGGCCTGTTCCATCCGTTCCTCGACGACGGCGCCGTCGGCATCGTTGCCGTCGAAGCCGCCGGCGAGGGCATCGGGACCGGCAAGCACGCCGCCTCGGTGGCCGCCGGGCGGCCCGGCGTGCTGCATGGCAGCCGCAGCTACCTCCTGCAGGACGGCGACGGGCAGATCGAGGAAGCCCATTCCATCTCGGCCGGCCTCGACTATCCGGGGATCGGTCCCGAGCACGCTTGGCTCAAGGACGCGGGCCGGGTCGAGTACGTCTCCGTCACCGACGACGAGGCGGTGGCGGCGTTCCGTCAGTGCACGCGCCTGGAAGGCATCATCCCGGCCCTCGAATCGGCTCACGCCCTGGCCCACGCCGCCAAGATCGCCGGCACGCTGGCGCCCGACCACTTGCTGGTGGTGAACATGAGCGGGCGCGGCGACAAGGACCTGGACACCATGGCCAAGGCCGCCGGGACCGGGACGTGAGTGTCCCCACCCGCATCGGGAAGCGTTTCGCCGCCCTCAAGGAATCGGGTCGCGGCGGTCTCGTCGTGTTCGTCACCGCCGGCGATCCGGATGCCGCGACCTCGGCGGAAATCCTCTCGGTCCTGCCCCGCTCGGGCGCCGATATCATCGAGCTCGGCATGCCCTTCTCCGATCCCATGGCCGACGGCCCGGTCATTCAGATGAGTTCCCAGCGGGCGCTGCGCAATGGAGCCAGCCTGCGCAAGACCCTGGACATGGTGGAGGATTTCCGCCGCGGCGACGACGAAACGCCGATCATCCTCATGGGCTACTTCAACCCCATCTACGTCTACGGCGTCGACGCCTTCGCCGCCGAGGCCAAGGCGGTCGGCGTCGACGGCCTGATCGTCGTCGACCTTCCCCCCGAAGAAGAGCATGAGCTCGGTGCGCCGGCCCACGCCGCCGGCCTCGACCTTATTCATCTGGCCACCCCGACCCTTGGCGATGAGCGCCTGCCTCTCGTTCTCAAGGGCGCCGGCGGCTTTGTCTATTACGTCTCGATTGCCGGGATCACGGGCACGGCGTCGGCCAGCGCCGCCGACATCGGTCGCGCCGTCGAGCGCCTGCGACGCCATACAGAGCTTCCCATCGCCGTCGGTTTCGGCATCAAGACCCCGGAGCAGGTGGCCGAGGTCACCGCCGTCGCCGACGCCGCCGTCGTCGGATCAGCGCTGGTCGGCAAGATTGCCGAGAACTTGGACGCCGACGGCGCACCGCGCCCCGGATTGGTTGCTACGGTGCTCACTTTCGTGTCCGATCTCGCCCAAGGCCCCCACCGCGCGGCGAGGAAGCCATGAACTGGCTCGCCAACTTCGTGCGCCCCAAGCTGCGCCAACTGGTCGGCCAGAAGGGCGTCTCCGAAAACTTGTGGGACAAGTGCCCGGGCTGCAGCCAGATGATCTTTCACCGCAACCATGAAAAGGACCTGCACGTCTGCCAGCAGTGCGGCCACCACATGCGCATGCCGGCCCGCCTGCGTTTCTACATGCTGTTCGACGAGGGCCGCTACGAGGTTTCCTATCTGCCCGAGACCGTCTCCGATCCGCTGAAGTTCCGCGACAGCAAGAAATACTCCGACCGTCTTAAGGACGCCCGTGGGCGCACCGGCGCCTCGGACGCGCTGAGTGTCGCTGTGGGCAAGCTGGGCGGCATGGACGCCGTGGTGGCGGCCTTCGAATTCGGGTTCATGGGTGGCTCCATGGGCATCGCCGTCGGCGAGGGGCTGCTCACCGCCGCCCGCCTGGCGGTGGCGCGCCAAATGCCCTTCATCGTGGTGCCGTCTTCGGGCGGCGCGCGCATGCAGGAAGGGGCGCTGTCGCTCATGCAGATGGCGCGCACGACGATCGCTGTAGAGGAGGTGCGCGCCGCCGGCTTGCCCTACATCGTGGTGCTGACTGATCCTACCACGGGCGGCGTTTCGGCGTCCTTCGCCATGCTCGGAGACATCAACATCGCTGAGCCCGGCGCTGTGATCGGCTTCGCCGGCGCCCGGGTCATCGAACAAACAATCGGCGAAAAACTGCCCGAGGGCTTCCAGAGGGCCGAATACTTGTTCGATCACGGCATGGTCGACATGGTGGTGCACCGCCACGACCTGCGTCAGACGTTGATTCGCGTGCTAGCGCTTCTCGACAATCGTACCGTGCCGCCCGAGGCAGAACCGAACACCGGCACCCCTTCCGCAACCGATCCGTCTGCCGTATTGCCGCCGCCCGCCGCCGAGGAGCCTCCTCCTGAATAACGTTACGATTCTCCAACGGCTGACGCGGTTGCACCCCAAGGTCATCGACCTCACCCTCGACCGGGTCGAGGTGCTGCTCGCCCGCCTCGGTGATCCGCACCACCGCTTGCCGTCGGTGGTGCACGTCGCCGGCACCAACGGCAAGGGCTCGGTGATTGCCTTTCTGCGCGCCTTCCTCGAGGCCGGCGGCTACCGGGTACACGCCTACACCTCGCCCCATCTGGTCGATTTCAACGAGCGTATCCTGCTCGCCGGCACCCCCATATCCGATGCCGAGCTGAGCGCCGTGCTCGATGAATGCGAGGACACCAACGGCGGCGACCCCATCACCTTTTTCGAGATCACTACGGCCGCCGCCTTCCTGGCCTGCGCCCGCGCCCCCGCCGACGTGCTGCTTCTGGAGACTGGGCTGGGGGGGCGCTTCGACGCCACCAACGTGATCGAGAGCCCGGCCCTGACCGTGCTCACGCCGATCTCCATCGACCACCAGCAATATCTTGGCGATACCCTTGCCGAGATTGTCGGCGAGAAGCTGGGCATCCTGAGACGTGGCGTCGATTGCGTGTCGGCCCTTCAGCCGCCTGATGCCATCGCGTGGATCGATGACTTCGCCGAGGCGGCGGGCGTGGTGCCTCTCCTGCGGGAAGGCCGGGACTGGTCAGTGCAGGCCGCCGCCGCCGGTCTCGTCTACTCGGGCGCTGCGGGAAAGCGCCAACTGCCGCGCCCGGCGCTGGCCGGCGAACACCAGCTCCACAACGCCGGGCTGGCCGTCGCCTGCCTCGAGCGCCTGACCGGGCCCGAGGTCTCGGATGCCGCCATCGCCGCCGGCCTCGGCCAGGTTCGCTGGCCGGCCCGGCTGCAACGGATTGCCGGAGGGCCCCTGGCGAACCTGCTGGCCGAGGGCTGGGAGCTATGGCTCGACGGCGGTCATAACCCGGCAGCCGCCGAGGTGTTGTCGGCCCACGCCAAAGGGTGGCGCGAGCGGCCCCTGCACCTGATCTTCGGCATGCTGACCAGCAAGGACCCGGCCGAGTTCTTGGCTCCTTTCGCGGCGTCGGTGGGGCTGGTGCGCACCGTGGCCATCCCCGGCGAGGCGAGCAGCCTGAGCGCCGCCGACGCCGCGAAGGCGGGGCGCGCCGTCGGCCTCGACGCCGCGCCGGAGGTTGGCGTCGCCGAGGCTCTTGCCAGCATCCTTGCCGCCGATCGGCGTGCCGCCCGCGTCCTCATCTGCGGCTCCCTCTATCTGGCCGGGGCGGTGCTCAGGGAATTTGGTTAACTGGACACGTGTGGCACGGTGAAAGGGCGCGGCATATCCGGTGGATATTCTTCTTAAAATATGAATGAATGCTCATATACTCATCTATATGTATTTATAGAATGGCCTTCATGCGCGACGATCAAGTTATTGAAATCGCGGAAATATTCCACCTCCTGGGGGACCCCACCCGCCTGCGGATCGTCATGAGCTGTTTGGAAACGGCGCGCAACGTCGGCGATATCGCGGCGGATGTGGGGGTATCGCCTTCCCTGGTCAGCCATCACCTGCGCCTGTTGCGCGCCGTGCGTCTGGTGCGTGCCGAGCGGCGCGGACGCAACGTCTTTTATTCGACCGCCGACGATCACGTGCACCGCGTCGTCAACGACATGATAGAGCATGCCGGTGAGCCCAGGGGGGAGCGCCATCGGCATGACTGAGTGTCGCCGCGATGGGGTCGCCCACGGCCGCCTACGGCCGCGTCCTGTGGGTTGTGCTACTCATCAACGCCGCCATGTTCGCGGTCGAGATGACGGCCGGCGTCATAGGTCAGTCCATCGCCCTGCAGGCCGACGCCGTCGATTTCCTAGGAGACGCCACCACCTACGCTATCACCCTCATGGTGCTCGGTGCCGGTATCCGGTGGCGGGCCCGGGCGGCCCCCATCAAGGGCGCCTCCATGGGGGTGTTCGGGCTCTGGGTGCTCGGCAATTCCGTCTACCACGTGATGTGCCCGGCCGAGCCCAACGCCGCCCTCATGCTGTTCGCATACCGCGACGGCGACAGCAACATGCGCTCGGTGTGGCTGTGCAGCCGCAACGACGCTATCGCCAACCTGGCGGTGATCGCCGCGGCGCACGTCATCCGCCACGCCACCGGCGAATTGGCCATCGCCATGCCGGAGCCCGGCCCACCGGAGGGGGCTCCGTCGTCGCCGGACTAGGCAGGAAATTCTACAGAGAGAATTATTCTACAGAGAGAACTATTTTACAGGAAGGATTCGACCCACTCGACCAGCTTGCTCTTGGGCAGTGCGCCGATCTTGGTGGCGGCGACCTGACCGTCCTTGAAGAGCATCAGGGTGGGGATGCCGCGCACCCCGTACTTGGAGGGCGTGCTCGGGTTTTCGTCGATGTTTAGCTTGGCGACGACCACCTTGTCGCTCATTTCCTCGGCCAGTTCCTCGAGGGCCGGGGCGATCTGATGGCAAGGTCCGCACCATTCGGCCCAGAAATCGACGATGACAGGCGTCTCCGACTTGAGGACATCCGCGTCGAAGGAGTCGTCGGTCACGGGTTTGGGCATACACTCATTCCTATCAATGGCTTACAGAGATACTTCGGCGGTTGCCCCCGAGCCGGGCTGGCCTTCCAGCCGGTATCGAATCTAGGCACGCCTCGGCGCGCCGTCAAGGCACGTGCGGGTCGAGCAGGGCGTCACCAAGTTCCATCAGCCGTGGCCCATCCGTCCACAAGAGGACGCAGCGCACCGGCCGGCCGGGGTAGATCAGGCAGAGGACCTCGCGGTAGGCCGCCATCTGCCTTAGGTAGAGCGCCGGAACGGCATCGGCGCTTTCGGGTGGTGGCCGGTTGGTCTTGTAGTCGACCACAGTGACTGCCTCGTCGGCGACCAGCAGTCGGTCGATCTGGCCCGACACCACTTGTCCGGAAACGACACCGGTAAGGGGCACCTCGGCCAGGCTTTCAGGGCCGAACAACTCGGCGAAGCCGGGGTTTTCAAGGACGGCCAAGGTCTCGGCGGCGATCTTCTCTTGCGCCGTTAGGGTGAGCCCGTGGACGGGGCGCGCCAGATAGGCGCGGGCGGCCCCGGCCCGGGCCTCGGGTGGCAGGTTGGGCAGGCCTTGCAGTAGCCGGTGGATCAAAAGGCCGCGCTGGAAGCGCGCCCCGGCACAAGCGCCCAGCGGCGAGACCACCAGCGGCTCGTCGTCCGTGGGCCGCGACGGCACTAGCGGGCGCGGCGGGGTAGGCTCGGCCGGGGGCGGCTTCAGCGCCCAGTCCGGCACACCCTGGCCCGCGTCGGCGGCAGGTGGCGTGAGCGGTTCTTCCCCTGGCGCCGCCCGTTGCGCATCGCTGACGCGTAATCCGCTGCCCCCCCACGCCAACTCGACGGTCTCGGCCTTGGCGTCCACGGCGGGCTCAACGAGGTCGTACCAGCACCCGGCGTCGCGCCCCCTCTTGCCTTCCCAGCCGCCGATGTAGAGGCGGTCGCGGGTCCGCGTCATGGCCACGTAGAGGAGACGCCGGTACTCTCCCTCGCTGCGTCGGCGCGCTTCCTCGCGCAGGTCGCCGCAGGGCGTCGTCTCGTCGGCGCGCCTGGCCGGCCACAGCACGGCCGGGGCCAGACCACCTTCGGCCCAAAGCAGCATGGGGTCGAACCTGGGATCGGGGACGGTGCAGGTGTCGGGCAGGAAGACGACGTTCGACTGCAACCCCTTGGCGCCGTGCACCGTCATCACCCGCACCTCGTTGCGTCCGTGTTCCAGGTCGCGCTTGATCTGCGTTTCCCCGGCCAAGATCCAATGCATGAACCCTTGCAGGGACGCCACGTGGTCCCTCTCGAAGCCGAGCGCCAGGGACAGCAACTCGTCGATGGGGTCGGCGGCGTCGGGGCCCAGTCGGGCGAGCAGTTTGCGGCGCCCGCCGCCTGTCCCCAGAAGTTCCGCGAAGAACTCGTAGGGCGGGGTGAAATCGGCTTTGTTCAACAGATCCGCCAGTTCCCGGTGCGCTGCCTCGAGGCGCCGGCTTTCGCTACGCCGGCCTTGCAGGGCCTCCCAAAGACTGCCGTCGCGCCTGTGGGCGAGATCGAAGAGGGCGTCTTCGTCGAAGCCGATGAGGGGTCCTTTGAGGACGACGGCGAGGGTGAGGTCGTCGTCGGGCAAGAGCACGAAATTGCCCAGCGCCAGAAGGTCCATGACCGCCATCTGTTCGACCAACACCATGCGGTCGCTGCCCGCCACTGGGATGCGGCGCTGCTTTAGGCAGCGCACCATTTCCTCGGCGAAGCGCGAACGGGTGCGCACCAGGATCATGATGTCGCCCGGCTGTATGGGACGACCCGCCGCCTCCAGTATCTCGCCCCCTTTCAGCCATCCGTCGATGTAATCGGCGATGCGCGCGGCGAGGCGGGCCGGCGGGCTTTTCGCTGACATCTGGTCGAGGGGCACGTCCCAGGGATCGGCGTCCGGCGCTTCCTCGGGAGTCACGACGGGCCATAGCTCGACCAACCCGGCTTGGCCTTGGCGGAACGACTCGTGGTGGATGGGCGCCTCGCCCACCGTCAGACCGCGGCGCGCCTCGGTGGCGGAAAACACCCGATCGACGGTCCCCAGCAAGGCCGGCACCGAACGGTGGGAAGCCGCCAGTTCGATGGAGTGGAAAGACTCGCCGGCCTCGCCGGCGCACCCGGCGAAGTGAGCGCGCATGTCCTCGAAGGCGTCCGGATCGGCGCCCTGGAAGCTGTAGATCGATTGCTTTTCGTCGCCCACCGCGAACACTGTGCGCGCCCCTTGGCGGACGCCCTGGCCGGCGAAAAACTCCCCGGCCAGGGCCGCCACCACGGCCCACTGCTCGGGACTGGTGTCCTGCGCCTCGTCGACCAGGATGTGGTCGATCCCGCCGTCAAGCTTGTAATGCACCCAGGCGGCTCGGCCCTCGGCCTCGAGCAGGCGGCGCGCCTTGCCGGTCAGGTCGTCGTAATCGAGCAGCGCCCGGTTACGCTTCATGTCCTCGTATGATTCAAGCAACCTGCAGCCGACGGCGAGCAAGGCACCCGTGGACTCGGCGACGTCGACGGCGCGCAGGCGTTCCTTGATGGCGATCAGGCGGGCTTGTTCGGCGAGCATGGCGTCGAGGGCCTCGGCGTTGGTGGCGATGGCGCGCTGGGTCATCAGGGAGCGCGTGGCGCGCGGCGCGTCCTCCTTGGTGAGAAACGCGTTGGCGTAAGCGCCTAGAAGGGAATCGGCGCGGCTCTCTGCGTCGTCGAGCCAGGCGCGCAGGACTTCCGCCCGCTCTTTGTCTTTCGCCGTGCCGTAGTCGAGGGCGGCGACGGCGCGGTGCAGTCCCAACTCGTCGAAGGCGCCGGGCGCCGAGGCGTCGGCGATGACCGTCGATCGCGAGACGTCCGGGGTGAGGCCGAGCAGTCGGCGCGCCGCCGCGACCATGCCGCCGACCCCCCCGTGGCGCTCGCAAAGCCGCGCCAGTCGGCCGCGGCCTGAGTCGAGCTCGGTCATGACACGGGCGAAGTTCTCCTCGTTGACCAGCCCGGCCAGATGCCCGAGCGCCTCCGCGATATCCGCCGCGTCGCCGTCGAAGGCGTGGGACAGCAGGCGGTCCCGGGCCTCGTGGCGCAGCTCCGCTGCCGTGCGCTCGTCGATCACCGAGAAGTGGGGTGCCACCGCGGCCTCCAGCGGGAAGCGTCCGAGCAGGGATTCGCAAAAGGCGTGGAGGGTTCTGATCTTGAGCCCGTCGGGCACCTCCAGGGTAAGGGCGAAAAGGCAGCGTGCCCGGGCCAGCATTTCGGGCGTGGCCGGGTGTCCCAAAAGCGCCTCGAGTTGGGTATCGAGCGCGCCGTCGGGCGCCATTGCCCAGTGACCGAGCCGCTTGTAGAGCCGGTTCTCCATCTCGGCGGCGGCGGCCTTGGTGAAGGTCAGGCACAGGATGCGCCCTGGCGCCGTGCCGGTCACCAGCAAGCGGGCGATGCGCTCGATGAGAACGTGGGTCTTGCCGGTCCCGGCGTTGGCCGCGACCCACACCGATGCGGTGGGATCGCTGGCCGCCCGCGTCTTCCCCTGGGCGGCGACAAGGCGCTTGGCGGTGGCCGTCATTCCCCCTCTCCGCCGAGGGCCAGCCACTCCCTGACCCGGGCCAGGTGGTCGTAGGTGTCAAAGCGGCTCTCGAACATGGGCCGCGCCCGCGATCGGTAGGGCGTCGCCGGGTCGTCGTAGGCGGCGACAAGCCGCTCGAGGCCGGCCAACGCCTCGCTGGCGGCCTCGCCTATGTCCTTCGGGAAGGGCTTGAACTTTCCGGGCGCGCGGCCGCCGGGGAGGCTGACGTAGGCGAGTTGCCCGACGGCGCCCTCCGGCACGCCTTCGAACCCGCCGGCCGCCGCGATGGCGGCCTCGAGGGGCAGTTGGGGGACCAAGCCGCTGGTTACCTGGGGCCAACTCGGCGCCTGGCCCGTCTTGTAATCGACGATGGCGAGCCCGCCGTCGTCGTCGCGGTCGATGCGGTCGGCGCGGGCCTTCAACAGGAATGGCCCCGACGGACCGGCTATCTCCAGTCGGCCATCCACTTCGGCGGCCAGGGGAATGAGGCCGCTGGCCCGGCGACCTCTTTCGAATTTAACGAACCAGCCGGCGATCCTCTGAAAGCGCGGCCACCAGAAGGCGCGTACCCCGGGGCGCGAGATATAGTCGGCGAAGACCTCGTCGCCGATCTCCAGCAGCTTGTCGTAGGCGTCATCCGGAAGCAGGCCCGGGTAGGCGTTTTGGAACTGCTCCAGGGCCGTGTGCACGATGGTGCCGCGCTCCGCCGCCGCCGGATCGGCGTCGAGAGGATCGAGCGGCCTGAGCCGGAGAATTTGCTCGGCGTAGACCGAGTAGGCATCGCGTATCCAGGTCTCGACGCGGGTCACGGAAATCTTGCGTGGGCGGCTCTTTAGCGGTGGCCGGGGGGCCGGCGGTGGCACCGGGCCGGGGTCCGAGGCTGCGGGCGCGTCGATCTCGCCGAGCCAGGCCAGCCAGGGGGCCCCATTGCCCAGCGTGCCTTCGAGACCGTGTCCCTCGAGCAGGTTGTCGAGGCGCAGCAGCCAGCGCGAAGGCACCGTCGGCGTCCCCTCGACGCGAGCGGCACGGGTGAGCACCACGGTGGGGGCCGCCAGGGCCTGGACGAAATCGTGGGCGGTGAGCCCGATGCGGCGCTCCGGCGGTGGCAGGCCGAATGCGTCGAGCATGGGCCGGCTCATCCAGGGATTGGCCTCGGCCTCGGGCGGCCAGGTTCCCTCATTGAGGCCGGACAAAACGACCACGTCGGCGTGCTGAAGGCGGGCCTCGAGCAAGCCCCAGATGTGGAGCCTGGGGTGGCGGCCGTGGCGCGGCCTGACGACGCGCCCCGCCATCAGCACGTCGAGTAGCGCCGCGTAGTCGGCGCCCGGCAGGAAACTCAGGATGGCGCTCGCCTCGTCGAGCTCGGCGATGAAGACAGCCGCCGCCTCGCCGGCCTCTCCCGCCCACAAGCGCTGGGCGCCCGTCTCGGCGTCGGTGGCGGCCAGGGATTCGGCCATTTCGAGGTGGGCCTCGAGGAGCTTGCGGAAGGTAGCTTTCTTCGCCTTGAGCGCCTTGGCGTAAGGCTGCGCTGCGGCCTCCAGGGCGGCTAGCAGCACGCTGTGTCGGGAGGCTTTCGCGTCCAACGCCGCGCTAAGGCCGGCCAGTCCCCCGCCCGGACGCGGCCCCCTGAGCGCGTCGATCTCCAGGCGGCGGACCGAAGCGCGCAGCCGCGCCGGCGCCATGCCACCGCCGGCCAAGGGGTGTTTCAAGGCGGCCAGCAGCGGCACCGGGGCGAAGTCCTCGGCGGCCATGCGGGCGGTGAGCTTGAGGAAGGCGCCGGGCGGCGTCTGCGCCAGGGGCAGCCCAGCCGAATCGTCAACCTCCACCTTCCAGCGCCGCAACTCCGCCGCCACCTGGCGCGCCAAGCCGCGGTCCGGCGTCACCAAGGCGGCGGTTCGCCTAGGCGTCTCCAGGGCCTGGCGCATGACCAGGGCGACGACGCCGGCCTCCTCGCGGGGGCCCGGGCAATCGATGCGCGTGACGCCGTCCAGGGCGCCCGGCGGCGGCTCCCCGGCGCCGGGGACGTTGGCCGGGCTGAGCGCTGTGCCGAGGAGGGCGGCGCGCGCCGGGGGCGTCGAGGGCACGCCGGCAGCTTCCCACTCGGCGACATCGCGGCGCTCCACGCCGAGGCGCTCGAGTAGCCGCGCCAGGCCGTTCTGGGGGTGGGTCGGCTGGCGCCCGATCTCCTCCCAGGTCTCGTGGTCGGCGTCGGCATCGAGACCGGGCAGAACCACGCAGCCCTGGGGCAGGCGGGCGACCACGCCGAGCAGCTCGGCGGTGGTCGGAATGGAGCCCGTCGAGCCGGCGGCGATGACGGCGTGCGATGGCGGCTTATCCCGCCACGCCCTAGCTTGCGTCTCGAGGACCATGTTGCGGCGCTCGGCGGCGTCGACGCAGCCTTCCCCGGCCAGGATGGCGGGCCAGTTTTCGGTGACGATATTCAGGAAATCGAGGGTCCGTTGCCAGTGGTCGGCATAGTCCTCGGGCACCAGGTCGCGCAGGCCTTCGAAGGAAAGGCGCTCGGTTCGCACCTGGTCGAGAAGTTTTGCCAGCTCTTCCGCCAGGCGCGCCGCCTGGTCCAGCGTCGTGTCCTCCCAGTCTAGGGCCAGCACGAGCCGGGTCAGCAGGAGCTGCCGGCGCAGAGCGGGGATCGCCAGGGGCGCATCCAGGCAGCCCGTCGCCGCGCCGCCGAGCGCCGCCTCTCCAGCCTCAGCGATGGCCATCTCGTCCTCGTCGAGATCGCCAAGCGGCACTAGGCGCGGCAACAGCAGGGCGCGGCCCTCGCGGTGCCGCAGGAAGGCTTCACGGAGCGCACGGCAGGCGCGGCGCGTCGGCAGTAGCACCAGGAGGCGCGGCAGTGCCCCTGGATCGTCGCCGGCGCGCCGCAGGATGCCGGCGGCCAGGGCATCGACGAAGGGCGTGCCGGCGGGGATGGTGAAAACGCTTGGCTTGCTGTCTTCGGTCATCGCCGTCGTCATCTTCGCTTGTTGTCGCCGGGATAGCGGACCTGCATGTAGCCATCGGCCTCGGCCAAGCCCTCGGCGGTGCCGATGTGGAACCATTCCCCGTCGTGGATCATGCCGTAGAGGCGCCCGGCCTCGATAGCCTTGTCGTAAAGGACGTTGAAGGAGAAGGCGCCGCCGAGAGTCCCTGCGAAGAGGCGGGGATGGACGAGTTGCACGCCGGTGTAAACGTAGGGAAAAATCTCGCCTTCCGGACGGCGGAACAGCATGCCGGAGTCGTCTGCCCAAAAGTCGCCGCGTCCCTGGTAGCCGTAGGCCTCGACCGTCGAATGGAGCATCAGCAGGGCATCCATGGTCCCGTCGTTCCAGGTGGCGGCCATGCGCGCCAGCGCAGAGCACGGGCCGTTCAGCCACATGACGTCGCCATTGACCACGTAGAATGGCCCCGCGCCGAGCAGGGGCAGGGCCTTGGCCACGCCACCCGCGGTCTCCAGAAGTTTGTCCTCTCGCGAATACACGATCTCGGGCGCCGGGCGTTCCGCCAGGTGGTCCTCGATCATGGCGCCGAGATGGTGAAGATTGACCACCGCCGTCTCGACCCCCGCTTCCTGCAGGCGGTCCAGGCCGCGATCGATGAGCGTCCGCCCGCCGACGGTGGCCAGGGGCTTGGGCAAGGTATCGGTGAGCGGGCGCAGGCGCGTGCCCTTGCCGGCGGCCAGCACCATGGCCTGTCTGGGCGTCGGGTTCCGCGTCATGCGGAGCCTCCCTGGGCGGGCGGCGTTTGCCGCGCCTCCGGCGGAACGTGCCGCTCCAGCCACGCCGCCACCCCGGCCAGCGCGGGGTGCGCCAGTGCCTCTTCGAGGAGACGCCATACCCGGGGGATGTGGACCAGGTAATTGGATTTACCGTCGCGCCGGTCGAGGCGCGTGAAGATGCCGATGACCTTGGCGTGGCGCTGGGCGCCGAGGATAGCGTAGGCGGCCTTGAAGCTGGTCTGGTTGAGGGCGGGCAGGGCGCCCAGATAGCGCACCAGCATGTCGGCGGCAAGCTCCGCGCCGACGTCGCGTCGAGCGTCTTCGAGCAACGACACCAGATCGTAGGCCGCCGGTCCGGCGACGGCGTCCTGGAAATCGAGAAGCCCGCACGCCCGGATGCCGTCGCGCCCGGCAAGCCCCATCAGGTTGTCCACGTGGTAGTCGCGCAGGACCAAGGTGCGGGGCTGGGCGTGGACGGCGGGGAAGGTGGCCAGCCAGGCGTCGGCGTACTCGCGGCGCGCCGTGTCCCCGGTGGCACCACCGAGCACGGCCGGCATGTACCAGTCGGTCAACAGCAGCGCCTCGTCGAGCAACCTCGTATCGTCGTAGGGCGCCAGCCCGGCGGGGATGACCTCGGTCGGCGGGCGCCGGTGCAGGTTGATGAGGAGATCGACGGCGAAGGCGTAGAGCGTCCATTCGTCGGCCCCCCGGGCCAGCATGCGGGTATAGGTCTGGTCGCCGAAGTCCTCGATCACCAGCAGGCCGTCCTCGGCGTCCTCGGCAAAGACCTCGGGCGCGCTGTACCCCAGCTTGCGCAGGTGGTGGGCGAGGGCGGCGAAGGGGCGCACGTCCTCGGCCGGTGGCGTCGCGTCCATGAGCACGGCGCGGCGCGCCTCGTCCTCCAGCCGCTCGTAGCGGCGGAAGGAGGCGTCGCCAGCCAGGGGCCGGCGCTGCGCGCCGCCCCAGCCCGTCCTCTCCAGGAAGGCGGTGACGCGCTGGGCGCGGCCCAGGGGTGCGGGCTTAGGCAAGGCCGGCATTCTCGAGCCGTGATTTCCAGGCGCCGCGGCCGGTCAGCCGCACCGTGCGGGCCGGCGCCGCGGTCCCGTAGGCGAGGGCCACGTCGAGGCGCTCGGCGGGCAGGAAGGGGCCGAGGCGCTCCGGCCATTCGATCAACGAGATGCCCTCGGCGAAGGCGTCCTCGATGCCGAGCTCGAGGGCGTCGGCGGGGTAGGCAAGGCGGAAGAGGTCGAAATGATAAACGGTGTGGCCCGAAACCTCGTAGACCTGGGTCAGGGTGAAGGTCGGGCTCGGCACCTCCTCGCCGCCGCCACGGGCGCCGATAAAGGCGCGGGCGAAGGTGGTCTTGCCGGTGCCCAGCTCGCCGCTCAACGCGAAGATGTCGGCGGCGCGGGCCAGCCGCGCCAGAGCCGCCGCGAGAGCGCCCGTGGCCGCCTCGTCGGGCAGGTCCAGATCCAGGGAGTCTACGGCTGTGCGGGCCTCTGGCATGTCCCGTCTTTCTATCCGCCGCGGCTGCCCTTGGCAACCGGACGGTTAGGCGGCTTGACAGCGATTTGACTGCGGCTTGCCAGCAGCTTGACTGTGGCCGGCCGGTCCCGCAAGTTGCCCGGCGTCCTTAACGAAACGCCGGGAGGGAATGATGGTTGGCGTCAACTACGGTCGCGGCCGCACCTACGACGAGTTTGAAGTCGGCGAGAAACACCGCTTCCGATTGCCGACCGTTACCGAGGCCTACATCAACAATTTCTGCTGTCTGACGGCGGACTTCAACCCGCTGCACGTGGATATCGAGCTTGCCCGCAATTCCATCCACGGCGAGCGCATCGCGCCCGGGACGCTGACCACGGCGCTCACCTTCAACGCTTTCGCCATGCTCGTCTACGGCACGGGGATGGCGCTGCTCGAACTCAACTTCAAGCTGCCCAACGCGGTCAAGATCGACGACACCCTGGAAGTCGAGATCGAGATCCTCGACAAACACGAAAGCGCTAAGTACCCTCAAGGTGGGCTGATCCGCCATCGTATGACGACAACCAACCAGTGCGGCGAGCCGGTGGCTATCGGCGAGGCGATGATGCTCATTTCCAACGACCCGCTCTTCGACAAGTCCGCCGTCTGAGGGCGCCAGCCGCGGCCCTGCAAGGAACCCGAAGCCGTGCCCTTCCTCAAGTCGCTGCCCGAGAACGCGGTGCTGTTCAACGTGTTCAGGGCGTATCCGGGACCGGCGCGCGAACTGCTCGCATACCACGAGGTCGCGCTGCGCGGCGCCTTGCCGCTCGGCGTCGCCGAGCGCGAACTCACCTCCGCCTTGGTCTCGGCGATCAACGGCTGCCGCTATTGCCGGGGCGTGCACACCGCCACCGCCGAAGTCCTGGGCTTCGCCGCTGGGACTGTGGGCGCCTTGATGGGCGAAATCGACAAGGCCGCCGTCGACGACCGCCTCAAGCCGATCCTGCATTACGCCGCCAAGCTGACCCGCCAGTCCGACGGCCTCACCCAGGCTGACGCCGACGCCGTCTTCGCCGTCGTCTGGGACGACCAAGCGCTGCACGACGCGGTCTCGGTGTGCGCGCTTTTCAACTTCATGAACCGGCTTGTCGAGGGCCTCGGCATCACCGCCGACAGCCGCTATTTCGCGGCTGCCGCCGAACGTCTCGTCGCCGGCGGCTACGCCGGCCTGCTGAAAATACTCGAGACCTAGAGCAACCCCCGGTTAGTTTTACGCAGCGTAATGCCTATTCGACACGGTCGGGTCTGAGACCCGCCCCTACATTCAGCAAACAGCGTAGGGGCCGGTCTCAGACCGGCCCGCTAGCGGTGATTACATTTGAACGGATAAGGCTCTAGGGTCCCCGGCGGCGCCTCACCCGTCCTTGGCGAGGACGGCGCCGAGCAGCACTTGGCAACCGGCGGTGAGGTCTTCGGGCGCCGCGTTCTCGATCTCGTTGTGGCTGATGCCGCCCTCGCAGGGCACGAAGATCATGGCGGTGGGCGTCACGGTGGCCATGTATACGGCGTCGTGGCCGGCGCCGCTGATGATGTCCCGGTGGCTGAAATCGGAAGCCTTGGCCGCCGCACGTACGGCATCGACGCATGCCGTATCGAAGGGCGTCGCCGCGCACTGCCAGATTTGTTTAAACTCCATCTCGAGGCCGGCGGCGGCGGCCGCCTCGTCGTCGGCGCGGCGCAGCGCCTTGTCCATGGCGGCTAGGCGCCCGTCGTCGGGGTGGCGGAAATCGACGGTCAGGAAGACCTGGCCCGGGATGACGTTGCGGCTGTTCGGCAACACCTCCAGCATGCCGACGGTGGCGCAAGCGCCGGGCTGGAACTCGTGGCCGATGCGGTTGACCGCCTGGACGACGGCGGCGGCGCCGAGCAGGGCGTCGCGGCGCACCTCCATGGGCGTCGGCCCGGCGTGGGATTCCTGGCCGGTTAGGGTGATCTCGTACCAGCGCTGGGCCTGGGCGCCGGTGACCACGCCGATGGTCTTCTCTTCCGCCTCGAGGATGGGGCCTTGTTCGATGTGGGCTTCGAAGTAGGCGCCCACCGGGCGCCCGCCGCAGCCGTCCCCCTTGTAGCCGATGCGCTGGAGCTCAGCCCCCAGCGTCAGGCCGTCCGGGTCGGCGCACCGGTGCGCGTAGTCGAGCCCGAAGATTCCGGCGAACGTGCCGGACCCGATCATCGCCGGCGCGAAGCGGCTGCCTTCCTCGTTGGTCCACGCCGCCACCTCGATCGGCGCGCTCGTCTCGTAGGCGGCATCGTTCAAGGTGCGTACCACCTCGAGCGCCGCCAGCACGCCGTAGGCGCCGTCGAACTTGCCGCCCGTCGGCTGGCTGTCCAGGTGGCTGCCCGCCATCACCGGAGGCGCGCTGTCGTCGCGCCCGGGGCGCCGCGCGAAAATGTTGCCCATGGCGTCGACGCTGACCGCGCACCCGGCGTCCTCGCACCAGCGTACGAACAGGTCGCGCGCCTCGCGGTCGACGTCGGTGAGGGCGAGGCGGCGCACGCCACCCTTCTCCGTCGCGCCTATCTTGGCCATCTCCATGAGGCTGTCCCACAGGCGCTGGCCGTTAATTTCTAAATTGTGCATGGGCGCCGAACTCCGTAAGTGCTGGGGGGGCGGCGTTCCGCGCCGCGGTGTCAAGGTTAAGGCAAGGCGTGCCACTCCGTCCACACAAGGGCTTCGAGCAGAGGAGACGCCGGTGAACGGATTCGACCTTGAGGGCCGTACCGCGATCGTCACCGAGGGCGCCAAGGGCATCGGCCATGCCGCCGCCTAACGCATGGTGGCCTCGGGCGCCGCCGTTAGCCTGTGGGACCGCGAAGCGGAGCGCCTAACCGCCACCGCCGACGCCCTGCCGGCCAAGGGCGCGGTGCACTGGGTGCGCGTCGACGTGACCGATTCCCGGGCCGTCGACGCCGCCTTCGCGGACACCCTGGCGTGGCGCCCCTTCATCGACATCCTCATCGTTAACGCCGGCGTCGCCGGGGGCATGAAAATGGCCTTCGAGTACACCGACGAGGACTGGGAACGCATGCTCGGCGAAAACCTGACCAGCGTTTTCCGGTGCTGTCGGACGGTGCTGCCGCACATGGTCGGGCGCGGCTACGGCCGCATCGTCGTCGTCTCCTTGATCGCCGGCATGGAGGGTGCCGCCAGCAACGCTGGCTACAGCGTCGCCAAGGCCGGCGCCATCGGCTTCACCAAGGCGCTCGGCAAGGAACTCGCCGCCAGTGGCGTCTTCGTCAACTGCGTGGCGTCGTCGGGGATCGACACGGAGATTCTGGCCGGCCTCACCCGGGACTACCTGGACGCCGCGCTGTCGCGCATGCCCATGGGGCGTCTCTGGCGGCCCGAGGAAGTAGCGGCGCTCATTACCTGGCTGGCCTCGGAGGAGTGCTCGTTCAGCACCGGCGCGGTGTTCGATGCCTCGGGCGGGCGGGCGGTGTATTAGCGCCCGGCCGCCGAATTCACTCGGTCCCGGTCTCTCCCATGAAGTCGATGACGTCCATTTGCAGGGGCGTCACGCCGCCGGCGGTGAGCATGGCGTGCACCTGGCCGCGGTGGTGGGTCTGGTGGTTGATCAGCGTCAGCAGGATGCGGTCGAGGCGCAGGGACATCTCGCCGCCGCCGCCCGCCATGCGGCGGAAGGTGACGGGCGCCGACAGCCGTGCCTCGGCGAAGAAATCGACGAGGGTCGTGAAGCGCTCGTCCTCGGCCCGGCGCGCTTCCCAAAGCGCCTCAAAGTCGTCATGGAGAATTTGGTCGAGGGCGCGAATTTCGTGTTCGATGCCCTCTATACGGGCCAGCCACAGGCGGTCGCCGACTAGCAGGTGGTTGAGGGTGTTGTGGATGGAGCCGAAGAAGGCCTTGCGGTCCTCCCGGTAATCGGCGTCGGAGAGATCGGCGACAACGCCGTACAAGCGCTCGTTGGCCCAGGCGTTGAAACGGGCCATAAAGGAAAAGTTGTTCATGGGGCTCCTCCGTTGGTCAACTTCGTCGGCCTTCACTCCACGTCTTACTCCACGCCTTCACTCCACCGGCCACTTGAGCGAGACGATCTTCTCCATGTCGAGGCGCCCGGCCAGGCGCTTTTGCATCTTTTTCACCTCGCCGTAGACGGCGGCCTCGTCGATGAGCGTCGGGTGGCCGCTCTCGACGACGACGCGCCCGCCGACGAACACCGTCGCCACCGTGTTGCCGGGCGCCGCGTAGACAAGGTTGGAGACCGGGTTGTAAAGGGGCTGCCATTCGGGGCGCCCGGTGTCGAACAGCACCAAGTCGGCCTGCTTGCCAACCTCGACGCTGCCGATCTCGTCACCCAGCCCGGCCCCCCGGGCGCCGTTGATGGTGGCCATTTCGAGCACGTGCTCGGGCGGCATGACGCGCGGGTTGATGCGGGCCTCCTTGTAGCCGCCGGCTGCCAGGAACATCTCCAGCGGCATGTCGACGATACCCGAGCACGCATGGTCGGAGGCCAGCGAGACGTTGACCCCGAGCGCCATCAGCTCGGGCAGCTTACCCACGGTCATGTTGCCGTAGCCGTTGTGCATGCTGGAACTCGGCGAGGCGACCAGGGTCGGCTTGCGGTCAACCAGGATCGCCACCTCGTGGGGCTCGAGCCAGCCCGAGTGGACGAGCAGGCAGCGCTCGTCGAGGACGCCGAGCGCCTCCAGGCGCTCGATCTCGGGCACTCCGAAGGAGGCCACGCAGCCGTCGTGGGTCGAGTAGCTGAAGCAGGCATGGGTTTGCAGGAGGGTGTCGTATTTCTCGGCGAGGCCGCGCAGGCCGAGGATCAACTCGTCCGACGAGTTGTTGAGCCCGCGAAAAGACGCGCTGGCCCGCACCCGACCGTCATGGGTCGAGGCATACTTGTCGAGGATCTCCTCGGCGGCGGCGAGTGCCGTCTCGGCGCTGTCGATCATGCTCTCGGGCAGCAGGCCCATCACCGATTTGGTGCGGTCGAAGGTCGAGCGCGCCACCACCAGGCGCATGCCGGCGCCGGCGACGGCCTCGACGGTGGCGTCGGGGTGGTAGTTGCCGGGATCGATGAAGCACGTCACCCCGTGGCTGAGCAGCTCGATGGCCGCTAGCGAGGCGCCGACCAGCACGTCGTCGCGCTCCTGGATGCCCTCAAAGGGATACATGCGATCGAAAAGGAAGGCCTGGGCGTTGACCTCGTCGGCGAGCCCGCGCGACATCTGAAACGACGAGTGCAGGTGGTTGTCGATGAGGCCGGGCGTGGCGACGCGGTCGGCACCGGCGATGACCGTCCCGGCCCGCCACCCGGCTTCGATGTCGGCCGATTTGCCGACGGCGGCGAAGCGCCCGTCCTTGATAGCGACGGCGGCGTCGCGGATGACGCGGCGGCTTTCGTCGACCGTGATCAGCCAGTCGATGCCGGTGACCAGGACGTCGGCGGCGCCCTCCGTTTTCCCCTTTCCCCCCGTGCCCTTCGTACCGCTCAATTGTCGTCGCCCACGTAAACGAGTTCGTCGCGCACCTTGAATTCGAGGAGGATGTTCTCGTCGGCCGACTCCTCGCACAGCGCCGAGCGGTGGGTGATGCCCTTGGGGATCACCATCATGTCGCCCTCCCCGAGGATGACGGTGCCCATCTCGGTCTCCCAGCGCAGCGCCCCCTTGAAGCAGAAGATGATCTCGTGGAAGTCGACGTTGCGGTGCCAGAAGCCCATGTCCTCGTGGCTGCGCTTCGACAGATCTACCTTGACGCCGGCGGCGTCGAACAGGCGCAACGGCGCGCCGTCCGCCTTCTTGTAGTTCTCGGGCCGAAACCTGGGGTCGAGCACGTTGAGGAGCTTAAAGCGCTTGCCACCCGCCTCGATGGCCTTGTTCTCGATGGGCGAATGAGTGTGCTCGACGATCACGTTGACGCCGTCGATGGTGACCCGCTCGCTCCGTGGCGCCGAGGCCGCCGGTTGGGCTGCCCGCACCTCGGCCTCCGGGTTGACGGCGTCGGGGTTTACAGCCCCAGGGTTTACGGCCTGCGTGTTTACGGGCGTCGATGCGGCGGGCGCCGTGGCCTTCATTCCCTGGGTGTGCTTCCCTGGGGCCGGCTTTTGCGCCTGCTCGGCGGCGTTGAGAAGCCCCTGGACGACCGGGTCGCCGAGGCGGAACACCCGGTCCGGGTGCATGGCGTTGGCGTCCTTGCCGGCCAGGGCGAAAAGCTTTTGGAAGGTCGCCTCGCCGACCCGGAACAGCCTTTGCGGGCTCATGATCCTGAGTTGGCTCGGCGAATATCCGGTATGTGCGTCAGTGCTCATTAGTATTCCTCCCAGGGTGAAACGCGTCGAGCGGCGGCATTTCGGCATTTTTTTGGTTATGGCGGGTATGATAAGGCGGCCCTTGTGAGCGTTCAAGAAGCCGCAGCCGGGAGCCTTTCCTTGACCAAAGTTCCAGGTTAGTTTGCCAGCCTCCGATACGCCCCGCAGGAACAGAGGACTCGATGAAAAAATACGCCAAAAGCCGCGCCAAGGTGCTGGATTCGCTCGACGGTCTGAGCGTCCGGGTGGACAAGAAGAAGCGCATCGGCCGGCTCACCCTCGACCGGCCGCCCCTCAACGTGATCTCCTATGCCGGACGGCGCCAGATCAACGCCATCTTCGAGGAGTTCGGCCGCGACGACGACGTCGGCGTCGTCGTCATCCGCGGCGCCGGTGGCGTCTTCACGTCGGGCGGCAACGTCGCTGAGTTCCCCGACATCGAGCGCGACGGCATGGCCGACTTGGCGTGGAACGTAGCGGCGCCAGAGCGCTGCCCGAAGCCGGTGATCTGCGCCATCGAGAAGTACGCCATGGGGGCCGGTTTCGAGCTTGCCATGGCCTGCGACTTCCGCCTCGCCACCAAGGAGACGGTCCTGGCCCTGCCCGAGATTACCATCGGCATGATGCCGGGCAGCGGCGGCACTCACCGGGTGGCCCGCGTCGCCGGGCTTACCCGCGCCAAGGACATGATCATGCTGGGCCGCCGCATCCCGGCGCCGGAAGCCCTGGAGTGGGGACTGCTGACCCGTGTGGTCGAGGACGCGAAGGCCATGGACAAGGCCGTCGACGCCATGGTGGCGCACCTGGGCGCGCTGCCGCCGCTCGCCCTGAAGACGGTCAAGCGAGTCCTCAACAGTGCCTACGAGATGGGTACCCAGGCCGGCCTTGAGATCGAGGGCCAGGGCTTCGAGAAGCTGCGCGACAGTTGGGACTACAAGGAAGGCATCAGGGCTTTCCTGGGAAAACGCAAGCCCCGCTTCCGGGGGCGCTGAGGCGGTGCGCACCGTCGTGCTCGAGGGCGTGCTGCGCGAGGGCGGGGCGTTCGGGCCCAAGACGCGCCTCGCCCTCAAGCAGTCCCTGGTCACCCTCGTCCCGGACCGCCTCGAGCGCGTCCTGCGGCCTTTCCTGCAGTTCTGACGGCGCCATTCCTCGCCGCGACTAGTCCTCGACGAGAGGGAAGGAGCCGTCCTCGTCGTGTGTTTCGGCGCCGGCCAGCGGCGGGTTGTAGACGCAGACGCAGCGCACGTCGGTGGCGGCGCGCAGGATGTGTTTATCGTGCTGGTCGAGGGCATAGAGGAAGCCCGGGCTCATTTGGTAAATTTTTCCCGTCGCCACGTCCTCAAGCTCGCCCTCGCCCTCGATGATGTAGACCGCCTCCAGGTGGTTGGTGTAGCACAGCTCGGATACTCCGCCCGCGTAAACCACCGTATCGTGCAGGGAAAAACCCATGCTGTCGCGCTTCAGCAGCAAGCGCCGGCTCACCCAGTGTCCTCCCTTGACCTCGGCTTCAGTGCCGAGCACGTCGTCTAGGGTCTTTACGATCATGGTCGCCTCTCTTGTTATCCGTGAAACGGTCGTCGCGCGTCATCTTTAAGGGAAACGGTTGAAAAGTGCACACTTTTCCGGGCGTACTCGGGGCGCCGCTAAATGCTGAGGCCCGCGCCATGAGAACGGACGCCTTCGATTTTGACCTGCCCGCCCGCTTTATCGCGCAGCGCCCGGCATCCCCCAGGGACGCGGCGCGATTGCTGGCCGTGGGAGACGATTTGCTCGATTTGGCCATCTCTGACCTGCCTGGCCTCATGGAAGAGGGCGACGTCATGGTATTCAACGACGCCCGCGTCATCCCGGCGCGCCTGGCAGGGCGCCGGGGCAATGCCAGGGTCGAGGTGACGCTGCACAAGCGTCACGACGAGGGCGTCTGGCGCGCCTTCGCCAGGCCGGCGCGCAGGCTCGAGGCCGGCGACCGCATCGAATTCGCCCGCGAAGTCGACAGTCACCTCAAAGCCCTGGTCACGGCGAAGGGAGAGGCCGGCGAGGTGACCCTCGACTTCGGGCGCGCCGAGGACGACTTGATGGCGGCGCTGGATTGCCTCGGTACCATGCCGCTTCCTCCCTACATCAAGCGCCCCGGTCTTGCCGACTTCCGAGACCGCACCGACTATCAGACGGTCTATGCCGAGCGGCCGGGCGCCGTGGCGGCACCCACCGCCGGGCTGCACTTCACGCCGCGATTGATCGACGCCCTGGACGGGCGCGGCGTCCAGAGGGTAACGGTGACGTTGTTGGTCGGCGCCGGCACCTTTTTGCCGGTCAAATCGGAAACCGTCGAGAGGCACCGTATGCATTCCGAATGGGGCGAGATCGATGCCGCCGCCGCCAAAGCCGTCAACCGGGCGCGGGCGGCGGGCCGCCGCGTCGTCGCCGTCGGCACCACGTCTCTGAGGTTGCTGGAGGCGGCGGCCGACGCCGACGGCAGCATGGCACCGTTTGCCGGGGACACCGACATCTTCATCACGCCGGGTTACCGTTTCCGTGTCGTCGACGCGCTGCTCACCAACTTCCACCTGCCGCGCTCGACGCTGTTCATGCTGGTTTCGGCCTTCGCCGGGCTCGAGCCCATGCACGCGGCCTACGCCCACGCCAAGGAGGCGGGCTACCGGTTCTATTCCTATGGCGACGCCTGCCTGCTGTCGCGTGGGGGCGGCGCGTGAGCGCCTTTTCCTTCGAGGTGTCGGCCACCGACGGCGATGCCCGGCTGGGCCGGGTGGACACCGCCCATGGCGAGATCGCGACGCCTGCCTTCATGCCGGTGGGCACGGCGGCGACCGTCAAGGCAATGACGCCGGGCGCGGTGGCCGAGACCGGCGCGCAGATCCTCCTTGCCAACACCTACCATCTGATGCTGCGCCCAGGCGCCGAGACCGTGGAGCGTCTCGGTGGCCTGCACGAGTTCATGAACTGGCCACGGCCCATCCTCACCGATTCGGGGGGCTTTCAAGTGATGTCCCTGGCCGAAATGCGCGACATCGCCGAGGACGGCATCATCTTCAAGTCGCATATCGACGGCAGCCGCCACCAGCTTACGCCGGAGCGCTGTGTCGATATCCAGCGGGCCCTGGACGCCGACATTTCCATGGTTCTCGACGAGTGCACGCCCTTTCCCGCCACCGCCGCCGAGGCGGCGTCCTCCATGCGGCTCTCCATGCGCTGGGCGGCGCGCTGCCGCGACGCCTTCGCCGAGCGCCCGGGCTATGCGCTGTTCGGCATCAACCAGGGCGGCATGTACACCGAGCTGCGCGCCGAATCCGCCGAGGCCCTTAAGGCCATCGGATTCGATGGCTACGCGATCGGTGGGCTCGCCGTCGGCGAGGGTGCCGACAAGACCGGAGAGATCGTCGCCGCCACGGCTCCCCTGCTGCCGGCGCGGGCGCCGCGCTACCTCATGGGCGTCGGTAAGCCCGAGGACCTGGTGGCGGCGGTGCGCCACGGCATCGACATGTTCGATTGCGTGCTCCCCACCCGCTCCGGGCGCACCGGCCAGGCCTTCACGCGCCTGGGCCCCGTCAACCTGCGCAACGCGCGCCACGCGGCCGATCCCAGGCCCCTGGATGTGGCCTGCGCGTGCCCGGCGTGCAATGGCCACAGCCGCGCCTACCTGCACCACCTGGTGCGCGCCGGCGAGATTCTGGGTGCCGTGCTGCTGACCTGGCACAACCTGCACTACTACCAAGAACTGATGGCGGGGCTGCGTCAGGCCATCGGCGCGGCAGGGCTCGAAGCCTTTGCTGCCGACTTCGCGGCAGGGCGGGAAAAAGGCGACATCGAGGAGTGTTAGGGCCGGGGTTGAAATATTTTACTGGAAATAAGTTCCAAATTACTGTATTTTATTTCTAGCAATTGAAAATTCACCCTCAACCTGGACGAAACTTCGTGAACCCCTGGACCGACAGATTGAACGATACCCTCCGGCAGAGCGGCTGGAGCAAGACCGAATTGGCGCGCCGCTCGGGCGTCAACTACGACAGCCTCAACAAATACCTGGACGGCAAGGTCGCTCAGCCCCGCGGCGATGTCATGCACCGCTTGGCCCGCGCCTTGGACGTGGACACGACATGGCTGCGCGATGGCACTGGCGGCCGGGACCGGGACCCGAATCAGGGCCGGGGCCGCAAGAAGAGGACCAGCACACGGGGGCGCAGCAAGGACAAGCCGCCCTACGACGGGTTAACCCAGCTCGGCGGCCCCACCGAAATTCCAGATTCCCCCGACGCCGCCGCCCTCGAGACGGTGCAAAACCCGCACCCGGGCGACGGCTACGTAGTGCGCTTCACGTGCCCGGAGTTCACCTCGCTGTGCCCGGTCACCGGCCAGCCTGACTTCGCGCATCTGGTTGTCGACTACGTGCCGGCAAAGCACCTCGTCGAGAGCAAGTCGCTGCGCCTTTACCTGGCCTCGTTCCGCAACTACGACGCTTTCCACGAGGACTGCACCCTGGCCGTCGCCAAGAGGATCATCAAGGCCTGCAAGCCCAAATGGCTGCGCATCGGCGGCTACTGGTTTCCGCGTGGCGGCATCCCCATCGACGTCTTCTGGCAGAGCAGTGCGCCACCCAAGGATCTGTGGCTGCCGGCGCCCGGCGTCGCGCCGTATCGCGGGCGGGGGTAGGTGGGACCTCGCTTGTCACCGATGGACCTTACGCAAGCCATTCGCGACAAGGCGCTGGTGCTCGGCTTCGATGCAGTCGGTTTCGCCGCCGCCGGGGCGGATCCGGCCGACAAGGCCAACCTGGCGCAATTCCTAGAGCGCCGGCTGCACGGCGACATGGGTTGGATGGCGCGCCATGCCGAGCGCCGCGTCGACCCCAGGGCGCTGTGGCCGGAGGCGCGAACCGTCGTCGCTGTGGCCGCCAACTACGCGCCCAAGGGCAACCCCCTGGCCACCCTGGTGCGCCGCGACCGCGCCGCCATCAGCGTCTACGCCCAGGGGCGCGACTACCACGACGTTCTCAAGAAGCGCCTCAAGCGCCTCGCCGGCTGGATGGCCGAGACCCACGCTTGCGCCGTCAAGGTGTTCGTCGACACCGCCCCGGTCATGGAGAAGCCCCTGGCGGCGCGCGCCGGGGTAGGCTGGCAGGGCAAGCACACCAACCTGGTATCCCGGGACTTCGGCTCGTGGTTGTTCCTGGGCGAGGTGTTCACCACCCTCGAGCTGGCCCCCGACGGAGCCATGATGGACCACTGCGGGTCGTGCGACGCGTGCCGCCAAGCGTGCCCGACCGCTGCCCTGACCGAGCCCTACCGCATCGATCCCGGGCGCTGCATCTCGTACCTGACCATAGAGCACAAGGGGGTTATCCCGGAAGAGCTGCGCGCCGCCATGGGCAACCGCGTCTACGGTTGCGACGACTGCCTGGCGGCCTGTCCGTGGAACAGGTTCGCGGCGCCCACCGCGCATTCGGAGTTCCTGCCCCGCGCCGAGTTGACGGCGCCCCGCCTCGCCGAGCTGGCGGGGCTCGACGCCGCCGCCTTCCGCCGCATCTTTGCGAGCTCCCCGATCAAGCGCACGGGGCGCGATCGCATGTTACGCAACGTGCTCATCGCCATCGGCAACTGTGGCAACGGTGCCGAACCGGCCCTGGCCGATGCCGCGAGGAAGCTCACCGGCGACCCGTCTGCGTTGGTCCGCGAGGCGGCCGCCTGGGCGCTCTCACGGCTCGTCGGCGCGGGGCCCGGTGAGGATGGGCCAATAGACCACGGTGAAGATGGCGAAGGCGGCGGCCCAGCACAGCCCTGAGGCTGTGATCGACGCCGTGTAGGCGTCGGGCGCCGCCATCGGCGCGGCGACGCGGAAAAGGGCGGCCAGGGTGACCAGCACATAGGCCACGGTGATGGGCGGGGCCACCTTGAGCTGTCGTCCCGTGTGGCCGAGGGAGACCCGCGTCGTCATCGCCAGGATCATGGTGCTGACGGCCCCCGTCGCCATGCCGTGCAGGGCCGCCGTCTGCGGCAGGATGCCGGTCAGGTCGGCCAGCCCCTTGAGGGCGAACCCGGCCGGCAGCCAGGCGTAGGCTAGGTGCATGATCCACAGGATGGGCTGGCCGAGGACGCACCGCGTCTGCCAGCCTCTCATGAAGACGGCTAACAAGAGTGCCGCGCACACCGCCAGGACGCCCTGCACCAGCTCGGGCGCTGCCGCGAGGTCGGCGGAGATGGCCGCTGCCACCGCCGCCCCCACCCCCACCTGGATGCGCCCGCCGGCGCGCACCTCGCCCTCGATACCGTCCCTTCTGAGGGCGTTGCGGGTGAAGGCGGGGATCATGCGGCTGCCGAGCACGGCGACCATCACGGTGAAGACGTAGATGGCGAGGCGCAACCCCAGCGCGGCGCTGTCGTCGGTGATGCCGAGGGTCTCCAGGTGGACCAGCAGGTTGGCGGCGAACAGCACTGCCAGGAGGGCCGGAAACACGGTGTTGCGGAGCTGTCGCGAGGCGAGGACGGCGCGTCCCACCGTCCACCCGAGGGCTGGGATCAGGGCGAGATCGAGCCCCGCCACGACGACCGGCGGCAGCGCGTCGCCAAGCCACATGGCGGTTCGGCCCAGCAGCCACAGCGTGGCCAGGAAGGCGAGGCCGGCGCCGCTTGCCGGTTCGGTGTCCGTCCACACTGGCGCCGCGGTCAGCAGGAAGCCGGCGACTGCCGCTATGGCGAAACCGAACAGCATCTCGTGGCCGTGCCAGTACGAGGGCGCTAAGGTGCCCCCGAGATCGAGGACCCCCTGGTACGTCAAGAGCCAGGCGACGATGGAGAGCACCGCGTAAAGGCCGCACAACAGGAAAAAGGGGCGAAACCCAAAGTCCAGGAATTGGCTCTTGCGCACCGCCGCCCGGGCCTCATCTGCGCCCTGACGCGGCGCGTCCGGGGGCGTATTTTCCTCGTCCGGTGTTTCGGTCATGGCAGGCCGTGTAATCGTCGCCGGGCGGCGGCACCTTGACGCCGGTCAAACACGGCTCACGCTACCCGGTCGGGCGGTACCTCGCCCCGGAAGAAGGCGTCCAGGCTGTCGAGCGCCTTGAAGCTCATGGCGTTGCGGGTCTCGATGGTGGCGCTTCCCAGGTGCGGCAACAGGAAGGTGTTGGCGAGTTCCAGGTGGCCGGGGTCGACGTCCGGTTCGCCCTCGTAGACATCGAGGCCGGCGGCGGCCACCTTGCCCGACTTGAGGGCATCGATGAGCGCCCTGTCGTCGATGACGGCGCCGTGCGCCGAGTTCACCACCACGGCGCCGTCGGGGAGCTTGGCGATGGTCCGGGCGCCCAGGAGTTTTTGCGTCTCCGGCGTCACCGGAAAATGCAGGGACAGGAAACCGCAGTGCCCCAGCATGTCGTCGAGGGCGGCGTAGAAGGTGGCACCTTCCTCCTCGTCTGCCGAAAGGCGGTTGCGGTTGTGGTAAAGGATGGTCATGTCGGAGGCGCGGGCGCGGTGCGCCATGGCGCGGCCGATGCACCCCATGCGGACGATGCCGAGCCGCTTGCCGCTCACCTGCACGCCGAGGAGCTGGGTCGGGGTTCAGCCATGCCAGCCCCCGGCACGCACCAGGGCGTCGCCTTCCGAGGCGCGCCGCGCCGCGCCCAGCAACAGCAGCATAGCGATCTCGGCGGTCGATTCGGTGAGCACGCCGGGCGTGTTGGTGATGGTAATCCCACGCGTCTTGGCGGCGTCGGTGTCAATGTGCTCGTAGCCGACGGAAAAGATGGTGATGATTCGCACGCTGTCGTCCAGCCCCTCAATTACCTGGGTGGTCAAGGAGTCGCCGGGCGCCGCTAGGATGCCGTCCATGTCGGCGCCCAAGGCAACCAGTTGCTCGGGCCCGTGCGGGACGTCGTCGGCGTTCAGGCTCGCGTCGTAGTGTCGCTCGGCATGCTCCAGCACGGCGTCCGGCAGCTTACGGGTGACCAGCAGTTTCGGTTTGGCATCGGTCATGTTAGCAAAGCCTCCTGGGGATTTTTTTCTAGCGTCGCGGCGGCTTGAATCTACACCGGTTACTGGGTGGCGCACAAAAGCGCCATGGCGGCGTTGATCTGCGCCATACGCTGGTGCGAGCCATAGGCGCCGTCCGGGTGAAAGATGGTGGCGAGCATACGAAAGCGCGCCCTCAGGGTTTGGGTGTCGAGCCGGCTGCCCGGCGACAGACCGAAGACACGGAGCGCGTCCTGGCGTGTCGTGATACCGCCGGCGATGGGTTCGAAGGAGAGCGCCGAGAAGATGGTCCGCAAGCGCTCGGCCTCGTCGTGCAGCTCGCGGGGCGTCTCGGCCTGTGCCGGTTCCGACTCGAGGATCACCGTCTCCCGGTCGCCGGGGGGCAGCGCCGGGATAGTCGGCGATGACGTGTTGCGACGTCAACAGGACCACCAAACGCGCCAAATCGGCGACGTTGACGTTGAGCTTCGCGGCGTGGGTCAGGGCCGCGTCGCGAAAGGCGCTGGCGCACGAAACCGAGTAGGAAAGCTTGCGAATCGGACCCGTCATGGGCGGGCGTCCCTTCCTGTTGTGACCGGGCTTGCCAGCCGCCGGAGCTTGCATCGGGCCGCCGCCCCGGCAAAACCGTGCCGCCTTTCGAACGATTCGGCCCCGTATCGGCCACTCGGTAACTACTTATGTCGTCAAGTGGCGCCTCGGCAGCCGATTTCAGGGTGCCCTCGCGACGACCAGGATTGATCGGCACCGCTATTTCCGCCACAGTGCCGGTGACCAACCTGGAGAACGGGCGGCGCTCCTGTGCGCGGCGTCGCCGATTGGGGATGAAATGGCCGAAAACGTCGACAAACCTCGCGCCAAGCCGGTGTCTCCGGCGCCCCTAGTGTCAACGGTATCAACGGTATCAACGGTGGCACCTGTGGCACCTGAGGCTGGCCAAGGCAAGACACCGTCGGCGCGGCCTGACGCAGCCGCCGTTAAACCTCGGGAAATCGCTGGCCCCAAGGGGCCCGAGCCCACCCGCTATGGGGACTGGGAGCGCAAGGGCCGCTGTGTCGATTTCTAAGCCTACCGGCGCTTGGCGCCGGGAACAAAGCCCCACCACATAATATCGCGGCGCCCCGGCGAAGGCTATGCCGCGCCGCGTCTGTCATCGGGTGGCGTGGTGCTGCGCTACATCCAGTATGGCAAGTACGCCGGGCGCGTCGTGGCCCGCGTCGAGACGGCGGAGGGCGAGGATTGTGCAGGTCTTCTCCTCGCTGCCGGCTTGGGCCGCCCCCACGCTGGCGGCCGCTGCGCCGACTGGTGCGGGGGGGACGGTAGTTAAAGGCGAACGGCGCTGGCCACAGGCGTCACGTGGCGTGATCGTCATGGCCGCCGCCCTGATTCCCGCCCTCTTACCCCTCTTCGCCGAAGCGCTCGATGTCCTGGGGCCCCTTCTTGATGGCCAACTTTTCCTCGCCCTGGACGAGGACGCGTATCTCCTCGACGATGTCGGGGTTGGCCAGGGTCATGACGTCGCCGATGTCGAGGGTGTTGGAGATGGCGGCCAGCACCCGGCGCATGATCTTGCCCGAGCGCGTCTTCGGCATGTCGGGGACGATGTAGACGTTCCTGGGCCGGGCGATCTTGCCGATGGTCGTCTCGATCGCCTTAACCACCTTGGCTTGCGCCGCGCCGCCGTCCTTGACGCCGGGCTTGAGGGAAACGTAGACCTCGGGAACCCGGCCCTTGAGTTCGTCGACGACGGGCACCACGGCGGCCTCGGCGATCTCGTCAACGGTGAGCGCCGACGATTCCAGCTCCTTGGTGCCGAGCCGGTGACCGGCAACGTTGATGACGTCGTCGAGCCTGCCCAGGATGCGGTAATAGCCGTCCTCGGCCTGCATGGCGCCGTCGCCCGTGAGGTACGGCCAGTCGCGCCAGTCCTTGCTCTCGGGGTTGCGGCAGAACTTGGCGTAATAGGTGCTCACGTAGCGCTCGCGGTCCCCCCAGATGGTCTGGAAGGCGCCGGGCCACGGATTGCGGATGCAGATGTTGCCGGCCTTGCCGGCGCCCTTGGCAATCTCGTCGCCGTTCTCGTCGTAGATGACCGGGTGGATGCCGGGCACAGCGGGGCCGGCGCTGCCCGGCTTCATGGGATCGAGCGCCGGCATGGTAGAGCACAAGAAGCCGCCGGTCTCGGTCTGCCACCAGGTATCGACAACGGCGGCCTCGCCCTTGCCGACCACGTTGTAATACCAGCGCCAGACCTCGGGCTCAATGGGCTCGCCCACCGTGGTCATGTGCTTGAAGTGATAGTTGTACTTGGCCGGCTCGTCGGGGCCCGCCTTGCGCAGCATGCGCACCGTGGTCGGCGCCGTGTGGAAGATGTTGACGTCCAGCCTCTCGGCGATGCGCCACGGCCGGCCGGGATCGGGATAGACGGGCACGCCCTCGTAGATGACGCTGGAGGCGGCGAGCGCCAGCGGCCCGTAGACGATATAGGTATGTCCCGTGATCCAGCCGATGTCCGCCATGCACCAGTAGACGTCCTCGGGGTGGACGTCCTGGACGAACTTGGTGGTTCCGGCGGCGTAGGCGAGATATCCCCCCGTCGAATGCTGGCAGCCCTTGGGCTTTCCCGTCGTGCCGCTGGTGTACATCAGGAATAGGGGATCCTCGGCCAGCATAGGTACGGGGTCCACGCGCTTGGCGGCGAAATCCTTGAGCAGGTCGTTGACCGCAAAGTCGCGGCCCTTGACGTATTTCGACTGGGTGTTGTTGGTCCCGGGGTGGCGTTGCCAGACCAACACCTTGTCGACCTTCTGGCCGAGCTTCTTGGCAGCCTCGACGGCAATGTCGGCGTTTACCTTATGGTCGATCAGTTTGCCGCCGCGGTGGTAGGCGTCCATGGTGATCAGCACATGGCTTCCCGAATCTTCTATGCGGTCGGCACAGGCCTGACCGCTGAAACCGCCGAACACTTCCGAATGGATGATGCCGAGGCGGGCGCAGGCCAGCATGGTGACCGGGAGATCCGGCACCATCGGCATGTGGAGCGTCACCCGGTCTCCCTTCTTGAGGCCGGCGAAGTCCCCGAGCAGGGCGGCGAACTCGTTCACCCGGACGTAGAGTTCCCGGTAGGTGATAGCCTGCGGGGCCTCTTCCTCGGGCTCCGACACGAAGTGAATGGCCGCCTTGTTCTTGTATTTGAGCAGATGGCGGTCAACGCAGTTGAAGCTGGCGTTTAACTTGCCGCCGACGAACCACTTCCAGCACGGGGCATCGCTGGTATC
>DASCNF010000065.1:0-5872 GCA_036011345.1 Rhodospirillales bacterium | reverse complement strand
ATCATCATCATCTTCGTTCCCATCTTCCTGCCGATGGTCTTCCTGGCCATGCTCATCCTGTACAACTTCCCGGAGCTGGCTTTGTGGCTCCCCAAGATCGTCTACGGTCACTAATCGGAGCCAATCGACATGAGCCTCGCCGACCTCACCGCCCATGAAGCCGCTGCCGGCATACGGCGTGGCGAGTTCAAGTCCGTCGACCTGGTCGAGGCCTTTCTGGCGCGCATCTCGGAAAAGGACGACGCCGTCCAGGCGTGGATGCATCTGGATTCGGATTACGCCCTGGCCCAGGCCCGCGGCCTCGACGAGGCGCGCCAGACCGGACTGTCCAGTGGGGCGCTGCAGGGCGTTCCCATCGGCATCAAGGACATCTTCGACACCCGTGACCTACCGACTGAGAACGGCACCGTCCTCGACGCCGGACGACAGCCGACGGAGGACTGCACCGCGGTCCACCTGTTGCGCCAGGCCGGGGCGGTGATCATGGGCAAGACCGTTTCCACCGAACTCGCCACCTACGCGCCCGGCAAGACCCGCAACCCCCACAACCCGGACCACACGCCGGGCGGTTCGTCGAGCGGCTCGGCGGCGGCCGTCAGCGCCAGCATGGTGCCGCTGGCCATCGGTTCCCAGACCGCCGGCTCGGTCATTCGTCCGGCCGCATTTTGCGGGGTTTACGGGTACAAGCCGACCCATGGGCTCATTTCCCGCCATGGCGTCCTTGTGCTGTCGCGTATCCTCGACCACGTCGGTGTGTTCGGGCGTTGCGTCGCCGATGTGGCGCTGATCGGCGAAGTCCTCATGAATTTCGATGCCCAAGACCGGGACATGAAACCGCGGGCCAGGCCGCCCCTCACCTCTATCACGGCGGAGGAGCCGCCGGTGACGCCGCAGATCGCCTTCGTCAAGCCGCCAGGATGGGACGGCGCCGAGGAAGACACCAAGAGCGCCTTCGCCGAACTCGCCAGCCTCCTCGGCGACGCCTGCGACGAAGTGGACCTGCCAAAACCCTTCGAGAGTGCCCTGGACTGGCATGGCATCATCATGCACACCGACTTGGCCAAGAACCTGGCCGGCTACTATGAACGTGGCAAGGACGAACTCAGCGACGTCCTTAGCGGCCTGATCGAGGAAGGCCAGAACATCCTTGCTGTCGACTACAACCGTGCCGTCGATTGGATCGAAGTCCTCAACGCCGATCTGACGCGCGTGTTCGAGCGCTACGACGCCATCCTCACCCCTGCCGCCCTGGGCGAGGCGCCGGCCGGCCTGGCCAAAACGGGAGATCCCATTTTCTGCAAGCTGTGGACCCTGTGCGGGACGCCGGCGGTGACGTTGCCGATCCTGGAGGGGGCGAACAGCCTGCCCATCGGGGCGCAACTGGTGGGTCCCAGGGGCGATGACGCCAGACTGCTGAGGACGGCGCGCTGGCTGCTCAACCGCGTCGCCGACGAGGGCGGTAATGAAGGCTAGGGTTCGAGGTCACGGCCAGCCGTGCCAGGGGTTCGAAGGAACAACGGAAGATGATCGATAGGATTTTCGCCACCATCGAGATGCTCATGGTCATCGCCTTCATGGGCGTGGTGACGGTGTTCGTGATGGAGCCGGACCTGTGGATCGTCACAATTCTGGTGCTCGTTATCGCCCTCATCTTTTTCTGGCAAGACCTCAGGCTCGACGGCAGCCACCTGGAAGGCGATTCTGGGGCAAGCGACAAACCATCCGGCGACCACACGACGCCCTAAGCCGGGGCGGCGCCCCTAACCGTCCTCCTTCCCGCGTGCTAGCGGATGGGCCTCGTTGACCAGGGCCTTGAGGCGCTCATCAAGCACATGGGTGTAGATCTGGGTCGTCGAGATGTCGGCGTGGCCCAGCATCTGCTGCAACGAGCGCAGGTCGGCACCACGCGCCAGCAGGTGGCTGGCAAAGGAATGGCGCAGCACGTGCGGCGACACGCGGGCCCGATCGATCCCGGCGTCGGCCGCCAGCTCCTTCAGCAACTGGCCGAGGCGGGCGCGGGTGAGGTGTCCCTCCTTGGAACGCGACGGGAACAACCACGGCGAATCGGCGGTCCCACCGCGACCCTTGGGGAGGAAGCGCCTGCGGACGCGGTCGTATTCGGCGAGCGCCATGATCGCCGGTTCGCTGAGAGGCGCCAAGCGCTCTTTGCCGCCCTTGCCCCTGACCATGAGGGTGAACCCGTCGCGCGAACGCGCCGACAGGGGCAGCCCCACCAGCTCCGAGGCGCGCAGCCCCGACGCGTACAACACCTCGAGCAAGGCCAGCAGCCGCGCCCCTTCGGCGCCCTGGCGCCGGCGCGCCACGTCGAGCAGGCTTTCCACCTCTTCCTCGGACAGGTATTTGGGCAGGGTGCGGCCGCGGCGCGGGCTATCCATGGTGGCGCAAGGGTCGTCGCCGCGCACCCGTTCCGCGTAAAGGAAACGGAAGAACTGGCGCAGCGTCGAAAGCCGCCGGGCGCTGGTGCTCGGCGCCATGCCGCTTTTCGAGAGGTCCACGAGGTAGGCACGGATGGTGGCGGTGTCGGCGCCCTCCGCCGTCTGGCCGCGGCGCCGGGCGAACTCCGAAAAGCCTTGCAAGTCGCGGCGATAGGCGAAGAGCGTGTTGCGGGCGGCGCCGCGCTCGGCGGCCAGCATCTCCAGAAACGTCTCCACGTGCCGCGAAATCAGCGCTACCGCCATGGCCCCGCGGCTTTACTCTTATAGGCCGGCGGCCACCGCCGCCTCGACGGCGAGGGCGCGGGCCGGTGCCTCCAGCCCGACGGCGCCGAGGGCGCCGAGGACGTGGCGCAGGACGATGGGGTCAGCCTGGGTGGGGCCGCCGTCGCCGAGGGCCAGGAGGGAAAGCAACACAGTCTCGCCCTTACGCGCGCCGCGCGCCGCCTCCTCCAGCCGGTACCACAGGGCCGGACCCGGCATCACCACCGTGGCCCGCTGCGGCCCTGTCAGCAAGGCCTCCCAGAGGCTGCCGGATACCGGCTCTCCCAAGGCCTCGAATAGAGTGAAGAGGCGCGCCGCGCGCGCCGCCGCCCCGTCGCGCCCGCGTTCGGCCTCCCACCAGGCGGTTAGGCGTTCGCCGCTCCAGTCCGCGGCCTCCTCCGACCCGGCGAGGCGGGCCAGGGGCATGAGGCGAGCCAGGGCCGACGCCGAGGCTTCGTCGAACGCCGCCTTGTTGCGCAACAGGTCGAACCACGAGCGCGCCGCCTCGTGCTCGCCGGTAGCCAGCAAGGCGCCCACCGCCTCGAGGGCAAACCAAGACAACTCGGCGGACGCCGGAATGCGCTTGAGCACCGGCATGAAGGCGCGCACGGTCGACACGTAGCGCCCCCCGTTGCGGGCCAGCGCGAGGGCCAGGGTCACGGCCTCAGCCTGGGCCGTGGGTACGGTCTGCACCAGCGCCGTGCGGTAGAGCAGCGCCCGGCTCAAGGCCCCCGCCTCGGCCTCCGCCTTGGAGAAGGGATTTGCCAGGTCCTCCGCCGAAAACGGAACACTGGTGTAGAGCTGGCGCAAATCGTCGATGGGAAGCGCCCCCGCCGCCTCGGCCCGCTCGGCCGCTTCCAGGCGCAATTCGACCGGGGCGTTGGGGCTGATGGCGATGGTACGCAGGATGCTGGGATCGTTAGACGCGATGACGTCGGCCGGAAGCTGCGCCTTCGCGACCCGCGCCATGGCTAGGTGCAGCGGCGAGGGATCGGGCATGCTGTCGATGATGACCCCGCTGCCGGCCGCCACGGCATCGACCAGGTCGAAGAAAATCGGGTCCCGTTCCCCCATTTCGCGCAGTAGGGCAACGCCCAGGGCGGCTGGTCCATGCTGTCCGGCCAAGGCCTGGCAGAAAATGAACGCCTTCTGCCAGTAGGCGCTCTGGCGGCGGGCGATCTGCGACGTGGCGAGAGCGCAGGCGCGGGCGTTGTCGTTGGTCAGGAAACGGGCGTCGGCCTCGATGCGCGTCAAGCCGTCATTGTCGTCGCGTCCCGGCGTCACGTTGAGGAGGTCGTTGACCCCGAGGAGATCACCCATCGCCGCCAGCCGGTTGATACGCAGGGTGATGAGCTTGGTCTCCCCTGCCTCGCCCTCGGGCACGGCGGCCTCCGACAACAACAGCCGGCGCATAAGATCGCGCATGGCCGGTGATGTGGCGATCACCGGAAGGCGCGGCAAGAGCGCTTCGATCACGGCGCGGTCCGTCCCCCGCCACATCTCCGAGCCAAGGCCGCCTTGCGCCTCGTTGAGCACGCCTACCGCGTCCGCGTCTATGTTCTGCAGGCTGTCCACCCGGATTCCCGGCTCCGCCTTGCTCACGGTCGAGGCCGGCGGCACGGGGCCGCGGACCGCCGGAGCCGCCAACGGTCGCAGTGCGGGACGCCATGGGCCCAGGATCCGTGGTTGAACGGCGGGCCCCGGGGCGACAGGCGGCGGTGCCGCGTCGGGTTTCCTTTCCTGGGCTTTCAATTCCCGCGGCGGCGCCAGAGTGAGCGGCTTGCCGACGATCGAGGAATCCTCCTGGGCCCGGCCCGTGCCCGGAACGGTGGCCGCCAGCAGTAGCAAGACGGCGAAGCAGGCCAGCCCACGCGGGCCGCCCCATGGCCTAACGGGGGAAGCGGTCATCGGGAATAATTTTTTCCATGGTGGCGACAGGCGCCGGAATGTCCCAGGTAGCCAGGAAAATAACCCCCCCGACGATGAGGACGAGCACCGTGAACAGGATCAACCTTGGTACGTTCCTCATACCAACCCTCCGCGCCGATAGCCGTAGGACGGGGCTCTTAACGACAGCCTGTGGCCTTTATGCTAGATTTCGACTATGGCGAATTTTTGGCAGTCTATCGGCTCCGGGAGACCCTTTCAACGACGCGGCTGGCGGCGCCGCTCCGATCGAGACCCGTCCGTCCGATGACGGCAAGGCAGGCGTCAGTGAGGGGCAAGGCCGTCGTGCTCGTCGGGCTGATGGGCGCCGGAAAGTCTAGCGTCGGTCGGCGGCTGGCCAAGCATCTCAATCTCGACTTCGTTGATACCGACGAGGAAATTGTCAAGGCCGCGGGTTGCTCGATCGAGGATATCTTCGAACTTTACGGCGAAAAGGCCTTCCGCGACGTGGAGCAGCGCGTCATCGTGCGCCTCTTGAAGAACGGTGGCCACGTCCTGGCGATCGGTGGTGGTGCCTTCATGAACCCAGATATCCGGGCCGGCATCCTCGAGCGGTGTGTGTCGGTATGGCTGCGCGCCGGGCTTGACGTGCTGGTGCGGCGAACAGCGCGGCGCGGCAGACGGCCGCTCCTGAAAGGCGGCGATCCCCGCGAAATATTGCAAGACCTGATGGAGGAGCGCTATCCCGTGTACGCCGAAGCCGACATCGTGGTCGACACCAACGACGAGCCGCCGGAGATTACGGTGAAGCAAATAATCAGCGCCCTCGAACCCGAACTCGAGTCGGCGGGGACGGCCGGCGGCGCCAGCACATGACGGCGCCCCGGAACGATACCACCACCGACGTGGACAGCGTCCGCGTCGACCTCGGTGCGCGCGGTTACGACATTCTCGTCGGCGCTGGGTTGCTGGCGGCGGTGGGTCGCTACATCCGGCCCTTGCTGCGCCACCCCCGGGTCGTCGTAATCACCGATTCCAATGTCGCGCCGCTCTACCTCGCGGCCGTGAAGACGGCCCTCGGCGAGGCGGGCATCGAATGCACGGCCATCACCCTGCCGGCCGGCGAACAGACCAAGGACTTCGCCCACCTGGAGGCACTCGTGGAAGATCTGCTCGCCGGCAAGGTGGGACGCGACACGACGTTGGTGGCGTTGGGGGGCGGTGTCATCGGCGACCTCGCCGGGTTCGCCGCCGCCATCACCATGCGC
>DASCNF010000064.1:0-3415 GCA_036011345.1 Rhodospirillales bacterium | reverse complement strand
TCTAGAAACTTTTACCCAATGACTTCAATATATTAATCCCATTCGTGGCGAACATTTTAGCATTTTATCGGCTATTGTGCGCGCCGCCTGAAAATGATATGGAATAGCCAGTTTCGGCACCGTGGTTAAAGGTCCCTGCGGTGTCGGATAATAATAGCGACAAGCACGCTGGGAAGCATTCGCGCACTAGGGGAGAGGGGGAACTCTCTCTTTTTCAGGCGGCCTTATCGGCTTCGATCCGCTTGTTGATCGGAACGAGGGGTGGGTGGAGGTGGAGTGGGGGAGATCGACTTTCATTAGATTGACCTCAAACTTCGAAACCCAGCGGCAGAACCCGAACGAAGGGCGCTGGTCGTTGGGTTTGCGTGTCCGGCCGAGTTTTAGTGATGGCGGAACTCGTCTCCGCAAGTGTCTAAAGGGGACCGGCAGAAAAGGGAGTACCTGACCTTGGAAGCGAAAATAGTCTGGCTTTTCATATTCGTGTTGCTCTATTGGGCTTACTGTATCTATTGGGGCTGGCGCAGTGCCCTGATGGCCAAGACGGCCAGTGACTACTTCATCGCCGGCCGCCGTTTGTCATTGTGGGTATTCGTGTTGGCCGCAACGGCAACATCGTTCTCGGGCTGGACCTTCATGGGACACCCGGGGCTGGTGTACCGCGACGGGTTCCAATACGCCTACGCGTCGTTCTACACCATCACCATCCCATTCACCGGGGTGATCTTCCTGAAGCGCCAGTGGATGCTGGGCAAACGCTTCGGCTTCGTGACACCGGGCGAGATGCTGGGCACCTATTTCCAGGGTGACCTTATCCGCATTCTTACGGTGATCGTGGCGTTATTGTACTCGATCCCCTATCTCGGCGTACAGCTGGGTGCTTCTGGGTATCTCTTCAACGTCATCACGGTGACGGACGCCTTCCCGGACGGCATGTTCACGCAGAACGTCGGCATGTGGATCCTGTCGATCATCGTGTTCATTTACGTGGCGGCGGGTGGCCTCCGGGCGGTGGCCTACGTGGACACTCTACAGTGCATCTTGCTGGCCGCCGGCATCATCATTTACGGATCGATCGCTCTGAGCTACGCGGGCGGATGGGACTCCTTGCAGGATGGTTTGGCCAAGCTGGCCGCCTCGGACGTCGGCAAGTGGGGGACCACCAAGGGATACGGAGGAGGCGACTACAACGCTTACTTCGCCATTCCGGGCGTAATCCAGTTCACGGCTGGCCTCGGCAAGGCAACGCCGGTGGGCGGTCTGTGGACGGGCATCATGTGCCTGACCTACATGTTCGCGCTGATGGGCATTCAGTCGGCCCCGGCGTTCACCATGTGGTCGTTCTCTAATACCGACCCCCGGCCCTTTGCACCGCAGCAGGTGTGGGCATCTTCCTTGGGGATCGGCTTCATCCTCTTCTTCTTCACCGCCTTCACGGGCATGGGCGCGCATCTCCTGGGCGCCAACCCGGCGGTAACGGATGCGGGGTTGACGATATCTACCGTGCTCCCGGGCTCCATCGCAGCGAAGCCCGATTCGCTGGTAGCGCACTACATGAACCTGATGACGGATGCGGCTCCGTGGCTGATCGGCCTGTTGGCCGTCTGCGCCTTGGCTGCCATGCAATCGACGGGCGCGGCCTACATGTCGACGGCCGGCGGCATCCTGACCCGGGACCTCTACAAGCGCTATCTGAACCCGGCTTCAACGCACAACATGCAGAAGCTGGCCGGGCGCATGGGTGTTGGCTTCATCGTCGTATCCGCCCTCCTGGTCGCCACGTATTCGCGTGACGCCCTGGTGCTGCTGGGCGGACTGGCGGTGGCTTTCGGCTTCCAGATGTGGGTGCCATTGGCCGCGGTGTGCTGGATCCCATGGATTACCCGACAGGGCGCCACCTACGGTCTCCTGGCGGGCATCATCGGCGTGATCTTCACCGAGAAGTTCGGCATCGGGATACTCACCGACATGGGTATCGATTTCTGGGGCCGCTGGCCGTGGACCATCCACTCGGCCGGTTGGGGCATGATTCTCAATGCGTCCGTCTGCATCATCGCCTCGATCATGACCCAGGACGAACAGCAAAGGGCCCATCGCATGAAGTATCACAACTTCCTGCAAGAACACGCCAGCCTGTCGCCCGGCAAGCGGGGACTGGTACCTGTCGCCTGGATCATCACTATCGTGTGGATGTTCTTCGGCATCGGGCCGGGCGCCGTCATCGGCAACGACATTTTCGGCGCGCCGAATGCCGGGGTCGATGGCTGGACCTTCGGCATGCCCTCAATCTGGGCATGGCAGATCCTGTTCTGGTTGCTGGGAGTCGGCATGATGTGGTTCCTGGCCTACAAGATGGAGATGTCGACCATCCCGGAAACGGAAATCGAAGCCTTGGTGGAAGACATCGGCGATACGGCCGAGGAACAGGCTCAGAGAGTCTAGCCGAACACCATACCCACCTTTCGGGGGGGAAGGGCGTCGCCCTTCCCCCCTATTTTTTGGTAATATCTCGATCTCATGCGCCAACGACCCGATGTGACCGGCATATCCCATGGAAACGCTATTTACGTCCGAATACCGGTGGCTGTGGACCGTAGTTCTCGGGGTCATGCTGTTCTTCCCCGTGCGCCAGCTCATCTGGGTCTTGTCTGTGCGCCGCCACGAACGCCGCACCGGCAAGGAGGCCGATGAAGAAACCCGTTTTTCCCTGAAGCGTCGGTCCGTAGCCACATCGGCACTGCTGTGCCTGGTCTTCGCGACGACCTACGTGGCCATCCTGTTCGCGGACCCTCGATGAAAGGACTGACCAAACAGCGGGTCGTGCGCCGGTTCATCATCTTGATGGCCGTCGCCACCTTCGTCATGTTCTCGTTCTGGGCCGTGGTCAGGAACTACGGCAGCGCCCCACCCGGCGATTTCGAGGTGCGCGAGGGGGACATCCTGCTCGGCGACGGCGTTTACGAAAAAGCCCTCGAGCGTTTTACAGCGGCCCTCGGAATGTCGCCCGATCACCGCGGGGCGCTCATGGGGCGGGCGCTGGTGTATCTGCAGACAAAGCGCCACGCCGAGGCCGAGGCCGAATTCACCTATCTGATCGATTTCCTCGAAAAAACTCTGGAAACCGACGACAGCACCGGTTTTGCTGTGCTCGCCGCCGCCCACACCAACCGCGGCATACTCTATGATCGCACGGGCCGCTACGAGAAGGCGCTCGCCGATTACATCGAGGCCTTGAAGATCGACGAAGAGGCCCTCGAGGGACCGAACCTCCTCGAAAAGGTCATCTACGGGACACCGCGCCCGGCGCTGGTCCGCGACCGTGCCATCTACCTGCAAAAGCAGTTCGCCCTGCCCGAGGACCAACGCCTCATGCGCGTCCCGGAAAAGGATGCCGAGCACCGGATGTACAAACCGTTCT
>DASCNF010000063.1:0-5113 GCA_036011345.1 Rhodospirillales bacterium | reverse complement strand
CCCTCAGAGTTCCGGAATTCTGTGCGGGCGGCGCGACCTGATCGCCTCGGCGGCCCTGCAGTGCCTGGACCATGACATGTTTTTCGAACAGTGGAACCCGCCGGCCTCATTGATGGAGAAGAGCGTCATACCGGGACTGCCGCAACACGGGATCGGGCGGCCATGCAAGGCGGGCAAGGAGGAAATCATCGGTCTGTTAACCGCTCTCCGTCTGTTCGTCGCCGACGACACCCAGGCGCGACAACAAATGGTTCGGACGGCCCTGGCCCAGGATCTTTACGATGCCCTCAAGGAGACGCCGCACGTGGAGTGCAGGCTGGAACCCGACGGCTACCGGCCTGGCATCCCCATCGTCCGCTTGACGCTGGACGAAACGGCGGCGGGCAAGACGGCATTCCAGCTGATCTTGGAGCTCCAGAACGGCGATCCCAGTATTCACGCCGACAACAGCCGGATCGACGACGCCCAGATCGGCTTTTCGTCGATCTGTCTTGAGCCCGGTCACCCCAAAGCCATAGCAACGCGCATGAGAACGCTACTGAAGTGACATCGCGTTGAGAGCGGCGGCGCTGGGCGCTCAGGATGCCCGGCGTCGTACCTCCGCTTCCTCGAAAACGCCACACTCGTCGAGGACACCTCGCACCGTCTTCTCCTCGGCGGGCGAAAGCGGCTCGATGGGTTCCCTCGGATAACCGCCCGGCAGGCCGATCATGTTGATCGCTGCCTTGTAGGCGGCGGGGCGCGTACCGGTCCACATGAGGACTTCGAAGATGCGCGTGATGCGGAAGTGGAGGTCGCGCTTTTCGGTGGCGCTCAGCTTGTCCAATTCCATGAGGCTTCGCGCCCGGGCACCGAACAGCTCCGGCGCCGTGGAGAGGTACCCCGCCGCCCCCAACTCAAGCGCCGGAACGATATAGTGGCCGGAGCCCGCCAGGACCCCGATACGATCCCCAAAGGCTTCTATGATCTTGGTTAAGTGTACGAAATCGCCCGTCGCCTCCTTCACCGCCACCACCGGGGCCACGTCACAGATGGCGGCCAGGATATCGGGCGTCACGTTGACACCCGTGCGCGCCGGATTGTTGTACACCATGATGGGCAGCGGAACGGCCTTGGCGACCGCCCCGTAGCGCGCCGCCACCTCGGCCAGCGTCGCGTTGAGCAGGTAGGACTGGGGCGTCAGGCAGAGGCCGTCGGCGCCGGCCTCGGCGGCAATCTCGGAAAGCGAAATGGTCTCGGCCGCGGTAATGGCGCTGGTGCCGGCAAATATAGGGGCGCGGCCCTTGACCGTTTCAGCCGCCGTCGCCACCACTTGGCCCAGTTCCGGCGGCGTCAGGGCCCAGGCCTCGCCATTGTCGCCGGCGATCAGGAATCCGTCGACGCCACATTCCAGATGCCAGCCGACGACCTCGGCGAAGTCATCGAGCAAGAGGCTACCGTCACGCCCAAACGGGGTTACCGGTGCCAGGTATTGTCCCTTTACGACCAATTTCGACATATCCCCTTCTCCCAACCTGTTATTGGTTCATCGGGAAGCATGGTTGAATCCCGGCCCGCGATCAATAGGGTTCGGTGGTCTGGGCGAAGTTTCAATCAGTTTTGTTTAGACGACCCCTACACCGCGGAGAAACCCTCTCCCTAGGGTCGTTGGTTCACCCTATCCGGCATGCAGCGGCGTGTTGAGGGTGGCGCCGGGGACGACGATGCCGCCGCGCACGGTGCCGGGCTCGATCGAGCCCCAGCGCTCGGCGAGGAATGGGGGCAGGGGCCGGCCGCCCGGCACCGACAGCCACAGACGCAGAAGATGACGCCGGCGCTCGGGCTCGGGGTGGTCCTCGAAGGCGGTGCGCGAGTGATAGACCGTGTGGTTGTGCAGGAACTGGATGTCGCCGGGCCGGAAGTCCATCTTCAGGCTCAGCTCCTCGGCCGTCGCCTCCATGGCGACTAGGGCCTCTCTTTGAAGTTCGGTGAGGCGGGGGACATCGGCGAAGCGCTGCGCCGATTCGATATCGTGGCGCATGCCGACGCTGGTCATGGTGGCGTCGTGAAAATTAAAGATCGAAACGGTGTAATACGGCAGCTTGCCTTCCGGCACCTCGGTCCTGCGGTCGCAATAAAAGGTGCCCGAGAGGGCCTCAGCCAGGTCCGGGCGCCGGGCCAAGAGGGCATTGTATACGGCGCCGGCGCTGGCGATGCTGCTCAGCCCGCCCGCCTTGGCGCGGGCCAGGCACATCAGCCCGACGATGTCACAAGAATCCGTGTGGTAGGCGAGCCCGATGGTGGTCTGATAGGGCCGCGTGGACGGCCCCTCGGGCCGGCCCAGATCCTTGATGTGGCCAAGCAGGTGGCCTTTGGCGTTCTGTGACACGGCATCGCCCAGATGCGCCCCGATGCCCCAGTACATGCGTGCCGCAATCTCGCGCTGCTGGCCCTCGATCGGCACGCCGCGGATAAGAACGAAGCCCCGGCCTTCGACAATGTCGTTTTGGATGGCGGCCAGGACCGGGCCCAAGCGGGGCAGGACAAATTCGTTCCGGCCGATCTCCATGAGGGGCACGCCCAGGCGCTCCGTCTCGCGGGCGGCGCCCTCCAATTCGTCGGCTTCAAGGGTCGTAAGGCTATGGATCCACTCTTCCGATTGGCCCATTTCTGCCCCCGTCCAGACAGCGGGGCCCGAAATCGGCTGCATGGGCTGGGGCGGTTGGATTGCGGTGTCGGATCGAAACGGGACGCTGTTCATGTCCTGGCTCCGCTAGCGATACGGGACCAAGTATAGCCCACAAGCCCCCACCCGACCAGCATGCGCGTTGACACGGCCCGCCACCATCCCGATACTCAGCCGCTTTCCTGAAGGGGGCGGACGGTCCCGCCCACCCGCCATCGCGTTAAAGGAGAGCACCGTGATCCCCGCCGTCATGCCGACCTATGCCCGCGTCGACGTCGCCTTCGAAAAGGGCGAGGGCGCATACCTTTTCGACCAAGATGGAAGGCGCTATCTCGACTTTGGCGCCGGCATCGCCGTGATCTCGCTCGGTCACTGCCACCCGCGCATTGTTGAAGCGCTGCGCGAGCAGGCGGGCAAGATCTGGCACACGTCCAACCTCTACCGCATCTTGGGCCAAGAGCGTCTGGCGCAACGTCTGGTCGACCACTCGTTCGCCGATTCGGTGTTCTTCTGCAATTCCGGCGCCGAGGCCATGGAATGCAGTCTCAAGATGGCCCGCAAGTATCATGACGAGACCGGCAATCCCGATCGCTACCGGGTCGTCGCCTGCACCAATTCCTTCCACGGCCGGACAATGGCAACCATCGCCGCCGCCGGCCAGGAGAAGCTTTTGAAGGGCTTCGGGCCGGCGGTCGAGGGTTTCGACCACGTCGCCTTCGGCAACCTTAACGAGACGCGCGCCGCGATCACCGACGAGACCGCCGCCATCCTGGTCGAACCGGTACAGGGCGAGGGCGGCATGCTTCCCGCTTCGGCGGATTATCTGCGCGGCCTGCGTCAGACCGCCGACGAGTTCGGCCTTTTACTCATATTCGACGAGGTACAGTGCGGCATCGGGCGTACCGGCAAACTGTTCGCCCACGAATGGGCCGGCGTCGAGCCCGACATCCTGGCCGCGGCCAAGGGCCTTGGCGGCGGCTTCCCGGTCGGCGCCTGCCTGGCCAACGAGAAGGCGGCATCGGCCCTGGTCGCGGGCAGCCACGGTTCCACCTTCGGCGGCAACCCGCTTGCCATGGCGGTGGCTGGAAGCGTGCTCGACGTCATCTTGGAGGACGGCTTCCTGGAGCGCGTGCAGGCGATTGCCAAGGGGTTTCGCGGCCGCCTTGAGACCGTTGCCAAAGCCCACCCCACGGTGCTGACCGAAGTGCGCGGCAAGGGCCTCATGCTGGGGCTCAAGTGCGAGGTCCCAAATACAACGCTGTCGGCCAAGCTCTTCGAAAATGGCCTGGTCACCGTCGTCGCCGGCGACAACGTAGTGCGCATCCTGCCTCCCCTGATCATCGACGAAAGCCACGTCGAAGAAGCCGTCGGTATCTTGGAAGCGTCCTGCGCGGAGTTATCAAAAGGAGCGTGAGACGGTGAGCACGCCCAGGCATTTCCTCGATCTTGACGACTTCGACTCAGCGACCTTGCGCCATATTCTTGACCTGGGCTCGGCCTTCAAGGCTGGCCGGGCGCCGGGCGACGCGCCCCTGGCCGGCAAAACCTTGGCTATCATCTTGGAGAAACCGTCGACCCGCACCCGCGTCTCCTTCGAGGTCGGCATACAGCAACTGGGCGGCCGGTCGGTGGTGCTACCTGAAAGCGAGACCCATTTGGGGCGCGGGGAAACCATCGCCGATACCGCGCGCGTGCTGTCGCGCTATGTCGATGTCATCATGATCCGCACCGACGCCCCGGCCAAGCTGTCGGAGCTGGCCTCCCACGCCACGGTACCGGTAATCAACGGATTAACCGACGATTCCCACCCGTGCCAGTTAATGGCCGACGTCATGACCTTCGAAGAACATCTCGGTCCCATCGCCGGGCGCCGGGTGGCCTGGGTCGGCGACGGCAACAACGTCGCCGCATCGTGGATTCACGCCGCCGTGCGCTTTAATTTTACCTTGCGCCTGGCTTGCCCCGAACCCTTAAGCCCGGCGCCGGCGCTCATCGAATGGGCCGGTCGCGAAGGCGGCGACGTGGGGCTGGTCGAAGATGCCGCCGACGCCGTGGCAGGGGCCGATTGCGTGGTCACCGATACCTGGCTCTCCATGGGACAGAAGGATGCTAAGCGGCGGCAAGAGCTGCTGACTCCCTACCGGGTCGATGAAGCCATGATGGCCGGCGCCAAGCCCGACGCCATCTTCATGCACTGCCTGCCCGCCCACCGCGGAGAAGAGGTGACGGACGCCGTCATCGACGGGCCCCGCTCAGTGGTCTGGGACGAGGCCGAAAACCGGCTGCACGCCCAAAAGGGCATCCTTGCCTGGTGCCTCGCCTGAGTCCATGGGAAGCCTCGCGACATTTGGCGACTTGGTCCAGCCCTTCCAGATAGAGAAATTCGGCCTACGCGGCCGACTGGTGCGTCTTGGTGGAGCACTGGACGCGGCGTTCGAAAACCATGAT
>DASCNF010000062.1:0-31712 GCA_036011345.1 Rhodospirillales bacterium | reverse complement strand
TGCCCATGACGTCGCCAACGATGCGCGCCGATTTGCGGAAGGGCCGGTTGTAGTCGTAGCCCTGCTCGTGCATGGAGTAGACGATGCGCCGGTGCACCGGCTTCAGCCCGTCGCGCACGTCGGGCAGGGCGCGGCTCACGATGACGCTCATGGCGTAATCGAGGTACGAGTTCTGCATCTCGTCCTCGATGGTGACGGGGGCGATGTTTTGGGGCTGCGGCGGGGCTGTCGTCGGAGGCGTCATCAAGCGAATTTATCCAATAAAATCAGATATATAACGAACAACGGCCGGGGAGCAGTCCCAGGCCGCTCAGGGACGAATAAATTTAGCATATGTCGCACCTGGGTACAACAAAAAGCCCCATATTTTGGGGATTCCACCTCAATATGTGGGGGGTATGCCGGGGTGTGAGCGGACGGCCCCAGAAAACCCCGCAGATTTGCCATAAAACGGAGCGCCCGAGGCCGGCGAGTGGTGGTCCTCCTAAAAAGGTATCTCGTCGTCGAGGTCGCCGCCCTGGGGGCCGCCGCCCGGGGCCGGGGCCGCGCCCGCACCCGTGTCGCCAACGGCATCGTAGTCGGGTCCGTCCGCCGCCGGCGCCGCCTGATAGGCGCCGCCGCCCTCGCCGCGCGAATCGAGCATGGTGAGCTCACCGCGGAAGCGGAGGATGACCTCGGTGGTGTATTTCTCGGCGCCATCGTTACCCTGCCACTTGCGGGTCTGTAACTGGCCCTCGACGTAGACCTTGGAGCCCTTGTGCAGGTACTTCTCGGCGATTTCGGCGAGGTTCTCGTTGAAGATCACCACCCGGTGCCACTCCGTCTTCTCGCGGCGCTCGCCGGACTGGCGATCCTTCCAGGATTCCGACGTGGCCATGGAGAAATTGACGATCTTGGTGCCGTCCTGGGTAAAGCGCACTTCCGGGTCGCGCCCCAGATTGCCGACGAGAATGACCTTGTTGACCGACCCTGCCATGGCACTTTCCTCTCTTGCCGAAAACGTTGGCGTAACTCTACACGCTCCCCCGCACAGAGCAAAGCCCTCTGCATTGTCGGCCACCTGCCGGGACGGTGCTCGCGGCCGTCGGCTTCGCGCAGGAAGGGACACGCCCAGCGGGCGCCTTCGGGATGAGGGGGCTAAATAAAGTTCTTGTTTTGTTCTTATTTTGTCAAGTGTTCCGTGGCACTTATTATCGTTTGTCCCGAAAGCAGAAGTGATCAACATGCCCAGTACCCGCGACGTGCCCCTATTCCCAACGCCGCCAGCGCGGCGACGGCGCGCCGCAAAATGACAAATGATGACAATGATGACAATATGTCATCATTCGAAATGGCCAGCCACGGGAGCACCACGGGGATGCCACGAGAGCGCCAACGCCGCCGCGGCGCCCTTCCTTACAGGGCCGCCCGGCCCCTATATGTGTGGTCGGTTGCGGCTGTCCGTCCGACATGACCCGCCACGAATAACCCATGCGCAAGATCGAAATCCGGGGTGCGCGCGAGCACAACCTGAAGAACGTCGACGCCGACATCCCGCGCGACTCGTTCACCGTGATCACCGGGCTTTCGGGCTCCGGCAAGTCGTCGCTGGCCTTCGACACCATTTATGCCGAGGGGCAGCGGCGCTACGTCGAATCCCTGTCGGCGTACGCACGCCAGTTCCTCGAGGTCATGCAGAAGCCCGACGTCGATTCCATCGGCGGTTTGTCGCCGGCCATCTCCATCGAACAGAAGACCACCTCCAAGAACCCGCGTTCCACGGTCGGCACGGTGACCGAAGTCTACGACTACATGCGGCTCTTGTTCGCACGCGTCGGCGTCCCCCATTCGCCGGCCACCGGCCTGCCCATCGAAAGCCAGACCGTGAGCCAGATGGTGGACCGGGTGATGGCCATGGACGAGGGCACGCGGCTCTTGATCCTGGCCCCGGTGGCGCGCGGCCGCAAGGGTGAGTACCGGGCCGAACTCCAGGACCTGCGGCGCCACGGCTTCGAACGCGTCAAGGTGGACGGCGTTCTCCTCGACCTCGACGCCGTGCCGGAGCTCAATAAGAAGGTCAAGCACGACATCGAGGTGGTGGTCGACCGGGTGGTGGTGCGCCAAGGCGTGGCGTCGCGCCTCGCCGACAGCTTCGAGACGGCGCTCGCCCTCGCCGACGGGCTGGCTTTTACAGAAGAGGCGGGGACGAGCAAAGCCCGGACAGGGAAGAACAAGGGTTCGGCTGCTGGTGGCGCGCGCACCACCTTCTCCGCCAAGTTTGCCTGCCCGGTCTCGGGCTTCACCATCGACGAGATCGAGCCCCGGCTATTTTCCTTCAACAACCCCTTCGGGGCGTGCCCGGCTTGCGACGGGCTGGGCACCGAGATGTATGTCGACCCCGAGCTGGTGGTGCCCGACGACCGCCTGTCGCTGGACGAGGGGGCCATCGCGCCGTGGGCCCGCTCGTCTTCGCGCTATTACGCCCAGACCCTGGACAGCCTGGCGGCACACTTCGATTTTTCGCTGTCGACGGCGTTCCGCCGGCTGCCCAAGAAGGTGCGCCAAGTGGTCCTTTTCGGGTCGGGGAAAGAAGCCGTGACCATGCGCTACGACGACGGCAAGCGCGCCTACAACATCACCAAGCCGTTCGAAGGCGTCATCCCCAACATGGAGCGCCGCTGGCACGAAACCGACTCGTCGTGGATCCGCGACGAGCTTGCCAAGTTCCAAACCGTCACCTCGTGCGAGGCTTGCGGCGGCCTGCGCCTCAGGCCAGAGGCCCTGGCCGTCAAGATCGCCGGCCTCAACGTCAGCGAGGTCGCGGTAATGTCCATCGAGGGCGCCGCCGAGTGGTTCGGTGTCCTCGAGGAGACGCTGAGCCCGCAGCACCGCGAGATCGCCCAGCGTATCCTACGCGAGATCAACGAGCGCCTCGGCTTCCTAAAAAACGTGGGGCTCGAGTACCTGACGCTGTCACGCGCCTCGGCGACGCTGTCGGGGGGCGAAAGCCAGCGCATCCGCCTCGCCTCGCAGATCGGATCGGGCCTGTCTGGGGTGCTCTACGTGCTCGACGAACCCTCCATCGGCCTCCACCAACGCGACAACAACAGGCTCCTGGCCACCCTCAAGCGGCTGCGCGACCTCGACAACACGGTGATCGTCGTCGAGCACGACGAGGACGCCATCCGCAACGCTGATTACGTCATCGACATGGGGCCCGGCGCCGGCACCCACGGCGGGCACATCGTCGCCCGCGGCACCCCGGCCGACGTCATGGCCAACCCCGAAAGCCTCACCGGCCAGTACCTTACCGGGCTCCGCCAGATTCCGGTGCCAGCGCGGCGGCGCGCCGGGCCGGAGGGTGCCAAGTCGCGGCGTGCCTTGGCGGTGATCGGGGCCACCGCCAACAACCTCGACGGCATCGACGTCGAGTTCCCGCTCGCCACCTTCATCTGCGTCACCGGGGTGTCGGGCGGCGGCAAGTCGACCCTCATCGTCGAGACCCTCTACCGGGCGGTGGCACGGCGCCTGCACGGGGCGCGGCTGCACGCCGGCGCCCACAAGCGCATCGACGGCATCGAACTCATCGACAAGGTGGTGGACATCGACCAGTCCCCCATCGGGCGCACGCCGCGCTCCAACCCGGCCACCTACACCGGCGCCTTCACGTCCATCCGCGACTGGTTCACCGGCCTGCCCGAGGCGCGGACGCGCGGCTACAAGCCGGGGCGCTTCTCCTTCAACGTCAAGGGGGGGCGCTGCGAGGCGTGCCAGGGCGACGGCGTCATCAAGATCGAGATGCACTTCCTGCCCGACGTCTACGTCCAGTGCGACGTCTGCAAGGGCAAGCGCTACAACCGCGAGACCCTGGAAGTGCGCTTCCGGGGAAAGTCCATCGCCGACGTGCTCGACATGACGGTCGACGAGGGACTGGTGTTCTTCAAGGCGGTGCCGGCTATTCGCGCCAAATTCGAGACCTTGCGGCGGGTCGGCCTGGGCTACATCCACCTGGGCCAGCAGGCGACGACCCTGTCCGGCGGCGAGGCGCAGCGCGTCAAGCTCGCCAAAGAACTCAGCCGCCGCGCCACGGGCAAGACCCTCTACATCCTGGACGAGCCGACCACGGGGCTGCACTTCAACGACGTGAGGAAGCTCCTCGACGTGCTGCACGAACTGGTCGACGCCGGCAACACCGTGGTCATCATCGAGCACAACCTGGAGATCGTCAAGACCGCCGACTGGATTATCGACCTCGGCCCCGAGGGCGGCGACAAGGGCGGTCGCGTCGTCGCCGCCGGCACGCCCGAGGACGTGGCCCAAGTCACCGACAGCTACACCGGGCAATACCTGGCCGCCTACCTGGGGCGCGGCAAGGAGAAGAAGCGGGCATGAAGGCCGCAAACCACCCGGTCAATCTCACGGACGCTGCCAACGGTTCGCCGGGCATCACCCCCGTCCACGTCGTCGGCGGCGGCCTAGCGGGCTCCGAGGCCGCCTGGCAGCTAGCACGCGCTGGCGTGCCCGTGGTGCTCCACGAGATGCGCCCCCACCGCACCACGGACGCCCACCTCACCGGTGGCTTGGCCGAGCTCGTGTGCTCGAACTCGTTCCGCTCCGACAACGCCGAGACCAACGCGGTCGGGCTCCTGCACGAGGAGATGCGGCGCGCCGGCTCCCTCATCCTCGGCGCCGGCGACGCCAACCGAGTGCCGGCCGGCGGCGCGCTGGCCGTCGACCGGGAGGGCTTCTCGAAGGCCGTCGAGGCGGCGCTCGAAGCCGAGGCCCTAGTCACCGTGGCCCGTCGGGAAATCGCCGACCTTCCTCCGCCCCAGTGGGACAGCACGATCATCGCCACCGGGCCTCTGACCTCGCCGGATCTGGCCGCCGCCATCGCGGCGCTCACCGGCGAGGACGCCCTCGCCTTCTTCGACGCCATCGCGCCGATCGTCCACAAGGACTCCATCGATTTCTCCAAGACCTGGTTCCAGTCGCGCTACGACAAGTGCGACGCCGACTACATCAACTGCCCGCTGGACCACGACCAGTACCACGCCTTCGTCGAAGACCTGCTCGCCACCGACAAGGTGGAATTCCACGAATGGGAGGCCTCGACGCCTTATTTCGAGGGCTGCCTGCCCATCGAGGTGATGGCGGCGCGCGGCCCCAAGACCCTGGCCTACGGCCCCATGAAGCCGGTCGGCCTGACCAATCCGCACGCCCCGGAGAACAAGCCCCACGCAGTCGTGCAACTGCGCCAGGACAACGCGCTCGGCACCCTCTACAACATGGTCGGCTTTCAAACCAAGCTGAAGCACGGCGAGCAGAAACGCATCCTGCGCACCATCCCGGGGCTCGAGGGCGCCGAGTTTGCCCGCCTCGGCGGCCTGCACCGAAACACCTTCCTGAACAGCCCGCGCGTGCTCGACGGCACGCTGCGCCTGAAGCGCCAGGAGCGCCTGCGCTTCGCCGGGCAAATCACCGGCTGCGAGGGCTACGTGGAGAGCGCCGCCATGGGCTTGCTCGCCGGACGCTTCGCCGCCGCCGAGCACCACGGGCGCACCCCCCTGCCGCCGCCGGCGACGACGGCCATGGGCGCCCTGCTCGCCCACATCACCGGCGGCGCCGAGGCCGAAACCTTCCAGCCCATGAACGTCAACTTCGGCCTCTTCCCACCGATCGACGGCACCGGTAAGGGACGGCTCCGGGGCAGCAACCGAAAAAAGGCGCTGAGCGCCCGGGCGCTCGCCGACCTCGACACCTGGCTGGAGCGGCGCCAAGCGGCGGAATGAGTTCCCCCGAGCTTGAACAACGAGGCCCGGCGATCATGCCGGCCCAGCGTGCGTGTTGTGGGGCCAGGCGAAAAGAGTCACAATTGGACCGTCGCGAACACCCCGAAAAGGGGCCCGCACTGCCGCGCCGGCGCAGCGCTAACGCCCAGTGGACAGAATCTAACATGTGGCACCCATACGACGGCTTCCCGAGTTCATCCGGAAAAGCTTGCCATGCGTGGTGATGCGGGCACATCGCAAGCATCGGGCAACGCGTCCGGTGGGCTTGGGAAGCTGTCCCACGGTTCCCGTATGTTGGTTTCTATCCACTAGAACGGGCCTGATGAAAATTCGGAAGTGGCAAAATTCATTGCGCACCCTGCCGCGCCTTTTGTTTCGAGGCGCGCCGGCCGCCGCATGCCTCGCCGTGTTGATCTTGGCGAGCGTCGCCGTGCGCGCCCAACAATCCTCTTCCGACAACGCCTCGGGCGCCACCCTCCAGTTGTTCGAAGCCGTGATGGAAAAGGATCTGGCGCGGGTCCAGGCCGCGGTAACGGAGGGTGCCGACACCACGATGGAAAACGCCTGGGGCCTGACGGCGACGGAGTTGGCCATCGACAAGGGCTACTTCGAAATCGCCCATTACCTGCTGTCGGTCCGCAACTTTCAGCAGGCCAACACGGACCGCCGCCGGCGCCCCCCGTGGGGCGACCGCGGGTATGCGCAACCCTCGGCACCGCAAATCACGGCCCAGCAAGCCACGGCACTGCAAACCAAGGACGCACCGCCGAGCCCCGTTGCGGCGCCGTCTCCATCTCCGCCTCCGCCGCCATCCCCGCCGCCGACAGCCCAAGGCGGAAAAACGCCGCCGACGGGATCGACGGCCGCCACCACCCCAAGACCGAAAGTCATTATCGCCAGGGTCGGCTCGAATGCGGACAGCGAAACCGAAGCGCCGCCCCCGACCCCATCGGGCCAGACAGCGGCCTTGCCGGCCAAGGCGTCGGCTTCCGAGGAAGGTTCCAAGGACAAGCCGAACGTTTTGAAGCGCGTTTGGTCGACGTTGACCGACACCTTCTCCTTCGGCGGCAAGGAAGAGCCCTCCCAGGCCGTCCCGAAAAGGTCCGCGGCCTTGCCGCCAGCGGCGCCCAAGCCATCGGCCTCCACCGAAACGCCGGCCCCCATCGAGACGGCAGCCCCCACCAAGACCGTGAAACGAGTTCCCGCCAAGTCTCAACCGGGCACCACGGCGCGGTCGTCCCAATTCACTACCGCACCAAAAACAGCACCCCAGCCGACGCTCTCCGCCGAGGCCGCGGAACAAGGTCCCGCCAAGCCCGAACCGGACGCCACCGCGCCCCAGGCGCCGCGTCCTGAGGCCTTGGCGCAATCCCCCACCGTCGATAGGGCGGTGCCTTCGGCACTGGCGAGGCCGGCTCCAACCAAGGCTGCGAATGCTCTTTCACTGCCGCGCCGCGAACGCGCCGAAGACACCGCCCCGGCGATGAATTTGCTTGCCGGACGGCAGAAATCTTCGGTTGCCGTGCCCTATGGACAGACCAGCCCGAAAGCCGCGCCGGAGCCGGCTTCATCGTCCGCCGACGCGCCCCGTCCGGAAGCACCCGAAGCGGCGCTGGCCACCGCCAGCGCCGCGGCGCCCCGGCCCGATCAGCATCAGGCCGCATCGAGCCCGGAGACACGCTCGCGCGTTCCCGCCAAGGAATCGCAATTCGTCACGGCCCGGCCCGGACAGCCAGCGCAGGACGCACCCCGGGCGGCCCCGGCCGCGGTGGAATCGACACAGGTGGTAGCCACGCCCGCCGAGCGGGCTCCAGCCGTCCCAGCGACGGCGCGGCCGGTGGCCAAGTCCGCGGCGGCGGCGACGCCAGTGACCGAGGCGGCCCCCGAGCCCAATCTGCTGAGCCGCGTCTGGTCGAAAGTAACGGAATCCTTGGGCCTGGACGCGCCCGAAAAACCGGACCAGGAGCCACAAGTATCTCCGCAATATTCGGCAAGCTCCCGGGAAATCCGCGTACCGCGACCGGCGATGAGTAAAAGCTCCTCGCCACCGCCCCAGAAAGCCCGCGTGGCCAAGGCGGAACCCACGGAACCCCTGGGATCCACGCGGCCCGCGCCGGTCACGCCGCCTACCTCACCGCACCTGAGGGGCGTGGAGTTCACCCTTGGGACTTCCCTGAAACTGGGGCAAGGACACGGCCCGGTGGAAAGTGCCCGGACCCGATGCGTGGCCAAGAATTATTGGAAGGCCCTGTTTTGCCTGGAGGCCATTGATTGGCCGAAAAGCCTCGCCCCGATTTTCGAGATCAACACGCTCCTCTACAAGGGAAAACAGGTGATCGTTCGCTACGACGAAGGCAAGGCGACGCGGTTCTACGCCCTGTTTCCCTCCGAATCCTTCACCGATGTCGCCGCCCACTTCCAGCAGCGCTACGGGCCGCCGACGGCGACGCCCAAGCGCGTGGTCACCGAATTCGGGGCGCCGCGGCGGGCCAATCCGACGGTACAGTGGACCAGCGCCGATTTGGCCTCGCAAGAACTGAACGTGCTTGAAATCCGCACGTTCAACGACGCCAGCGGCGTTTTGCCGAACTTCAATCTCGGAGTGGTCGAACTTTACCGGGCCGACGCGGCGCCCATTTTCGGGCACCTCTACACCTCCGACCTCATGATCCTGCGCATGAAGCAGTCGTCCCCCCATACCCTGCCATCGGCCAAGAAATCTAGTAGCGCCCCCGCCAAACGCTGAAGGCGAGCCGCATCAGCCGTCCCCTTCCCGGCGCCCGCACGCAGCGCTCGAAGGGATCGAAGCCGGCCTTGGCGAGGCTCCCCAGATAGGCTTCGGCGAGCGTGGCGGGCAAGAGCGCCGGCAGCGCCCGCCTGGGAACCCGCGGCCCGGGGCGGCGGGCCGCCTCGATGTGCCGGCGCGCCGCCTCGGCGACCTCGGCGACCGCCGTTCGCAGGCCCGGCCCGGAGCGCCCCTCGAAGAGCCCTACCAAATCGACGCCCGAATCGCGGCTCAGGGTGGCCGGCAGCTAGACCCGGCGCGCCGCCGCGAGATAAGGGATGGCCCGAAGCAACCCGATCAGGGACCAAGCCAAACCGACATGGTGTCCCGCTTGCCGGGAAGCCTCGTCCCGTGCCTCAAAGATTTCGAGGGAGAGCCCGACAAGGGTCGCCGACGTCGCCTCGGCATAGGACAAGAGCGCCACCATGTCGGCGGGCGCGTCGTCGTCCAGGTCGAACTCGCGGGCCTCCAGCAAGCGCTCGAACGGTTGGCGACCGAGGCGGTGGCGCCGCACGGCTGCGGCCAGGGCGCGGGCGACCTAGTGAGGCGGCCCTTCTCCTCCGCCGAGGGGCTCGGTGACCGCTTCGCGGACGCGCGCCACCTCAGCGTTGAAGGCGTAGAGAGCAAAAAGCCACTGGCGCGCCTCGGGCGGCGCGAAGAGGGCGCATAGGAACCGGTCGTTGTCGAGGCGCCTGACCTCGCCGACCAGGGGGGACAAACGGGCCATGGCGCATTTGTTAGCGGATCGGAGCCGCGGATGCCATAACCGCGGTCGATGGCGGAAACCGCCGGCAACGGGGCTCCGACGAACTTGTTGCACAATCGTCCCTTGTTTCGATTAGAATGCGTCAACAACGCATTCCTTGATCGTTCACACCATCTTTGGGGGAGACTATGACAAGCCTGCTAGAATCATTGCACAAGACTATCGTTACGGGCGTCGTCCTGCTTATCATCATGGTCTTCGTGATCGCGGGATGGCATTCCGTGGGGCTCGACCTCGATCAGGCTTGGTGGTCCTTTTTCGTACGCTGGATCCACGTGCTGAGCGGCGTCATGTGGATCGGAATTTTGTGGTACTTCAATTTCGTGCAGATCCCGACCATGCCCAAGATCCCGGACGAACTGAAACCGGCCATCGGCAAGCATATCGCGCCGGCGGCCTTGTTTTGGTTCCGTTGGGGCGCCATGGCGACCATCGTCACCGGGCTTGTCCTCGCCGCCCTCAACGGTTACCTCGTCGAGGCCATCACCATCGGCCTGACCGATGGCGTCGCCAAGCATACGGCGATCGGCATCGGCATGTGGTTGGGCACCATCATGTGGTTCAACGTGTGGTTCATCATCTGGCCAAACCAGCAGAAAGCGCTGGGCCTCGTGGAGACCGACGACGCCACCAAGAAGGCGTCGGCGCGCACCGCGATGCTGTTCTCGCGGACCAACACGCTGTTGTCAATCCCCATGCTCTACGCCATGATCTCGGCACAGAACGTCTACTGACGACAGCAACTATCCAAAATACCGAACGGGGCCCCGAGGGGCCCCGTTCTTTTTGGGCGTCAGTCGACCGCGATCAATGCCGCGGCGACGCGCCGTTCCTCAGCTAGCAGCACGTTGAAGGTGCGGCAGGCAGCGCCGGTGTCCATCCATTCCAGAGCAACGGCGGCTTGGCGCAAGGCCGCGCCGAGCCCGGCCGGCGCCGGTTCGAAACTCTTCCCGCACCCGACGAGTAGGATCTCGGACGGCGGCTCCTCCTCCGTCACCGGAGCCAGAGACGCGAACGTGACCTCCGCCGCCTCGGTGACGGGCCAGGGCTCGAGGCGCTCGGGCAAGACCAGCACCGAGCCGGCGTGGACCACGCCGGCAATGCGGAAACGGCCCTCCCCATAGGAATCGATGAGCTGGCGCCCACTGGCCACGAGTGGGGTGATGTCGGCCCCGCCCATGGCCTCACGACACTTCTTCAGCCGCCGCCTCGGCGCTTTCGCCGTCCGCCGGCCCGCGGCGCACGTCCAGGTGGAGAAGCAGCGGCACCGCCAGGCAGATCGACGAGTAGGTGCCGATGACGACGCCCCAGATCATGGCGAAGCTGAAACCGCGGATCACCTCGCCACCCAGGAAATAGAGCGCCAGCAGGGCGAGGAGCGTGGTGACGCTGGTCATCACCGTACGCGACAGGGTGGCGTTGATGCTGTCGTTGAGGAGATCGGCCAGGGGCATCTTCTTGTAGCGGCGCAGGTTCTCCCGCACCCGGTCGTACACCACCACCGTGTCGTTGATGGAATAGCCGGCGATGGCGAGGATGGCGGCTACCGTGGACAGGTTGAACTCCAGCCCGAACAGGGCGAAGACGCCGATCGTCGTCAGCACGTCATGGATCAGGGCGATGATGGCGCCCAGGCCGAACTGCCACTCGAAGCGGAACCAGACGTAGACCAGGATGGCGATGATCGCCGCGCCGACCGCGTAGACGCCGTCCCAGAACAGCTCTTCACTGACCTTGGGGCCGACGAACTCGGTACGCCGGTAATTGACGCCGCCGCCCAGCACCTCCTTGACCGTCTCCACCGCTTGTTGCTGGGCGCCCTCGCCGCCCTCCTGGCGCTGCACGCGGATAAGCACGTCGGTGGGGGCGCCGAATTCCTGGAGCGCCACCTCGCCGAGGCCAAGGCCCGACAGCGAACGGCGCATGTCCGCGAGGTCGGCGTCGGCGGGCATGCGCACCTCGATCAGGATGCCGCCCTTGAAATCGATGCCGTAGTTGAGGCCGCGAATCGTGAACAACGCCACCGAAACCAGGACGAGCAAGGCCGAGAAGGCGAAAAAGACGGTTTTCTTGTTGACTAACTGAATGCTGGTGACGGCCGGGATGAGCGTTATATGGCGCATGGCAGCCCCCCTAAACGGGCAAGATCTGGGGGCGGGTGCGGCGCAGCCACGCCACCACCAAGAGGCGGGTCAACATGATCGCGGTGAACATCGACGAGACGATGCCGATGGCAAGGGTCACAGCGAAGCCGCGCACCGGCCCCGAGCCGAAGGCATACAGAAGTACCGCCGCGATCAGGGTGGTGACGTTGGCGTCGATGATGGTCGTCATAGCCCGCGAGTAGCCGGTGTCGATGGCCGAGATGGGCGTCCGCCCGGCGCGCACCTCCTCGCGGATACGCTCGAAAACGAGCACGTTGGCATCAACCGCCATACCGATGGTGAGGACGATGCCGGCGATGCCGGGCAGGGTCAGCGTCGCCTGCAGGACCGAGAGCGCGGCGACGATGAGGACCATGTTCACCAACAGTGCCACGTCGGCCATGACGCCGAACAGCCCGTAGGCGGCCACCATGAAGGCCACCACCAGCACCATGCCGATGATGCTCGCCACCTTGCCCGCGGCGATGGAATCGGCGCCCAGGCCGGGTCCCACCGTGCGCTCCTCGAGGATGGTCAGCGGCGCCGGCAAGGCGCCGGCGCGCAACAGTAGCGCCAAGTCCTGCGCCGACTGGAAGGAGAAGTTGCCGCTGATCTGGCCCGAGCCGCCAAGGATGGCCTCACGGATCACCGGCGCGCTGATGACCTTTCCGTCAAGGACGATGGCGAAGGGCCGGCCCACGTTCTTGGCCGTCACGTCGCCGAAGCGCTTGGCACCCACCGAATCGAAACGGAAGACCACCACCGGCTCGCCGGTGCGCCCGTCGGCGCCCTGCTGGGCTTGGGTCAGGTTCTCGCCGCTGACCATCACCCGCTTGCGGACGAGCACTATGCTGGGCCGGCCGTCGGTGCCTACCTCGTCGGCCGACGGCAGCAACTTGGAGCCGGGCGGCACGCGCCCAGCCAGGGCCTCGGAGACCGTGGTTTTGTTGTCGACCAGGTGGAAGGTCATCTTGGCGGTCTTGCCGAGCAGGCGCTTGACGCGCTCCGGGTCATCGACGCCGGGAAGTTGCACCAGGATGCGGTCCTCGCCCTGACGCTGGATGGTGGGCTCGCGCACCCCCGTCTCGTCGATGCGCCGGCGCACGATCTCGATGGACTGGGCAACCGCCGCGCTCTTGCGGTCGCGGAGCGCGCTCTCAGTGAGGGTCAGGGTGAGGCGGCCACCGTCGCCGTCCTCGAGGGTCGATTGGGGATCGAGGGGCCCGAGGAGGCGGCGCGCCTCGTCGCGATGCCCGGGCTCGATGATGGTGACGGCGACGCTGTACCCCTCGGCCCCTAGGCCACGGTAGCGGATGCGCGCCTTGCGCAGTTCGGAGCGCACGCTGTCGACCATCGACTCCAGGCGCTCGCGCACCACCGCGTCGACCTCCACCTCCAAGAGCAGGTGCGACCCCCCCTGCAAATCGAGGCCGAGGCTGATCTGCTTATGAGGAAGCCAGGTCGGCAGAGCCTCGGCCTGTTGCTGGCTCAGGAAGTTGGGGGCCGCGAAGACGAGGCCGAGGACGCAGACCGCAAGGACGAGAACGATCTTCCATTTCGGAAAGTAGACCATGGGACGGGCCGGCCGGCGCTCTTACCCGCGCTCTTACCCGCGCTCTTACCGGCGCCCTCCCCCGAATATCTTCTCGATGAATGAGCCGCCGCCCTGACCGAGGCCGGCTGGCGCGGCGCCGCCAGCCGGCGCGCCCTTGCCGGGCTCTGTCTTGGAAAGCACGGTGGAGACCAACGATTGTTGGACGCGTACGCGCACGCCCTCGGCAATCTCGACGGTGAGATCGCCGTCGGTTCCCACCTTGGTGACGGCACCCACGATGCCGCCGCCGGTGACAACCTTGTCGCCGCGCCGGATGGCGCCGAGCATCTCTTTGTGCTGTTTCATCTTCTTCTGCTGCGGGCGGATCAAGAGGAAGTAGAAGACGACGAAGATGAGGACCAGCGGCAGCAACGCCTCGATGCCGCCGAAGCCACCGGCGCCGGCGTCCTGGGCGTAAGCGGGGGAAATGAGCATTCTTGTCTCCTCGAAACGATAGGGCGCGGGGGCATTCAGGGAAAGCCAGCGGGACTATAGCGGCACCAGCGCAGCTTGCAAGCGGGCGATTATCAACTCCGTGTCAAGCCGCTACCCGCCCCACCGCTTTGCCCGTCCCGGACCGTATGTTAGGGTCGCGGCCGATCAGGCGAAGGAAGCAAAAATGACGGACAGCGAACACCCGGAGTTGCTGCGGCGCATCGGCGAGGCGCTGGAACGCCTCGCCCCGGCGGCGCCGGGCGGCGCCGACCTGGACGCGGCGGACGCTTTCGTCTGGCACGCCGAGGGCGGCTGGCTGGAGCCGGTGGCCGAGGTCAACCGGGTCGAGCTCGCACTCCTCAAGGGCATCGAGGGCCAGCGCGACACACTCCTCGAGAACACGCGGCGCTTCGTCCAGGGCCTGCCCGCCAACAACGCGCTCCTGTGGGGGGCGCGGGGCACCGGCAAGAGCTCCCTGGTCAAGGCGGTGCACAACACGGTCAACGAGGAGACGCCGGGCGCCTTGGCGCTGATCGAGATCCATCGCGAGGACATCCCCTCCCTGCCCCGGCTCCTCAACGTCACGCGCAGTGCCGTGCGGCGCACGGTGCTCTTTTGCGACGATCTCTCCTTCGACGGCACCGATGCCTCATACAAGTCCATGAAAGCGGTGCTCGAAGGCGGCATCGAAGGACGGCCCGCCAACGTCGTCTTCTACGCCACCTCGAACCGCCGCCACCTGATGCCCCGCGACATGACCGAGAACGAGCGCTCGACCGCCATTAACCCCTCGGAGGCGGTGGAGGAGAAGGTCTCGATGTCGGACCGCTTCGGCCTGTGGCTGGGCTTCCACGTGTGCGACCAGGACACCTACTTCGCCATCATCGAGGGCTACGCGGCGCGCTACGGCCTGGACATGGCGCCCGACACCTTGCGCGCCGAGGCTAACGAATGGTCGGTGACGCGCGGCGCACGCTCTGGCCGCGTCGCCTGGCAGTTCATCCAGGACCTGGCGGGAAGGCTCGGCAAGCAGCTCGAATGAGGGCGCGGTCCTGTCCAAGGGTGTACGCCATTGACGTCTATACGCCAATGGCGCATTGACATGCATGTCGAGCCGGTCGTTACACACCGTTGTCGAAACCCCGGAGTTTCGCCGCCGGACGGCCCCGTTGTTGAGCTAAACGAAGTTCGCTGCCATCGTTAACCACGTGGCGGCGTCCGCGTGATAATTTTCTACGGCGGCCCAACGGTGCCGATGTTCCTTCTCACGGTGTTTGGCAAGGGCGAAAAGGTAAACCTGACGAAGGCCGAACGGAACAAACTGCGCGCGGTGTTGACCACACTGGTCGCCGAGTATTCAAAGGAGTAAGATAATATGTCCAAAGCTGGCGATGGCATCCTTCACGGCGCTGAAAAGGCTCTGGCCTACGCGCAAGGCGAGCGTGAGGGATTTGTAGCACACGTCCCACGCCATGTTGACGTGAAGGCGATCCGCAAGCACCTGGGGCTATCGCTGGAAAAGTTCGCGGCCCAATTCGGTTTCGCTTTGGACGCGGTGAAAAACTGGGAGCAAAGCCGCAGGCAACCCGAACTCTCCGCACGCGCCTTTCTCCTGGTCATCGACCAGGAGCCGACAGCCGTCACGCGCGCGCTTTCCGTTGAGACCGAGTAGAAGAAACCAGTTCGATATAGGGGCGCGCGCCCCGAGCCCGTGCCGCTATTTGCCCTTGGCCACACCCTTGCGGCGGGCCGGTTTCTTGTCCGGCGCTTCGGCGCCGGGCCAATCGCCGAAGGGATAGGGCATGTCCTCACTATGGTAAGTGAGGAAGGCGATGATCTGGTGGACGTAGGTGCCGAGGGTCCCGCCCAGGGTCCTCAGCCTCTCGTGGACCTCGCCGGTGACCAGCCTGAGCAGGAACTGCACGACGACGACCACGGCGATGGCCAGCTCGGCGACGTTGAAGATGACCACGAAGACGGCCATGTAGAAGAGCCGCACCCACGTGCCGCGCTCCGAAACATGGTCTTTGAATTGCTTTTCCATGGCCGCGGACTCCTTATTCAATGGGTCGGGCGTCACGCCCGCCCGGCGTCCAGGTGGGCGCGCGGGTCAACCGCCCGCTTGCCCCGGCGCAACTCGAAGTGGAGCTGCGGTGTGGTGACGTTGCCCGAGCTCCCGATCTTGGCGATGACCTGACCGCGCTCGACGCGATCGCCGCGCCGCACCAGGAGCTCGGCATTGTGGGCATAGGCGCTGATCCAACCGCCCGAGTGCTTGATGAGCAAAAGATTGCCGAAACCGCGTATCTCGTTGCCGGCGTAGGCGACGACGCCGTTCTCCACCGCCCCCACCGGAGCGCCGGGCGGCGCCGCGATATTGATGCCGTCATTATGCAGCCCTTTGGCCCGGGGCCCAAACGCCGAGATCACCCGCCCCTCGACCGGCCACCGGAAGCCGGCTCCGGAGCGCGCCGGGGGACGAGAAACGGCACGCGGCGGCGTCTTGACCGGCGGTTGGCGCGGCGCCGGCGCCGCGCGTGCCGCAGGTGTCACACGTTGCACACGTGCCAAGGCGACTTTCGCCGTGGGAATGGCGAGCTCTTGGCCGACGCGCACGGTGTAGGGCGCGCCGATGCCATTGGCGCGTGCCAAGGCATAGGAGTCGACACCGTAGAGCCGCGACACCCCGTAAAGGGTATCGCCGGCCTTCACCACGTGGCTGCGTCCGCGCGGCAGGGCGATGCGCTGTCCCACCGCCAGATGATAGGGCGGCCGCAGCCCATTGGCGTCGATAATGGCGCGCACCGGCACCCGGTGGCGCCGCGCCAGGGCGTGGACGGTGTCACCGCGCCCGACGATGACGGCGCCGGCACCGACGAAGCGGCGATCGCTTACCGGTGGCGGGCGCTCCGCCGGCGGGCGGCTGGCCGAATGCGGCCCAGGGCCAGGCGGCGGCCACTCGACCCAACCGCACCCGGCCTCGGCCAGGAGGGCACCGGCCACAAGAACGGCCCCGGCGACCCTCGTCACGACACCGTGTGTATTCATGGTCTGGATTATTCCCGAAGGCAGCTCCGACTTCAACGCCCGAGCGTCATTCGGGTTCGACGCCGGCCACCAGGGGGACAAAGCGCGCGGCACCCAGATCCTCGATGTCGGCGCCGTCCTTGGTGCGGCACACGCGCACCAGCCGCTGGTCCCGCTCGCCGATGCCCACCGGCGCCACCATGACCCCACCCACCGCCACCTGGGCGAGCAGGTCCTCAAGGATGTCCTCGCCCGCCGCCGTCACCATGATGCGGTCAAACGGCGCCTGCTCGGGCCAGCCGGCAGTGCCGTCGCCAACGCGTGCCGTGACGTTGGTGAGAGCGAGCGCGGCGAGGCGCGTCTCGGCCTCGCGCAACAGGGCCGGATGACGCTCGACGGTGTAAAGACGCCGGCACAGGCGGCAGAGGACCGCCGACTGGTATCCCGAGCCGGTACCGACCTCGAGCACCTTATCACGGTCCCCGACCTCCAGGGCCTGGGACATGCGCGCCACCACGCTCGGCTGGCTCACCGTCTGCTGGCGTCCGATGGGCAGCGCCACGTCTTCTGTGGCCCGGTCGCGGAACGTCTCGGGCACGAACAGCTCGCGCGGGACTCGCTCCATGGCCGACAGTACGCGGGTATCGGTGATGCCCCCCGAGCGCAGTTCGAGGACCAGCCGGATGCGCCGCGCCTCGGGACTCAATCCAGAATTCCCTTGAGGACGCGCAAGGTGGGTCGGTGGGTGAGGTCCATGCTGAGCGGCGTGACGGATATGGCGCCCCGGGCCACGGCCGCGAGGTCGGTGCCACAGGCGAAATCTTCCGCCTCGCGCCAACCCGACAGCCAGTAATAGGGGTGCCCGTAGGGATCGATGCTTTCGGTAAACCAGGTACCGACGCGCCGCCGCCCCTCGCGCGTCGCCTCGACACCGGTCACGGCGCCGGCCGCCACGTCGGGAAAATTCACGCTCATGAGTACGCCCGGCGGCCACGGCACGGAGACGAGGCAGCGCACGACTTTTTCCAGGTGGTGTTCGGCCGTCGTCCAGCGAGTGCGGCTGCCGTCGCTGCGCTCCTGGCTCAAGGCGACTGCCGGCACGCCGAGGAGCGTCGCCTCCATGGCCGCCGCAATGGTCCCGGAATAGGTGACGTCCTCGCCCAGATTGCCGCCCCGATTGACACCGGAAAGCAGGAGGTCGGGCGGCTTGTCCTTCATGATTTGGCGGAGCGCCAGCATGACGGCGTCGGTGGGCGTGCCGTCGACGGCGTAGCGGCGCGCCGCCAAGCGGCGAATGCGCAGCGGCCGGCGCAGGGTCAGGGAATGGCTGGCGGCGCTTTGTTCGACCTCCGGGGCCACCACCCAGACCTCCTTGGCCATGCGCCGGGCGACGCGGACCAACATCTTCATACCCGGCGCGTGCACGCCGTCGTCGTTGGAGATGAGAACACGCGCCTTGGCGAGGTTGAGCGGCTTATCGAGCATGGCCGCCGATCGTTTCCAGCCCGCCCATGTAGGGCCTGAGCGCCTCGGGCACGGTGACCGAGCCATCGGCCCGCTGGCCGTTCTCCAGGATGGCGATCAGGGTACGCCCCACGGCCAGCCCCGATCCGTTGAGGGTGTGCACGAAGCGGGTCTCCCGCGTCTCCTTGGAGCGGTAGCGCGCGCCCATGCGCCGCGCCTGGAAATCCCCGCAGTTGGAACACGATGATATTTCCCGGAAGCGGTCTTGCCCGGGCAGCCACACCTCGATGTCGTAGGTCTTCTGCGCCGAAAACCCCATGTCACCGGTGGCCAACGTCACCAGCCGGTAGGGAAGACTGAGGCGCTTCAGCACTTCCTCGGCGCACGAGGTCATGCGTTCCAACTCTTCGTCGGAGTCTTGGGGACGCACGACGCTGACCATCTCCACCTTGGTGAACTGGTGCTGGCGGATCATGCCGCGGGTGTCCTTGCCGGCGGCGCCGGCCTCCGATCGGTAGCACCAGGTCATGGCGGTGAAGCGGTTGGGAAGTGCGTCCTCGTCGAGGATTTCCCCAGCCACCAAGTTGGTCAAGGGCACCTCGGCGGTGGGGATGAGCCAGTAGCGGTCTTCGAAGACGCCGCTTCTGAGGGCCTCGCTGGTGAGATCACGGTCCATCTTGACGACCTCGGAGATCTTCTCGCGGGCCATCTTGAACTGCTCGGTGGGGGAAAGGTTGTCGAGTTGCAGTTCCGCCATGCGGCGGTCCGCCCACTCCTCCATGCGCCCGCTCACGTGCTCGTTCAGGCGGTCCACGTCGAGCTTTTGGATCTGGAACAGGTCGTCGCCGAACTTGGGCAACTGCCCGGCGCCGAACAACGCCTCGTCGCGCACCAGGCTGGGAGGGTTGACCTCGGTATACCCGAACTCGGAAGTGTGCATGTCTAACATGAACGAGGACAGGGCGCGCTCCATGCGCGCCAGCCCGCCCTTGAGGATAACGAAGCGCGCCCCCGACATGCGGCCCGCCCGCTCGAAATCCATGAGGCCCAGGCCCTCGCCGATATCGAAGTGCTCGCGCGGCTGGAAATCGAAGGCCGGGGCCTCACCCCAGCGCCGTTCCTCCCGGTTGGAGCCCTCGTCGGTGCCGTCGGGGACGTCGTCGGCCGGCAGGTTAGGGATGGCTGACAAGGTCTCCTCGAGGGTGGCGGCGGCGGCGCGCGCCTCGGCATCGGCGGCGGCCTCTTCCTCCTTGGAACGCGAGACCTCGGCGATCAACGCCTCGGCGTCCGCGCCCCTGGCCTTGGCATTGCCGATCTCCTTCGACAGCTTGTTGCGCCCGGCTTTGATCTCCTGGGCCCGGGTCTGCGCGGCGCGGCGCCTCTTGTCGAGTTCCACGAGTGCGGCGGCAGCGGGCTCGGCGCCACGGCGCGCCAATCCGGCGTCGAAGGCTTCGGCATTTTCGCATATCCACTTGATGTCGAACATGGCCTGTCCGTTGGCGAGGGGCGCGCACCGCGCCGATTTTATAGGGCCTGGGCGCGTGTTTGAGAAGGGCGTCGCACTCAGGCGGAAAAATCGGTTTCCTCGTCGAGGTCGTCTTCGTCGTTCTCCGCCTCCTCGTCGTTGGCGCGCCGTTTCCTCTCGACGATACCCACCGAAATGATGGAGATCTCGTAGAGCAAGATGGTCGGCAGGGCGAGGCCGATCTGGCTGATGACGTCGGGTGGCGTGAGGATGGCGGCGGCCACGAAGGCGAGGACGATGGCGTACTTGCGCTTCGCCTTCATGCCCTCGGAACCGACCATGCCGACCCGCGCCAGCAGGGTCATCAACACCGGCAGCTCGAAGGTGAGCCCGAAAGCGAAGATCAGGCGCATGACCAGGGATAGGTACTGGTCGACCTTAGCCTCGAGCTGGATGGGCAGATCGCCGCCGCCGCCCATGGCCTCGAAGCTCAGGAAGAACTTCCAGGCCAGCGGGAAGATGAAGTAGTAGACCAGCGCCCCGCCCAGGAAGAAGAGGATCGGCGTGGCCACCAGGAAGGGCAGGAAGGCGCGCTTTTCGTTCTTGTAGAGGCCGGGTGCGATGAACATCCATATCTGGGTGGAGATGAAGGGAAAGGAGAGGAACAGCGCCGCGAAGAACGCCACCTTGATGTACGTGAAGAAAGCCTCGTGAAGCGCCGTGAATATGAGCCGCCGGTTGCCACCCAACTCGTTGAGGATGTCGGCCAGCGGGCGCACCAGAAAGTCGTATATGTCGGCGGAGAAATAGTAGCAGACGAAAAACAGTACGAGGATGGCGATGACCGAACGCAGGAGACGCCGGCGCAGCTCGACCAAGTGATCGAGCAGCGGCATTTTCGCCTGATCCAGGGCTTCCTCGGCCACCGCCGCCTAGCCGCCCGCCTTGCCGGCGGCCCTCGCCTCTTCCCCGTTGTCGGCCGCGTCGTCGGGTCTCTCTGTGGAATTGCTTTCTGTTGAATTGCTTTCCGTGGGCTTGCTCTCCGGAGCCTTGCTTTCGGGGGCCTCGGTCCGCGCCGCCGCGTCCAGGTCCGCTTCGATGTCCGTCATGTCCAGGTCGTCCGCGAAGTCGCCGCCCGGATCGATGGCGCTTTCGATCTCGCCCGCGATATCGAATTCCTTGGTCGATTCGAACTGTTTCTTGACGTCGTCGAGTTCCGCCTCGCGCATCATGTCGTCGAGGCCGCCCTGGAACTCACGGGCCAGGGAGCGCGCCTTGCGCACCCAAGCCGCCACCGTGCGCATGGCGCCCGGCAGGTCCTTGGGGCCGATGACGATGATGACAAGAACCGCGACGATGAACAGTTCCTGCCAGCCGATGTCCAACATGGCGGTTCATTGCTCCCGGCGGCCGATGGCGCCACGCGGGCACCATATGTTAGATTCTATTCACTAGCCGTTCGCCGCTTCATCTTTCGGGGGCGGGGTTTCGCCGACGTCCGCGGTTTCCGAGTGTAGGGACTTCTGTTCATCCACCGGCGTGGTGGAATCTTCCGCCCCGGAATCCTCCTTCATGCCCTTCTTGAAGGATTTCAGGCCCTTGCCAAAATCGCCCATGAGCCGGGAAATCTTTCCGCCACCCCCGAATAGGACGAGGACCACAGCCAAGACGATCAGCCAGTGCCAAATACTGAATGTACCCATTTCGGTTCTCTCACCCTGTTCTCGCGCGGTTTCGGACGGCGAATAATGGCAGAAAGCCTCGCCGGGGGCAACGCCACCCGCCGCTAACCCTCTCAGCCGTCGCCGCCGGGCTCCAGGGGCTCGGGTTGTTCGTCGGCGACCGCCTCCACCTCCGCCGCCGCGTCCTCGGCGTCGATGTTGGCGGCGGGTCCGCCCGGCATCGGATAGGCGTCAAGGGCCGGCCGGGCGTCGAGGAGCCCCGCCGCCTTCAACTCGTCCATGCCAGGCAGGTCGCCGAGCCCTTCCAGGACGAAGTAGTCGAGAAACTCATCCGTGGTGCCCCAGGTGACCGGGCGGCCCGGCGTACGCCTCCGCCCCTTGGGGCGCACCCAGCCCGCCTCGAAGAGCGTGTCGAGGGTGCCCTTGCTCAGGCCGACGCCGCGGATTTCCTCGATTTCCGGCCGCGTCACCGGCTGGTGATAGGCGATGACCGCCAGGGTCTCGACGGCGGCGCGCGACAGCCGGCGCGCCACCTCAGTCTCCTTTGTGAACAAGGCGGCCAGATTCGGCGCCGTGCGAAAGGCCCAGGACCGGCCCGCCTTGATCAGATTGACGCCGCGCTCGGCGTAGGTGGCCTGGAGCTCCCGCAACAATCCCTCGAGGTCCGCCTCCTCGGGCAGGCGCGCCGCCAATTCCCGTTCGCTCAGGGCCTCGGTCGAGGCGAACAGGATGGCTTCCAGGAGCCGCAGGTGCCGGCCGTCAACGTCGCTCATGGTTCCCCGTTCCCCCCTGGCCCTTCGTCGTTGTTGCCGCCAGCCCCGCGACCAGCACCCGTGGCGCGCAGGTAAATGGGACCGAAAGCGGTGTCCTGGCGCAGCTTGAGCTTGCCCTCGCGGGCCAGCTCCAGGCTTGCCGCGAAGGTCGAGGCGAAAGCCGAGCGCGACGGGGTACCGGGGACGAGGCCGGTGGGCAGGAAGCGCCACAGGCTCTCCCAGTCGGTGATACCGCCAAGTACGCCGCGCAGGCTCCTCAGGGCGTCCTCCATAGACAGGTATTCCGTCGGCTCGATGCGCAAGGTGCGCCCCTCGATGCGCCGCCGCTGGTCGCCGTAGGCTTTGAGCAACTCGAACAGAGTCGCCTCGTAGACCGGCCTGGTGGAGGCGGTGAAGCGCTCCGGCGCACCGCGCGCCAGGACGTCCCTGCCTAGCCGCGGCCGCGCCATGAGGCGCGCGCCGGCTTCGCGCATGGCCTCCAGGCGTCGCAGCTGGAAGGCCAGGGCCCCCGCCATCTCCTCGCCGGAAGGCTCGTCCTCGGCGCCGCTGTCGGGCAGCAACAGACGCGATTTCAGATATGCCAGCCACGCCGCCATAACCAGGTAGTCGGCGGCCAGTTCCAGATTGGCGCGCCTGACGCGGCTCACGAATTCCAGGTACTGGTCGGCCAGCTGCAGGATGGAAATCTGGGTGACGTCCACCTTCTGCTCGCGGGCCAGCGCCAGCAGGACGTCGATGGGGCCTTCGTAGCCCTCGATATCGACGACGAACCGGCTATCCTCGGGCACGCCGAAGAGGCGCGCTCCCCCGAGTTCCTCGCCAACTTCCATCATATCCTCGTCAAATGTCCACGCCCACGGCCGCGAAGATGACCTGGAGCAGAAACCGCGCCGGCACACCCACGAGCCAGGAAAAAACGTGCAGGTCGAGGCCGAGTCTGCCACCGATCCACGGCAGGATAAACAGGATCCCGAGAATAATGAATATCCCGGCACGTTCCAGTCTCGCCAGCGGCTCGGCGAGATACCGGGGCAGCAGGCCGACCGCGACGCGCCCGCCGTCGAGCGGCGGCAGGGGTAGCATGTTGAATACGCACAACAACAGATTGATCCATACCGAGTTGATCAGGTTGTGGGTGACCCACTCGCGCGCCTCGCCGTCCAGCAACGATACCGCGTGCAATAACGCCGCCGACGCCACGGCCAACGCCAGGTTGGTCCCTGGCCCGGCCGCCGCCACCAGAACCATGTCGCGGCGCGGGCGGCCGAGGCGGGAGAAATTCACCGGCACCGGCTTGGCAAAACCGAATGCCATGCGGCCGCCCGAAAAAAACAGCAGCAGGCCCGGCAGCAGGACGGTGCCGAAAAGGTCGATATGGCGGAACGGGTTGAAGGTGACCCGGCCCATGCGATACGCGGTGTCGTCCCCCAACCGCCACGCTACCCAGCCGTGCGCCGCCTCGTGCAAGGTCACGGCCAGCAGCAGGGGTATGGCCCACACCGACACGAAGGAAAGGATGTCATCCACTTGCGGTCACCTCGCCGTCGTCGAAAAGATTGTCGAGCCGGACCAGTGCCTTCGCCGTGTTCAAGGCCACCGGCGCCCGCCACTTGCCGGCACCTCTCGCCAGACGATCCAGCGCCGCATCGGAGAGAAGACCGGTGGCCTCCGTCACGCTCTTCATGTCGGCGAGCGCGCCGCTGCAATGGAGCACGACGTCGCACCCTGCGGCGAGGGCCGCCCGGGCGCGCGAGCCGATGTCCCCATCCAGCGCCTTCATGGCAATGTCGTCGGAGAGCAGCACACCGTCGAAGCCGATAGCGCCGCGGATCGCCTCGGCGATCACCGGCGCCGACGTGGTGGCCGGCCTGTCAGGGTCGATGGCCCGGTAGACGACGTGAGCGGTCATCGCCCAGGGCATGTGATTGAGTGCCCTGAACGGTGCAAAATCGACGGCATCGAGATCGGCGAGCGCCTCCACCACCACGGGCAGGGCCTCGTGGCTGTCGGCCATGGCGCGGCCGTGGCCGGGAATGTGCTTGATCACCGGCATCACACCACCGTCGACGAGTCCCTCGCAGACCGCCCACCCCAGAAGCGCCGCCATCTCCGGCCGGCCCCCGTAGGCGCGGTCGCCGATGATGGGATGGGCGTCCGTCTGGGCGACGTCGAGGACCGGCGCGCAGTTGACGGTGATGCCGAGCTGGAACAACTCGGCGGCGATAAGGTGGGCGTTGAGGCGCGCCGCCTCGACCGCCCGGTCACGGTCGCGCCCGGCGATCTCGGCGAAACGCCGGGCCGGCGGCACGGCGCGCCAGTGGGGTGGCCCCAGCCGGGCGACGCGCCCGCCCTCCTGATCGATAAGGACGGGAGCGTCGGCGCGCCCCACGCAATCGCGCAACTCAGCGATCAGATTCCGCACTTGGTCCGGGTCCTTGCAATTGCGCGCAAAAAGAATAAATCCCAAAGGATCGGCATCCCGGAAGAAACGCCGCTCGGCATCGCCCAGGACCGGCCCACCGCAGCCCAGGATGACAGCGCGGGAGCGGTGCCGGAGGGCCTTATTCTCCGGGGAGGACAACCAGGCATCCCACTTTGCGTATGGCGAGCTTGGCGCAGATGTCGCGCGCCGTTGCCACGTCGGCGATGGGGCCAGCCCGCATGCGGTAGAAGACCCCCTTCTCGCCCCCCAAGTCGGCCTTGGTGACGGACAGCTCTAAGCGACGCAAAAGGTCTCCATGCTTGCGACGCAGCCGTTCCCACTCCTGGCTGGCCCGTTGCGGCGAGCGCACGGCGCCGAGCTGCACCTTGAACGGCTTCTTGGGCGCCTCCCTTCGCACCACTGGCTCGGGCGGCGGCGAAGGTGGCGCGGCGGGTACCGCCGGCGGTGGCGCCACTTCGCTTGCCGGCGCCATCCCTGACGCCACTTCTTCGGTGCCCCCGCCCGTGGTCTCGGGTTCGGGCGCCGGGGTGGCGCTGGCGGGAGGCGGCAGCGGCGTCTCCGGCGGCGGCAACAGACGCTCGACGCTGGGCGCCCGTTCGCCGTCTTCCATGAGACCGTAGACGGTCTTGTCCCGGTTCGGCACGTCCATGCCACCCGGGCTGATCGGGCGCACCTTCACCGGGCTGGAGTCGGCACGGATCAAGGGCGTATCCAACGAGTCGTCGGGCGGAAACAGGTCGTCCAGATAGACCCAGCCGGCGCCCGCACCCCCCACCGCCAGCACGAGGAACAGAAGAAACAAGCGCAGCTTCCACCGCCTTCCCGGCCGCGGCTGCCTCATGGGTTCGAATTCTGGCGGTTCCGGCGTCTCGCCGAGCTCGTCGCCGCTTTCCTCGCTGGCCATTACCGCAATTCCTCGAGCGGGGTCACCCCCAGGACATTAAGGCCGGACGCGATGACCAGGGCGACGCCTTGCACCAAGGCCAGCCGGGCCAGGGTCAGCCCGCGGTCCCCAGGCAACAGGAAGCGCAGCCGGGCGTCGTCCTTGCCCTTGTTCCAAAGGGCGTGGAAACGGGCCGCCAGATCGCCCAGGTAGTACGCCACCCGGTGCGGCTCGTGCGCTTGGGCGGCGCTCTCCACGAGCCGCGGCCAACCTGCCATGGCCTTGATCAGGTCGAGCTCGGCGACGTCACCTAGGCGGGCCAGGGGCGCCGCCGCCAATGCCTCGGGCGTCAGCTCCGCCGCCTCGAAGTCGGCGGCGGCATGGCGCAGGACGGAGCACACGCGGGCGTGGGCGTACTGCACGTAAAAGACCGGGTTCTCGCGCGATTGCTCGGTTACCTTGGCGAGGTCGAAGTCGAGCGTCGCGTCGCTTCCCCGGGTCAGCATGATGAAGCGTACCACGTCCTTGCCCACCCGATCGATGACGTCAGTCAGGGTCACGAAGGCACCGGCGCGCTTCGACATCTTCACCGGCGCGCCAGCCTCCAGGAGCTTGACCATCTGGCACAGCTTGACGTCGAGATCGGCAGCGCCTCCCGAGATCGCCTTGACCGCGGCGCGCATGCGCTTGACGTAGCCGCCGTGATCGGCGCCCCACACGTCGATCTGGTTCACGAAGCCACGCCGGTACTTGTCCAGGTGATAGGCGATGTCGGTAGCGAAATAGGTCCACGTGCCGTCCGATTTCTTGAGCGGCCGGTCCACGTCGTCACCGAATCGGGTGGCGCGGAAAAGCATTTGCGGCCGGGGCTCCCAGTCCTCGGGCACCTGCTTGCCCTTGGGCGGATCGAGGACGCCGGTGTAGACCAGGTCCCGCTCATCGAGAAACCTCAAGGCGTCGTCGACGGCGCCACGCTCGACCAGATCGCATTCCGAGGTGAACACGTCGATGCTGACGCCGAGCGCCCGCAGGTCGCCGCGGATGAGGTCCATCATCTCGTCGGTGGCGAAGCGGATCAGGAACTCCAGGTTCTCAGCGTCGTCGGCGTCGAGTCGAGTAGCGCCGAAACGCTCGGCCAGCTTGCGCCCCAACGGCTTCAGATAGTCGCCCGGATAGAGGCCTTCCATGGCCGCCGCGTCGAGCTCCCCCGTGCCCAGGGCCTCGCCGGCGCGCGCCGCCGCCGACTTGGCGAGGACCTCGACCTGGGCACCGGCGTCGTTGATGTAGTATTCACGGGTGACATCGTAGCCCGCCTTCTCCAGAAGCGCCGCCAGGGCGTCGCCGAACACGGCGCCACGGCCGTGGCCGACGTGCAGCGGCCCGGTGGGGTTGGCGGAAACGAACTCCACGTTGACTGGCACACCGCCGCCGATCGACGAATCACCGTAGGCAGTGCCCGTCCTCAGGACGTCGGCGAGGCACCCATGCCACAGCTTGGCGTCGAGACGCATATTGATGAAACCGGGGCCCGCCACCTTAGCCCCGGCGATACCTTCCAGCCCCTCCAGGCGTTCAGCTAGGAGTTCCGCGAGGTCGCGCGGCTTTATCCCCGCCGCCTTGGCCAGCACCATGGCGGCGTTGGCGGTCAAGTCGCCGTGTACCGCCTCGCGCGGCGGTTCGACGCTGACGCGGGAGCAATCCAGGCCTTGTGGGAGGCGGCCCTCACTAGTCAGGTCGCCGACAATCCCCACCACCTCGTCGCGAAAGCGGTTGAAGACGTTCATGACGTTCTCGCGTCGAAGTCGAAGAGCCGCCGGTGCTCGTCTATGGCGAAGCGGTCGGTCATGCCGGCGACGTAGTCGGCAACGAGCTGGGCGGTGGCTTTGGTGCCGGATCCCTCGGCCCGACGCCGCCAGTCGGTAGGCAGGCATTCGGGCTCGACCACGAGCAACGAAAAGATTTCCCGCACCACGCGGCGCGCCTTGCTGGTCATACGGTTGAGTTTGTAGTGGCGATACATGTTCTCGAACAAGAATTCCTTCAGGGCGCGGTCGTTGTCTCGCATCACCTCCGAGAACGCCGCCACCGGCACGCTGAGCCGCCGCACCTCGGCGGGGGACTCTGGTGCGGCGTCGGCGAGCCGGCTTTCGGTCTCACCGATCAGGTCATCGACCATGGCGCCGATCAGGCGACGCACGGCCTCGTGGATAAGCCGCGGCTCCTCCAGGTCGGGATGGGCAGCGCGGGCCTCGGCAAAAATCGGGCCGACCAGGGGAACGTCGGCGAGATCCTTGACGCTGAACAGCCCGGCGCGCAGCCCGTCGTCAATATCGTGGTTGTTGTAGGCGATGTCGTCGGAAAGCGACGTCACCTGGGCCTCGGCGCCGGCGTAGGTATCGATTTCCAGGTCGTCCTCGGCGACGTAATCGGCGATTACCTGGGGAATGGCGGCGGCTCCCTGGCCGGTGAGCGGGCCGTTGTGCTTGACCACCCCTTCCAGGGTTTCCCAGGTAAGGTTGAGTCCGGCGAAGTGGGGATAGCGTTCCTCGAGGTGGGTCACCACCCTCAGCGACTGGGCGTTGTGGTCAAATCCGCCGAAGGGTTCCATCTTCTCCTTCAGCGCGTCCTCGCCGGCGTGACCGAAGGGCGGGTGGCCAAGGTCGTGGGCCAGGGCTAGGGCCTCGGCCAGGTCCTCGTTGAGACGCAAGTAGCGACACACCGAGCGCGCGATCTGGGCTACCTCAAGCGAATGGGTGAGCCGGGTGCGGAAGAAGTCGCCCTCGTGGTTGACGAAGACCTGGGTTTTGTAGGCGAGCTTGCGGAAGGCCGCGGAGTGGATGATGCGGTCGCGATCCCGCTGGAAGCACGTCCGCGTCGGGCTTTCCGATTCGAAATAGCGACGGCTGCGGCTGTCTTCGGGACGGCAGGCGTAGGGCGCCGGAGTGTACGCGGCGGTCATGGCGGAAAATTACTCGGCGGAAGGTGCTCAGGCAACGGAACTTTGCGGGCTCGTTTGACAATCGCCGCCGGGGGATTACATAAGAGTTAAATTAGTTTAATATGAGGCTTCTCTAATACGGGGTCTCGGAAGGGAGCGGAGATGAGCCAAACCGCGACCAACGCCGGCCAACGCCGGGTGAGCATATCGCACAGCGCGGCGGGAAGGATCGCCGCTCTCCTCAAGGAGGAAGACGACGACGCCCTCATGCTGCGCGTTGCCATCTCAGGGGGCGGCTGCTCCGGCTTCCAGTACGGGTTCTCGTTCGACAACACCGTCGGCGAAGACGATCGGGTCTTCGAGGAAAACGGGGCCAAGGTGGTGATCGACGAGACCTCCCTCGGGCTTCTCGCCGGTGCTGAGGTCGATTTCGTCGAGGAGCTCGGCGCCTCCTACTTTGCCATGAAGAACCCCAACGCCAAGTCCGTGTGCGGCTGCGGCACCTCGTTTTCCATCTGACGGCATCCGGCGAAACCTGATAGAAAAACGGGCCCCGTCGGTGCGCGGGCACGGTTCGTTGGGAAGGTCGCTTCTCCATGCTCAAGATCGCCACCTGGAACGTCAATTCCCTCAAGGCGCGGTTGCCCCGGGTCCTCGAATGGCTGGCCGTGGCGGCGCCCGACGTGGCCCTCCTGCAGGAGACCAAGGGCACCGAGGAAACGTTCCCGGCCCTCGAGATCGGCGAGCTCGGCTACAACGTGGCGGTCGCCGGTCAGAAGACCTACAACGGCGTCGCCATCCTCTCCAAACGACCCATCGAGGTAACTCTCGACGCCCTTCCCGGCGACAGCGCCGACGATCAGGCGCGCTATATCGAGGGCATCACCGGCGGTGTACGCGTCGCCTCCATCTACCTGCCCAACGGCAACCCGGTGGACGGGTCGAAGTACCCCTACAAGCTGGCCTGGATGGAGCGCCTCACCGCCCACGCCCGGCGCCTGCTGGAGACCGAAGACGCCATCGTGCTCGGCGGCGACTACAACGTGTGCCCCTCCGACGACGACCTCTACGACCCTGAGGGCTGGGCCGACGACGCGCTGTGCCGCGCCGAGACCCGGCAGCGCTACCGGGAGCTGGTGTTCCTGGGGCTGACGGATGCGTTGCGCGTGTTCAATCCGCAATCGCACCTCTATACCTTCTGGGACTACCAGGGGGGCGCCTGGCAGAAGGACAACGGATTGCGCATCGACCACCTTTTGCTGTCGCCCCAGGCCGCCGACCGCCTGAGCGCCAGCGGCGTCGACCGCGGCCCGCGCAACAAGGAAAAGCCCTCCGACCACACCCCGGTTTGGTGCGAGTTGGAAGATGGCGGCTAAGTATATCGGAGGGTGCCTGTGCAGCGCCGTGCGCTACCACACCACCGCCGAGCCCCTGGTCGTCACCCACTGCCATTGCACGCTTTGCCAAAAAAAAGTGGCGCCGCCTTTGTCACCTGGGCGGTGTTCCCCAAGGCTGCCTTCGCCTCCACCGAGGGCGCGTCCGCCGCCTATTGGGCCACCGACAAGGCGGAGCGCACCTTATTGTAGTGCCTGCGGCGGCACCCTGGCCTTCGTTCACGTGGAAAGCGCCCATCAGGTGGACGTGGCGGTGGGCTCGCTCGACGAGCCGAGCGCGGTTTGGCCCAGGGACCACATCTGGGACACCAGCCGCATCCCGTGGGCGCACATTGCCGATGGCCTGCCCCGCCGTCGGGGCGAGCGTGGCGAATAGGCACCGGCGGGCCGCGCCACCCTCAGGGCCGGTTGCCGGTCTTCTCGTAGTGTTGCTCGAGGGCCTTCTCGAAGGCCGCCACTTCGGCGTCCGACACCTCGGTGCCGCAGTCGTAACACGTGTTGGTCATGCGGTCATACCAGCGGCAGCCGCACTCGTTGCAGGCTAGCTCGGGCGCGCCCTTGGGATTGTAGAAAACCACCATGTCCGCCGCCCCGCCTAGAGTGTGATCGTTTCAAATTGACTCAATTTGAAACGTGAATCGCCCTCAATTAATATATTTAAGGGCGTATTCACGTCCTGGATCGTTTCGATCCAGGACGATCAAACCCTATCTACAGGCCCCCATGAAAGAAATGCCCAAATCGTCGAACAACTCCTCGTAGCCCAGGTCGTCGAGGTCGCCGCGGGCGCGCAGGTAAAAGACCATCACGTCCTTGCGGTTGATGCGTTCGATCAGGGCGGACAGCGCATCGTCGGCGAGCCGGGCGTGGAGGCCGGCGAGAGTAGCGTCATCGGCGACCAGCAAAAGATCGACGCCGGCCTCCTGAAATCCCGAAAATTCCGCCGCCTCGGCGCGAACGCCTTGGCGCGTCACGGCCCACACCAGCATGGGCCCGTCGAGATCGGACACCGGCCCATCGGCGCCGCCGCGCGACACTAGGCCGATGCGCGCCCCATCGCTGAGCGGCGCGAAGAGGGCGCGGTTGCGGTCGAGGACGGCCTGCCAGCCGGCCACGTCGACCATGCCCTGCCGGGCGCCCTCGCTTATCGCGGTGTCCTTCATCGGCCCTAGATCTGGCACCCCAGGCGGTATCCCTCGTGGATGGCCTGGGTGAGGTCACGTGGCGCGTGGACGTCGCCGGCCATGTAGATCTCGTCGACCATCCACAGGAAGTCGTTGTAGAGTTCCTGGTTGGGCCGGCGCGGCCCGGCGAGAACGATAGAATCGGCGGCGATAGTGCGTTCCGAGCCGTCCCCGTTCATCACCGTCACGCCGGCGCTGGTGAGGGCGGTGACGCGGACGCCGGTGACGGACTCGATACCGAGCTCCTCGATCCAGGCCTTGTGGCGCCACTTCCAGGTCGGCGAGACATCGTCGGCCACGCGTTTCCCACGCTCGACGATAATCACCTCGTGGCCCTGCTGGCTCAGGGATTCGGCAAGGGTTAGGCCCACCTTGTTGCCGCCGACGACCACTACCTTGTTGCCGACTTCGGCGCCGTTGATGGCGATATCGAGAGCGTCGACCACGGGGGCGCCGTCTTCCGCTTCGGGCAGGACCCCGGCGTCGGTGCTGGCGCCGGTGGCCAGCACCACTACGTCATACTGGTGGAGCAGTGAGCGCATCATCTTTGGCGTCGGTTCGGTATTCAGCTTGACCTCGATGCCGAGGCGGGCGATCACCACCTCGTATTGAGCGATCACCGAGCGCAGGTCGTCCTTGTTGGCCAGGTCGTGCTCGGCGTAGCCGCGCAGCGCACCGCCGACGTGGTTGCTCTTTTCATAGACCGTGACTTGGTGGCCCCTCTTATGGGCGGCGATGGCGCATTCCAGGCCCGCCGGGCCGGCGCCGACGACCATGACGCGCTTCTTGGTGACCGCCGGCGTGATGTTGTACTTGGGCTCGTATTCGTGGCCCAGCGTCGGGTTCATGGTGCAAGTGTAGGGCAGGTCCCGGAACAGACGCGACAGGCAGTTGAGGGAGCCCACGCAGCGCCGCACCTCGTCGAGCCGGCCCTGGCGCGCTTTGTGCACCATCTGGGGATCGGCCA
>DASCNF010000061.1:0-13177 GCA_036011345.1 Rhodospirillales bacterium | reverse complement strand
CCGGGACCGCATCACCTTCGAGAGCCTGGATAACGTCGCCCTCAGCATGCAGGAGGAGACGGGCAACACCTCCCGGGTGGTAGTCAGCATCGCCACCGGCATCCTGTCGGGCGCCAACGGCGCCTCGATCGCCTCGGCTTCCGTGGCCACGGCGCTCTTGTCGCCGGTCAACACCATCAGCCTGTCCAAGGAGGTGGAGGACCTGCAGGTCCTGGACGGCAACTTGACGGACCTCGACGTGGGCGGCGTTACCTTGTTTGGCGCTACGGGGGGGCTCGGGGGCGCCACGGGCATTACGGGCTCCAAGATCGGCTACGTCGTCGCCGGAACCAGCGCCAACGAGACCATCGACCTCAGCGGCTTTACCGGGGCTTCCCAGCTCGGCTCCATCATTTTCGGCAAGGGCGGCGGCGATACCCTGACCGGCGGTTCGGGAAGTAATATCGTGTTCGGCGGTGCCGGCAACGACACCCTGGTCGGCAGCGCCGGCAACGATATCCTGACCGGCGGGACGGGCGCGGATACTCTGAACCTGGCGGCTTCGGGCAACCATATTGTGGCCTTCAACGCCATCAACGAGTTCGGCACAGGCAACCACGACACCATCAACGACTTCACCCCCAACAACGCCAATAGTGTCATCGACTTCAATGTCCCCTTGTTGCGGGGCACGGGCGCGTTCTTCGAATCGCAGCCCAGCGGCGTCGCAGTCGCCGGCAACACGCAGGTGCTCAACTACACCACCAACGTCGGGGCGTTCGGCGACGCCGGCGCCTCGGCCACGGCGCTCAACAACCTGACGAACCTGAAGGCCGGCGACACCATGTTGTTCGCCGTCGGCGACGGCACTGACACCCAAACATGGCACTGGACCGACGGCAGCGGCGGCACCAGCGACGGCGTCATCGAGTCCGCCGAGTTGTCCAAGGTTGCGGAACTCCTCGGCGTCAACAACGACTCCCTCACGGCCATCGACTTCCTCGATTACGCTCCGGTCTAAGTTCCGGTGCCGGCATGGCCGGGGAAACCCGGCCCCGGCCCAGTCCCCTCCGTCCCTCTTTCCGGCGCGTGCCCGTGCGGTGCGCCGCGCCGCCGTGTTACGCTGGCGGCCCATGAAAGGTTGCGGTCGCTGCGCCGCCGTGGTGTGATCGCGGCGCCGTCACGATGGAAAAGAGCCGAGATTTATGAGAGAGCTATTCACACGCCTGTTCTCGCGGCCCGGCATCGCCGCCGAACTCCTGGTGGCGTCGCTTTTCGCCAACATGCTGGCGCTGGCCATGCCGGTGTTCGTCATCCAGGTCCTCAACCGCTACGTTTCCTACGGGGTGGACCAGACACTGGCGGCGCTGACGGCGGGGGCGGCGATCGCGGTGTTATTCGAGTTCGGTTTTCGCCAGGCGCGGCTCAAGCTCGCCACCGTGGTGAACGCATCCAAGGACGAGGCCCTGGACACCGCCGCCTTCGGTGTCTTGACCGGCGCCAAGGCGGCGGCCATCGACATGCTGCCATCGGGCTTCCGCCGGGAGATCATGAGCGGCTCCGAATCGGTGATGGTTGCCTACAACGCCCCCAACATCTGTTCCGTGCTCGATGTGCCTTTTGCATTGATCTTCGTGGGGGCGCTGGCGCTATTGAGCCCGGCGATCGCGTTCGTCGTTGCCTGTTTCCTGGTGGCGGTATTCACCGTCGCCGTCGTGAGCTTATCGTCGCTACGCGCGCCGACGCGCGAGATGATCGCCGTGTCGGGTCGCCGCAACATGCTGGTGAGTTCGGCCATGTCGGCGGCCAACACGGTGCGGGCTTTCAACGCCGCCGGGTTCCTGCGCCGGCTGTGGCGCACCGAAGGAGACGCGTTCCGGCGGCTCAGGCTGAGCATCACGGCGCGTCACGGCCTGGTCCAATCCCTGACCCAAAGCTCCCAGGCATTGATGGGCATCACCGTGATCACCATGGGCGCCATCCTCGTGGTGCAGGGCGAGCTCGATGTGGGGGCGCTCATCGGCTGCAATATCCTGGGGATGCGGGCGCTCGGGCCCATCGCCAAGCTGGCGACGCTCGGCGAGGCCTTCGCCAAGGCCCGTCAATCCCTCGATATGCTCAAGGAGTTTTCCCGGCTGCCCCTGGAGCGCCAGCAGGGCTCGGCCGTCGACGGCTACAAGGGCGGTGTCGAATTCAAGGACGTCGCCTTCGGCTATCCGGGGAGTAGGACGCCGCTTTTCGAAACCCTGTCGCTCAAGCTCGAACCGGGCTCGGTGCTCGTCGTCACCGGGTCCAACGGTTCGGGCAAGACGACCTTGGCTCGGTTGCTGGTGGGATTGATCGAACCCGGCCGCGGCCAGATTCTGATCGACGGCGTCGACCTCGCCCAGGTGGTTCCCATGTGGTGGCGGCGCCAGGTCGCCTACCTGCCCCAGGAGCCGCGCTTCTTCAACGCCTCCCTGCGCGACAATATCCTCGCCTTCAATCCCGAACTCGACGATAGCGGTCTCAACCAGCTCATCGACAGCGCCGGCCTGCGTCCCTTCGTGAGCCAGAACCCCGAGGGTTTCGACGCCATGGTGGCCAACAACGGCGACAACCTGTCGCTCGGCATCCGCCGGCGCCTGGCCCTGGCTCGGGCGCTGGCCACCGACGGGCCGCTCGCCGTGTTCGACGAGCCCACGGAGGGCCTGGACGCGGAGGGATGTGCCCACATCTACGCGACCCTGAACCGTCTGGCCGGCGGTGGCCGCACCGTCATCGCCTTTTCCCATGACGCCAACATCGTCAAGGGCACGCACCAGGTGCTCGACCTCAACGCAAAGCCGATATCGGTGCTGAACGGCCCCAAGACACCGGCGATGTTGATGGGCGAGGTGTCCCCTGCCGTCGCGGCGCCCGTGGTCGCCTCGGTGGACATGGAGCCCCCCAGGGCGGCCGACGAGGCGCCGGATAAGATGCCCGAGAGAGAACCGGCGGCGGGCCGCAAGAAATCAGCCCGCGGGAAGGCACGGACATGAACGAGGCGACCCGAAACGAGGGAACGGCGCCCGACGAGGGCGCGGGGGCCGGCACCCATCTGTTCATCGTGCTGTGCGCCGGACTGGTGATCTCCTTCCTGGTGTGGGCCCATCTCGGCAAGATCGACATCGTCAGCAGCGCCATGGGCGAGGTCGTCCCTTCGAGCCAGGTGAAGAGCGTCCAGAACCTGGAAGGGGGAATCGTGCGCCAATTCCTGGTCCGCGAGGGCGACCGCGTAAAGGGGGGGCAGCCGCTGGTAATTCTGGAATCGACGGCGAGCGGCGCTGATGTCCAGGAGCTCGAAGTCCGCATCGCTTCCCACAAGGTGGACATCGCGCGTCTCGAGGCGGAGCTCGCCAACGCCCCGGTGCCCAAGTTTTCCGACGACCTCATCCTCGGCCACCTGGACCTGGTGCAACAGGCCCACGAAATGTTCAAGACCCGGCGCAGCCGCGCCAAGAACGAACTGGCCGGCTACCGCGAGCTGGCCAACCAGCGCCAACAAGAGATCGGCGAGATTTCGGCCCGCCTCGCCAACGAGCGGGAAAGGCTCAAGCTGCTGGGCGAACAGATCTCCATCAGCGAGGATCTGCTCAAGAGCTACCTCACCAACCGCATGCTGCACCTGAACCTGCTCAAGGAGGCGTCCGACCTGAAGGGCCGCATCGGCGAGGACGGCGCCGCGCTGAAACGCGCCGAGGCCGCTTTCAGCGAAGCCAAGGTCAACATCGAGACGTTTAGCGACACCGTTCAGGAACAGGTGCGCAAGGACCTCGAATTGAAGAGCCGCGCCCTCGAGGAACTCTCCAACCGCCTCGAGAAGTTCGCTGACAGCCTGCAACGCCGCGTCTTGCGCTCGCCCGTCGACGGTGTGGTGAAGACGCTCTACGTGTATACGGTGGGCGGCGTCGTGCAGCCCGGCGCCACGGTCGTCGACGTGGTGCCCGGCACCGACCGCCTTGTCATCGAGGCCAAGCTCTCCCCCCAGGACATCGGCTACGTCCATGCCGGACAGACGGCCACCGTGCGTCTGGCCTCGTCGGATGCGGCGCGCTTCGGCAACCTCGACGGCGAGGTGGTGCAGGTCAGCCCCGACACCCTCGAAACAGCCGAGGGCATACCTTACTACAAGGTGCGCATCACCACCGCGCATGACTATTTCGAGATTAAGGATGAGCGCTATCGTCTGGTTCCCGGCGTCCAGGTCATGTGCAATATCCTCACCGGACAACGCTCCGTGCTGCAATACCTGAGCGATCCTTTCCTGGGTTCCTTCCAGCAAGCGTTTAGCGAACGGTAGCCACCGCTGCTACGGGGGCGAGACGTTGCACCCTCAAGCTATTGTGAACCATTCGGTTCAAGATGGTGCTTCTTGTTTTGCCGTGCCAGTTTTTCGCATGAATCAGCCTTTTTTTCGGGGCTTTTCCATCAAACAAGTGAAGCGAGACAATTCCCTATTTTAGGCTGGACTTTACGGTCCATAATTGATAAGTTCCGCGACCACGCAAACCAATAGGAGAGCAAACCAATGGCGCGGCCCCGGGAATTCGACACCACCCAGGTCCTTGAACAGGCGACGCGCCAATTCCAGGTCAAGGGCTATGCGGCAACGTCCCTTCGCGACCTCATTGCCGCCATGGACATCAGCAAGAGCAGTTTCTACGAAGCCTTTGACAGCAAACAAGATTTGTATCTTCTGGTGCTCGACAAATACATCGATAAAATTGTGGACCAATTGGTCGTAACCTTGGGTCAGGGCGCCTCGCCGCGCACGGCGATCGCTATATCCTTTAACGACATCATCGACAGCGCCATCGCCGGCGACGATTGCCCTGGTTGCCTGCTCACCAACGCCGCAGCCGAGGTATGCGACGATGATGCCGCCGCGGGGCGGATCGCCGACGGTCTGGCGCGCCAGGAAGAGGCCTACTACGAAACCATTGTGCGCGCCCAACGGTCCCGGGAAGTACCACCCGAGCACGATGCGCGCGCCCTGGCTCGTTTCCTGACGACCAACGCCAACGGCCTGCAGCTCATGGCCAATGCAACATCGGACCGCATGGCGCTCTACGATGTAGCGAGGGTCGCTTTAGCGTGTTTGGACTGATAAGCAATAACGGACCGAGCGGTATTGTTCCGGGGCAGGGCCTCTCCGCGCCGCCCAGCGCGCGGGTCCCGATCTTCGGCAAACCGCGAACAAGGCGGCTGATCCCCGCGCCCAGAGCGCCACCAGGACCGGTACGGGGCTCCGTGGGCCCCGCCGTGCGCATAAGAACGCCTTGTAATCGTTTACTTAACACAATTGGCAAGGCGTTCGATGCTGTGCTAGGGGGGGGCGTCCAAAGAACATCGCCATTGTGGATAATAAGGTCTTATTTCGTTTTGGGGAGATGCCCGGCCACAAGGGCAGCGACTGTCCTGCAGGAACGTGGGAGGTTGGGCAAGATGTTATGGACCGAAAGGTACTATATCCGAACGCCGCCGCCCGGATCATGTGCTGGGAAGCCCGAATACCTCGATGGGGTTGGTCACCCCCTTAAGTTCCTGGCGGCCCAGGGATACCCAATCGAGCTTCAGGTTGTTGGCTAAACCGCCGCTCACCAGTACGCGCCACGTCGTCGGCGGTTGGGTCGATAACCGAGAACTCAAGGTGTTCGGGAACGGCAATATTGCCATGCATGACGTTGCCGACCTGCAGGCCGAGGCCGTAGGAAAGGGCTTGTTTTCCTTTTTTCCGGCGTTGCCGGTTGACCTTGGCGAGGCGTTTTTCCGCCTCGCGGACCGTCGCCAGTGCAGATTTGCAGGCCTGACGGGACGTCACCTCGCCCTTGCGGATGGGGAATATGGCGAGAGCACGGCATCGCCGATAAAGCGCAGCACCTCGCCGCCGTCGCCCAGTACGGCCCCGGCGGTGCACTCGAAATAGTCGTTGAGCGCGACGAGAAGTTCCTGGGGTGGCAAGTCGTCCGCCATCGGCGTCGAATCGCGGAGGTCACAATACCAGATGACGGCGTGGATGGTCTCGCCGTCGCCGCGCTTGATCTGACCGCTGAGAACCTGCCGACCGGCGCCGGGGCCGAGATAGGCGTGCAGAATATTGCGCGCAATCTGGTCCTTGATCCGCATGCGGCAAGTCACGGCGAGGCGGTTCTGGATGCGAAGCAGGCGCCGATATCGTGATCGGCAAAGCCGGACCGCCGGTCGGTGGTCCACGATCCGATCATGCCGTGCTCGTAGGTCTGGAGGTTCTCCTCGTCGACGAAACGCACGTGGTAGGCTAGGTAATCGGTGCCCCCCGAAGCCCGGAATTTTTTTAGGACCGAAAAGTTCAAAACAGCCTGTGGCCCAGCCAGACGGCGCCGCAGATAGGGAATGCCGGTTTCGATCATGTGATAGAAGGGGCTTTGCTTCCAGCCTTCGCCACGCGCCCCATGGCGGAACCGGACCGATTTCAGCCTCTCTTCGCGATGCACAGGTGAGGCCGATCGCCGAAAACAGCGGGTACGGCGTGCCGAACGTCAGAAAAGCTCGGAAAACAGGGATACCGGCGGCCCTCGGGCGCTCGCAACAGCGTTCCACGAGGGCCTCGTTCATCAGCCAGTCGGCAACCCTGTCGACCAGACCGCCCGCTCGGCGATCACCCGTGAACAAAGCCGTGTGACCCGCAGCGCCGGAAAGGCATTCCGCAGGGTCACATGAGCCCTGGAACTCCCCCATATAATTCGGTAGTAGGTAGCATCTCGGCAATGCGGGCCGGCACGCGGCGAGATTCAAACGAAGCCGGCGGCAGGGGAGAGATCGATGGACGACCTCGTGAGCGTCGAAGACTTGCGGGTCCAGTTTCAAGTCCACGGCGGCATCATCGACGCGGTGAAGGGCGCTTCCTTCCGCATCCGCGAGGGGTCCAGCGTTGCTCTGGTCGGCGAATCGGGCTCGGGCAAGTCCGTCATCTCCCAGGCCATCATGGGCATCCTTCCCAATACCGCCCGCATCACCGGCGGCAAGATACTGTTCGCCGACCCCAAGAGTACGGGCCTCGTCACTGACATCGCCGCCTCGTTGCCTGATAGCGCTGGCATGCGCGCCATCCGCGGCAACAAGATTTCCATCATTTTCCAGGAGCCCATGACCTCGCTGTCGCCCCTGCACACCATCGGCGACCAGATCGGCGAGGCGCTGCACCTGCACAGCGACGTGGGCCGGCGCGAGGGCCGCCACGCGGTTGTTGACATGCTGCGCCTGGTCGGTTACCCGGACCCGGAGGCGGCACTGAACTTCTATCCCTTCGAGCTATCGGGAGGATTGAGGCAACGCGCCATGATCGCCATGGCCCTGATCTGTCGCCCGGCGCTGCTGATCGCCGACGAGCCAACCACCGCCCTCGACGTCACCATTCAGGCGCAGATCCTGAAGCTCATCAAGGACCTGCAGGGCGAGCTCGGCATGGCGATCCTGATGATCACCCACGACCTCGGCGTGGTGGCCAACGTAGCCGAGGAAGTCGTCGTCATCTACCAGGGCCGCATCATGGAAAGCGGCACCGCCGAGGATATTTTCAATCGCCCCAGCCATCCCTATCTGAAGGCCTTGCTCAAGGCCGTTCCCCACTTCAACATGAAGTCCGGCGAGCGCCTGGTGCCTCTTCGCGAGATCGACCACCAGTCGGGCCCCATGATGGCGGCCAAGGAGCCGTGGCCGGCCGGCGCCGACGACGCCGGCCCCATGCTCGCGGTGGAGGGCGTACGCAAGAGCTTCCACACCCGCAAAACCAATTTCTTCAAGGCGAGCACCGAAAACCACGTCACCGCCGTCGACGGCGTCAGCTTCGACATCCGGCGCGGCGAGTGCTTCGGCCTGGTCGGCGAGAGCGGCTGCGGCAAGACCACGCTCAGCCGCATCATCATGCGCGCCGTGATCCCCGACGTGGGACGCGTGCTGTTGAACGACCGGGGCAACGTCGTCGATTTGGTGGGCTTGAACCAGAAGGCGCTCCGGCCCTACCGCGAGAGAATTCAGATGGTCTTCCAGGATCCATACGGTTCCTTGAACCCGCGCATGACCGTGTTCGACATCGTCCGCGAGCCCCTGGTCATCCACAGGGTCGGCGACGCCGAGTCGCAGGCCGACATGGTCAAAGAGCTGATGCGCTTGGTCGGCCTCGACCCGCGCTTCCTCAACCGCTACCCCCACAGCTTTTCGGGCGGCCAGCGCCAGCGCATCGGCGTGGCGCGGGCGCTGGCGCTCAAGCCGGACGTCCTGATCTGTGACGAGCCGGTGTCGGCGCTCGACGTCTCGATCCAGGCGCAATTGCTCAACCTCTTGAAAGAGCTGCAATCAGAGCTCGACCTCACCTATCTGTTCATTTCGCACAACCTGGCCGTCGTCGACTACATCGCTGACCGCATCGCCGTCATGTGTGGCGGACGGCTGGTCGAAATGGCGCCCCGCGAAATTCTCTTTCGGAACCCCATCCATCCCTATACCCGGGCGTTGTTCGCCGCCGTGCCCTATCCGGACCTCGGGCGCATGTTGGATTTCGAGGTACTCAGCGCCGGCCGCTCCTCCGATCCGGCAGCATGGCCGAAGCCGTTCTGCACCGATGGGACGACCGCTCTCGACTACGTGGAACTCGGCGACGGGCATCGGGTGCTTGCCGATGGTAACGCCGACGCGGGGGAACTCAGGCCGTGATTGCCCGACGACGCGCAATAATCCCGTGGGCGGCTTTCATCATCCTCGCTTCGGCATATTGCGGCGCCTTGCTCGCCAAGGCGCAGACGGCCGGAGCGGCGCCCGCGGAACCGCCGGTCCTCGGCGCGCGGGTGAGTTCGGGGAGCCTGTCGCCGCTTGCCAAGCGCTTGCCGGTGCGGCCCATGGTCGTTCCCATGAACGGCAACGGCCTGAGCCCGGGGCGCTACGGCGGCGTCCTCAAGTTACTGATGGCCAAGCCCAAGGACGTGCGCATGATGACGGTCTACGGCTACGCGCGCCTCGCCGCGTACAACGCGGAACTGGAGATTGTCCCCGACATCCTGGAGCGCCTCGAGGTGCGCGGCAACCGCGAGTTCACCCTGCACTTGAGGAAGGGCCACCGGTGGTCGGACGGCCATCCCTTCACCGCCGAGGACTTCCGCTATTACTGGGAGGACGTGGCCAATGACAAGGGCTTGGCGCCCTTCGGCCTGCAGACGCAGCTCCTGGTGGACGGCGAGGCACCGCGTTTCGAGATCGTCGACGAGACCACGGTGCGCTACACTTGGTTCCGGCCCAACCCCTATTTCGTGCCGGCGCTGGCGGCGCCGTCGCCGCTCTACATCTACCGGCCGGCCCACTACCTGAAACGGTTTCACTCGCGCTACGTGGATTCTGGCGAATTGGAGCGCCGCGCCAAGGCGGCGAAGAAGCGAAACTGGGCAAGCCTGCACCACAGCAAGGATCGCCAGTACCGCTTCGACAACCCGGACCTTCCGACCCTGCAGCCGTGGAGGCTGACCACGCCGCCGCCGACCGAGCGCTTCGTCTTCAGGCGCAACCCCTACTACCATCGCGTTGACGCGGCGGGACGCCAGCTCCCCTACATCGACGAGGTCGTCATCCAGATCGCCACCAACAAGATCATCCCGGCCAAAACCGGGAGCGGGGAATCGGACCTGCAGGCACGCTACATCCGCTTCGACCATTACACCTTCCTCAAGGAAAGCGAGAAGCGCAACGATTTCGCCGTGCGCCTGTGGCGTACCGTGACGGGTGCGCAACTGGCGCTCTATCCCAATCTCAACGTCGAGGACCCGGTGTGGAGAAGGCTCTTGCGCGACGTCCGCTTCCGCCGCGCCCTGTCGCTGGCCATCGACCGCCACGAGATCAACCAGGTCGTCTATTTCGGCTTGGCGCGCGAGGGCAACAACACGATCCTGCCCAAGAGCCCGCTTTTCCGGAAATCCTACCAGCGGACGTGGGCCGAATACGACCCCCACCGCGCCGACGCCCTTCTCGACTCGGTCGGCCTCGGCAAGCGCGACGATGACGGCACACGCCTGCTGCCCGACGGGCGTCTCCTCGAGGTCGTCGTCGAGACGGCCGGCGAAAGTACGGAGGAAACGGACGTCTTGGAACTCATCGCCGATTCCTGGAAGGGCGTCGGAATCAAGCTGTTCACCCGGCCCTCCCAGCGCGAGGTGTTCCGCAAGCGCATTTTTTCCGGACAAACGGTCATGTCCGTATGGTCGGGGATCACCAACGGGGTCCCCGCGGCCAACATGAGCCCGGAGGAATTCGTCCCCTCCAACCAGCACCAGCTACAGTGGCCGAAATGGGGACAACACGTGGAGACCAGCGGCAGGACGGGCGAGGCCGCCGACATGGTCGTCGCCCAGGAGCTGATGAGCTTGAACGATGCTTGGCGGCGCGCCGGCGAGGCGGCGGAACAGGGGCGCATCTGGCGCCGCATCCTGGAGATCCACGCCGATCAGGTCTTCACCATCGGTATCGTCAACGGCACCCTGCAACCGGTCGTCGTCAATAACCGCTTGCGAAACGTGCCCGAAGAGGGAATCTACAATTGGGACCCGGGCTCCTATTTCGGCATTTACAGGCCGGACACCTTCTGGTTCACGGAGGGCGCCAAGTGACGGCGCCGAAAGCGGTGGAAACTCGGAAAGGATAACGCGACGGCGGGAGCCGCCGCGCTCAACAGGAACAGCCATGCTCGGATATATCTTTCGCCGCCTGCTCATCATGATTCCAACGCTGCTCGCCATCAGCGTGCTCGTCTTCGCCATCATCGAGCTGCCTCCCGGCGACTACCTGGAGAGCTACGTCGCCGAGCTGCAAAGCCAGGGCGAATCCATCGACCCCAAGCGGATTGAGTTCCTGCGCCAGGAGTACGGCTTCGACAAACCGATGCACGAGCGTTACGTCCACTGGGTGTGGGGCATGGCGCAGGGCGACTTCGGCTATTCCTTCGAATACCGCCTGCCAGTGCGCGATGTGATCGGCGACAAGTTGTTCCTGACGACGGTCGTTTCCTTCTTCACGGTCCTGTTCACGTGGATCATCGCCTTCCCCATTGGCGTCTATTCGGCGACCCACCAGTACAGCTGGGGCGATTACGGCCTGACCTTCATCGGCCTTCTCGGCCTGGCTACCCCCAACTTCCTGCTGGCGTTAGTGTTACTTTACTTCGCCAACGTGTGGTTCGGGACGTCGATCGGCGGCCTCATGGATCCCCAGTACCTGAACCAGCCGTGGACTTGGGCCAAGGCACGATCGGTCCTCGAGCACCTGTGGATTCCGGTCGTCGTCGTCGGCACGTCGGGCACGGCGGCGATGATCCGCCGCCTGCGTGCTAACCTTCTCGACGAATTGGAAAAGCAGTACGTGATCACGGCGCGCGCCAAGGGGCTGCACCCCTTCCGGGCGCTCGTCAAGTATCCGCTGCGCATGGCGCTCAACTTCTTCATTTCCGATATTGGCAGCATCCTTCCCTCCGTCTTCTCAGGAACCGCGCTCGTCGCCATCGTCTTGTCTCTTCCCACCACCGGGCCCGTCCTTCTCGCCGCCCTGCAAAGCCAGGACATGTACCTGGCTGGCTCTTTCCTCATGTTCCTGGCCGTGCTCACGGTGATTGGCGTGCTGCTTTCCGACCTGGCGCTGGCCGCCCTCGACCCGCGCATCCGCTTGCAAGGGGGAACGACGCGATGACGCTCCCGGAAGCAAACGCCGGCACGCTTCGGCACTGGGTCTCCGAGCATCCCTTCGATCCCTATTCGATCGAGCCGCTGTCGCCCGATCAAGAGAACTACTATCTGGCTTCTCAGTGGCAGCTCATGTGGTGGAAGTTCAAGCGCCACCGCCTCGGGGTCGCCTGCGGCGTCTTTCTGCTCCTCATGTATGCTTCGGTGCTGATCAGCGAGTTCTTGGCGCCCTACAACCTGCACTCGCGGCACACCGAATTCATTTACGCGCCGCCCCAGTCCGTTCACCTCTTCCACGAAGGCGAATTCATCGGGCCCTTCGTGTACGGCACCAACTATCGCCTCAATTTTAAGAACCTGCGCCGCGAATACACCGAGAACAATGCCGAGATTTACCCGGTCCGCTTCTTCTGCCGGGGGGACCCCTACAGATTCTGGGGCGTCGCCCGGGGGAACCTGCACCTGGCCTGCGCCGCCGAGGGCGGCTCCATGTTCCTGCTGGGCACCGATCGGCTGGGCCGCGACGTGTTGTCCCGCATCATCTATGGGGCGCGCATATCCCTGACCATCGGGCTTCTCGGCATCACCATCAGCTTCGTTCTTGGCATCGTCATCGGGGGACTGGCCGGTTACTATGGGGGGGTGCTCGACCTGCTCGTGCAACGGCTCATCGAGATCCTCCAGTCCTTCCCCCACATTCCGCTGTGGATGGCACTTTCCGCGGTGCTGCCGGTGACCTGGAACCCCCTTCTCATCTTTTTCGGAATCACTATCATCCTCGGCCTACTCGACTGGACGGGGCTGGCGCGCGGCGTGCGCTCCAAGCTGCTGGCCCTGCGCGAGGAGGACTACTGCATGGCGGCCCAGCTCATGGGGGCGCGCACGCCCCGCATCATCGGCCGCCACCTGGTGCCCGGGTTCATGAGCCACCTGATCGCCTCAGCGACGCTGTCCATCCCCACCATGGTGCTGGGGGAGACGGCGCTGAGCTTTCTCGGCCTCGGTCTCAGACCGCCCATCACCAGTTGGGGGGTGCTGCTCAACGAGGCGCAGAACATCAACGTGGTGGCGCTCTATCCTTGGCTCATGTTGCCAGTGGTGCCGGTGGTGCTCATCATCCTCACCTTCAGCTTCTTCGGCGACGGCCTGCGCGACGCCGCCGACCCCTACAAGTAGGTCGGGGGGCGCCATCGGCGCGCCGAAACAACGCTTTTGACGGCGCCGGGGGGTATGGCATAGTACGTGGTGAATCGGCGTCGCCGGCGAATAAACTAAGTGCGGGGAAAAAGGGGGGATCGATGGTCGAACGCCTGAACGACGCGCGCCTCCTAATCTACAGCCACGACACTTTCGGTCTCGGCCACCTGCGCCGCTGCCGCACCATCGCCCACGCCTTGGTCGAACAGTTCAAGGGGCTGTCCGTCCTCATCCTCTCGGGCTCGCCCATCCTCGGCAGCTTCGATTTCCGCACCCGCGTCGATTAC